>NZ_CAMBTS010000123.1 GCF_945870625.1 Novosphingobium sp. Chol11 | reverse complement strand
CGCGGCCCCCGCCGACACCGGCCACCGCACCGGCAAGGCGTACTTGCGCTTCATCGCCGCCGACCGGCCGGGCGTGCTGGCCGAGATCACCGCCGCCATGCGCGATGCCGGGGTCTCGATCGAGAGCCTCATCCAGACGGGCCGCGCCGCCGCCGGGAGCGATGACGATGTGCTGGTGGCGATGGTGACGCACGAGGGGCCGGAAAGCGCAATCGGCGAGGCGCTGCGCCTGCTCGAAGGATCAAGCAACCTCGGCGCCGCGCCGCTCGTGATGCATATCCTGAGCGACTAGCCCTAATCCTAAGGCGCGCGGATCTCGCCGCGCGCGATCTTGTCGGCATCCGAATCAGGCGGGGCTTCGGGAAGCGCCTTGAGATCGAAGTAGTACATCGGCACCGGCGCAGAACCGAGGCCGATGCAGCCGCGGCTGCAATCGCGCAGGCCGCTGACATTGGGCGCGCGCGGCATGCCGTCCTTGGTCGAGCGCGCCGATTCAAGTTCATCGCGCAAGGGCAGGCGTTCCTTGTCGCTGGCCGCCTTGCCGCCGCAAACGATGATCGTGCCATCGGCCGCCGGGATACCGCAGCGTTGCGGCTGCGGCGGCCCCTGCATCAGGCGCTGCGCGATCGCGGCAGACGCTTCGGCCGAGAGCGGAGCGGCCGCATCAGCCGCCTCAGCGGGCCTCGTCACGTCTTGCGCTACTGCGCGCTGCGGCCCGCCGCTCAGAATAACACATGCAAGCAACAAGCCCAGCCTCGACAACAATGCTTCCTCCCGTCTAGGACGCCTGCAACTCTGCGCTCAAGCATCCGAAGGAGTCAATGTGACTGAACCGACGCAAACCCCCACCGCCTCGCAAGTGCTCGACCGTGTTCTGGTGCTTGAGATGGTCCGCGTGACCGAAGCCGCAGCCATCGGCGCATCCAAGCTGATCGGGCGCGGGGATGAAAAGGCGGCGGATGCGGCAGCGGTCGAGGCGATGCGCGCCGCGTTCAACGAGCTTTACATGGATGGCACCGTGGTCATCGGCGAAGGCGAGCGCGACGAAGCGCCCATGCTCTATATCGGCGAGAAGGTCGGCTCTGCGCCGGGCAAGGGCCCCAAGATCGACATCGCGCTCGATCCGCTGGAAGGCACGACGATCACCGCCAAGGCGGGGCCCAATGCGCTGGCTGTGCTGGCCGTTGCCGAAGAAGGCGGGTTGCTCAATGCGCCCGACGTTTACATGGAGAAGCTGGCGGTCGGCCCCGGCTATCCGGAGGGGATCATCGATCTGGCCAAGTCGCCTAGCGACAACGTGCGCGCCGTGGCCGCCGCGAAAGGGGTCAACCCCGAAGACATCATCATCTGCGTGCTCGACCGGCCGCGCCATGCCGATCTGATCGCCGAACTGCGCGCGCTTGGCTGCGGCATCAGCCTGATCCCCGATGGCGACGTCGCCGGGGTGATCGCAGTGACCGACGAGGATACAGGCATCGACATGTACATGGGCACCGGCGGCGCGCCCGAGGGCGTGCTGGCGGCGGCGGCGCTGCGCTGCGTCGGCGGGCAGTTCAAGGCGCGACTGATTTTCCGCAACGACGATGAAAAGGAGCGCGCCTACAAGTGGGGCATCACCGATCTGAACAAGATCTACGACCTTCATGAGCTGGCCAAGGGCGACTGCATCTTCGCCGCGACCGGCGTGACCGATGGTTCGCTGCTCGCCGGGGTCAAGGTGCGCAAGGACGGCGTGATGACCACCGAAAGCGTGGTCATGCGTGCCAGTTCGGGCACCGTCCGCTGGGTCAAGGGCGAGCACCGCAAAGCGAAGTAACCAGCGGCGCGGTTTTTCTGGCCGCGCACGGCACCTCGCTGGTCCAAACCCAGTATCGCCGCGCCTCGTTTCAGCTTGCCAAGGCAAGCGGCATCGCCGGGTGCTGGATTTGCAGCGCTGACGTTCGGCGCAGTGTCGCGGGCTGGGAAACCACGGCAGGCCGTTCCGCCCCGTCGCGGGTGCGGAAGGTTTCGACCAGTTCGGTGAGGAGCTGGGCTTCGCTTGAAAGGCTGCGTGTCGCGGCCGAAGATTGCTCGACCATGGCGGCATTCTGCTGCGTCATCGGCTCCATGTCACCCATTGCGCCGTTTACCCCGACAAGGTTCTGGGCCTGACGTGTGGCCGAACTGGCAATGCCATCGATCAAGGCATTGATTTCCGACACGCGGCGCACGATCCCGACCAGCTTCTCGCCCGTCTGGCCAACCAGCGCGACACCGGCACCCACTTGCACTCCGCTGGTGGTGATCAGCTCCTTGATGCTTTGCGCGGCATCGGCGGAGCGCTGGGCCAAGGCGCGCACTTCGGTGGCGACGACGGCAAACCCGCGCCCAGCCTCGCCCGCACGCGCCGCCTCGACCCCGGCGTTGAGCGCCAGCAGATTGGTCTGAAAGGCAATGCCGTCGATCACCGCAATGATCTGGCCGATTTCCTTGGCGGACGTCTCGATCCGGGCCATGGCCTCGATCGCGCGCTCGACTACTTCGCCGCCATCGGTGGCCTCGCTGCGTGCGGCGGTGACGGCCTTTTGCACGGCGACCGCGCCCGCCGCGGTTTCGCTGACAATCGCGGTGACAGCGTTGAGCGCGCCGGCGGTCTCGGTGATGCGCGAAGCTTGCACTTCGTTGCGCGCCGCCAGATCATCGGCGGCGGCGCGGATTTCGCCAATGCTGCCCTGCACGCTGGCCGCGCCCACACGCACGGTGCGCAGCGCGCCGGCAAGCGCGTTGACCGCTTCATTGTAGTTGCGCCGAAGCGCTTCGTATGATTCGGGAAAGCGGTCGTCGACCCGGTACTCAAGGTCCTTGCTGGCGATCCGTTCCAGACCTTCGGTGAGCGCTGCCACGACGATCCGCTGTTCGGCGCTGGCCTGTTGGCGCGCCTTGCCATTCTCGCGGAATACCTCGATCGCTTGCGCCATCAGGCCGATCTCGTCGTTGCGTCCAGCGCCGTCCAGCATTTGGTCATAATCGCCCGAGGCCATGGCCGACATCGCGCTGGCCGTCGTTACCAGCGGCTCGACGATCTGCTGCTGCACGGCGCGCGCGCTCCACTGGATCGCACCGATCACCAGCAAGGCGACAATGCCGAGGAATGCGAGCGCCAGCTGGGTGTTGCGCCCATCGGTCTGCGCCGCCTCGGCGCGATATCTGGCCGAGAGCGCGACCAGCCGGGTCACCTGACCATGCTGATCGGCATAAGCAGGAGTGAGGCCATTGTTGAAGGCGGCGGCCATCGCGGCGCGATCGCCGCTGGTGAGCGCCGGAAGAAAGCGGCTGTCCATGACCTTCCAGAAGCGGTCTGCGGAACTCAACGTACCGTCGAGCGGCAAACGCATCGCCTCAGGCAGAACCGCAGCCTGCCAGTATGTTTTGCGTGCTTCATATTCGGCGCGCTCGGCCTTGATATCCGCGACATGGGGCGACGCCGCCTGCGGATCGAGCATGATCAAGGCGGCGTTCTTGTAAGGCTCGACGACAAAGGCAGGGGGCGGCAGAATATCCGCGACGAGCTCGCTCTGCAGCGCCTCGCGCATGGTGATCGGCCCGCCCGAGCGGACATAATAGACCACGATCGAAGCCACCGCGATCGAGACCAGCAGCAGGCCGATCAGGAACCGCGCGCCCAAACGTGCTTTGTGGCTTATCATAAGACATCCTCAGGCACAGCTGGCAAAATGCCGCCAAGACATTCTGCCCTGATACGCCCGCGAGCATTGACAATGCTGATCCGCACCCCCTGCGATGAATGCGTAACCAGAGCATCATGCATGAAAAAGCCCCGCCGGATTGCACCGGCGGGGCCTTTCGCTCTCTTTGGCTTGGCGGCGAAGACTTAGGCTTCGTCGCCCTTGATCAGGTAATCACCCGCATCGGCATCAAGCCCGTGGGTTTCGCCTTCGACCGCAGCCAGCGGATCGTCGCCAATGGCGGCTTCGGGGCCCTGCGCCAATTCGGCCGCATGCTCTTCCGCCGCGCTCGCCGGCGCGATCAGCGATTCCTGCAGCTTGCGATAGGATGCGCGCAGCGCCGCATCACGGCTGTTGGCGGCCACACGCATGCGGTTCATGCCCGCGCCCGTGCCCGCCGGGATGAGGCGGCCGACAATGACGTTCTCCTTCAGCCCGATCAGCGAGTCCTTCTTGCCTTCAACCGCCGCCTGCGTCAGCACGCGGGTGGTTTCCTGGAACGATGCCGCCGAAATGAACGAGCGCGTCTGCAAGCTGGCCTTGGTGATGCCAAGCAGCACCGGCTTGCCTTCGGCCGGACGCATGCCCGGCGCCAGCTTCACATTGTATTCGTTCATTTCCTCGAAATCGACCTGCTCGCCCGGCAGCAAGGTAGTGTCCCCGCCGTCAGTGATCTCGACCTTCTGCAGCATCTGGCGAACAATCACCTCGATGTGCTTGTCGTTGATCTTCACGCCCTGCAACCGGTAGACTTCCTGGATTTCCGCGACGAGGTATTCGGCCAAAGCCTCGACCCCGAGCACTTCCAGAATGTCATGCGGATCGGGCGAGCCCGAGATCAGGTTGTCGCCCTTCTTGACGAAGTCGCCTTCCTGAACGTCGATCACCTTGGACTTGGGGATCAGGTACTCGACCGGATCGCCCTCTTCCGGGATGATCGCGATCTTGCGCTTGGCCTTGTAGTCGCGGACGAATTCGATCCGGCCCGAAATCTTGGCAATGATCGCGTTATCCTTGGGCTTGCGTGCTTCGAACAGCTCGGCCACCCGCGGCAGACCGCCGGTGATGTCGCGTGTCTTGGCAGCTTCGCGGCTGGCGCGCGCGAGCACGTCGCCCGCCTGCACCATCTGGCCATCCTCGACCGACAGCGTCGTCCCCGGCGCCATCAGATAGCGCGCGGCCTCGCTCGCATCCTCACCCATCAATGTCAGGCGCGGACGCAGGTCTTCCTTCTTGCCGCGCCCACCGACGCGGTTTTCGGTAACCACGCGCTGGGCAATGCCCGTGGCGTCATCGACCAGCTCGGTCAGGGTGCGGCCATCGACCATGTCCTGGTAGCGCACGATGCCGGACTTTTCGGTGATAATCGGCAGGGTGAACGGGTCCCACTCGGCCAGCCGTTCGCCCAGCGCCACGGTGGCGCCGTTCTCAAGCAGCAGATGCGTACCATAAGGCACACGGTGCATCGCGCGCTCGCGGCCCTCGTTGTCGAGCACCACGATCTCGCCATTGCGGGCGAGCGACAACCGCCGGCCGCGCGAATCGATGATCGTCGGGATGTCGCGGTAGACAACCGAGCCATCGCAAATCGCCTCGAGGTTCGATTGCTCGTTGACCTGTGCCGCACCGCCGATGTGGAAGGTGCGCATGGTGAGCTGCGTACCCGGCTCGCCAATCGACTGCGCGGCGATCACACCAACCGCCTCGCCGATGTTGACCGGAGTACCGCGCGCCAGATCGCGGCCATAGCAAGTGCCGCAGACACCGACCTGCGCCTCGCAGATCAACGGCGAACGAATGCGCGCGGCCTGCATGCCAGCCGCCTCGATCCGCGCCACGGTCGGCTCATCGAGCAAGGTGCCCTTGGCCACAAGCACCGTGCCGGTCTTGGCCTCGACCATATCCTCGGCCAAGGTGCGCCCGAGAATGCGCTCGCCCAGCGAGGCAATCACCGAACCACCCTGAACGATCGCGCGCATTTCCAGCGCGCGCTCGGTGCCGCAATCCTCGACCGTGACCACGCAATCCTGCGACACATCGACCAGACGGCGCGTCAGGTAGCCCGAGTTCGCGGTCTTGAGCGCGGTATCGGCCAGACCCTTGCGCGCGCCGTGCGTCGAGTTGAAGTATTCAAGGACGGTGAGCCCTTCCTTGAAGTTCGAGATGATCGGCGTTTCGATGATCTCGCCCGAAGGCTTGGCCATCAGCCCGCGCATACCCGCCAGCTGCTTCATCTGCGTTGGCGAACCACGCGCGCCGGAGTGCGACATCATGTAGATCGAATTGACCTGCGCCTCGCGGCCATTGGCGTCCTTGGGGGTGGCCTTGATCTCTTCCATCATGGCCGCCGCCACCTGATCGCCGCAGCGGCTCCAGGCGTCGATCACCTTGTTATACTTTTCCTGCTGCGTGATCAGGCCGTCCTGATACTGCTGCTCGTAATCGGCGACGAGATCCTTGGTCTCGGCGACCAGCGGGATCTTGGCGTCCGGGATGATCATGTCGTCCTTGCCGAACGAAATGCCCGCCTTGAACGCATTGCGGAAGCCCAGGCTCATGATCGCATCGGCGAACAGCACCGTGTCCTTCTGGCCGGTGTGGCGATAGACCTGATCGATAACGTCGGCGATTTCCTTCTTGGTGAGCAGGCGATTGACCAGCTCGAAGGGAACCGTGCTGCTCTTGGGCAGGCATTCGCCGATCAGCATGCGGCCCGGGGTGGTTTCATACCGCTTGAGGTACTGCTTGCCCTTTTCGTCGGTCTGCGGAACGCGCGCGGTGATCTTCGAGTGCATGGTGACAGCGCCGGCGAACAGCGCCTGATGCACTTCGGCCATATCGGCCAGCAGCATGCCCTCGCCCGGCTCGCCCTGGCGGTCCATCGAGAGATAGTAGAGCCCCAAGACCATGTCCTGCGACGGCACGATGATCGGCTTGCCGTTGGCGGGGCTGAGAATGTTATTGGTCGACATCATCAGCACGCGCGCTTCGAGCTGGGCTTCCAGCGAAAGCGGCACGTGGACCGCCACCTGGTCGCCGTCGAAGTCGGCGTTGAACGCCGAGCAGACCAGCGGGTGAAGCTGGATCGCCTTGCCCTCGATCAGCACGGGCTCGAACGCCTGAATGCCCAGACGGTGCAAAGTCGGCGCGCGGTTGAGCATCACGGGATGCTCGCGGATCACCTCGTCGAGGATGTCCCAGACTTCCTTGCGCTCCTTTTCGACCCACTTCTTGGCCTGCTTCAGGGTCATCGACAGACCCTTGGCGTCGAGGCGGGCGTAGATGAACGGCTTGAACAGCTCGAGCGCCATCTTCTTGGGCAACCCGCACTGGTGCAGCTTGAGCTCAGGCCCGGTGACGATGACCGAACGGCCCGAATAATCGACGCGCTTGCCGAGCAGGTTCTGACGGAAGCGGCCCTGCTTGCCCTTGAGCATGTCGGAGAGCGACTTCAGCGGACGCTTGTTAGCACCCGTAATGATGCGGCCGCGGCGGCCGTTGTCGAACAAGGCGTCGACTGCTTCTTGCAGCATGCGCTTTTCGTTGCGCACGATGATGTCCGGCGCGCGCAGTTCGATCAGGCGCTTCAAGCGGTTGTTGCGGTTGATCACGCGGCGATAGAGATCGTTCAAGTCCGAGGTCGCAAAGCGGCCACCATCGAGCGGCACCAGCGGGCGCAACTCTGGCGGAATAACCGGCACAACGTCGAGGATCATCCATTCGGGACGATTGCCCGAATCGATGAACGATTCCACGACCTTGAGCCGCTTGATGATCTTCTTGGGCTTGAGTTCTGACTTGGTCTCGGAAAGCTCCTTGAGCAGCTCTTCCTTCTCCTGGACCATATCGAGGTCCATCAGCATGTGCTTGACTGCTTCCGCGCCGATCCCGGCCGAAAATGCGTCCTCGCCGTACTGGTCCTGCGCGTCGAGCAGTTCGTCTTCGGTGAGCAGCTGGTAGCGCTCGAGCGGGGTGATGCCCGGCTCGATCACGACATAGCTCTCGAAGTACAGAATGCGCTCAAGCTGCTTGAGCTGCATGTCGAGCAGCAAGCCAATGCGGCTCGGCAGCGACTTCAGGAACCAGATGTGCGCCACCGGCGCGGCGAGTTCGATGTGCCCCATGCGCTCGCGGCGCACTTTGGTGACAGTAACCTCGACGCCGCACTTTTCGCAGACGACGCCCTTGTACTTCATGCGCTTGTACTTGCCGCACAGGCACTCGTAGTCCTTCACCGGGCCGAAGATGCGCGCGCAGAACAGACCGTCACGCTCAGGCTTGAACGTGCGATAGTTGATCGTCTCGGGCTTCTTGATCTCGCCGAACGACCACGAGCGAATGCGCTCGGGGCTCGCCAGACCGATCTGGATCTGGTCGAAAGTTTCGGGCTTGGCGATCTGGTTGGTGAACTTGGTAAGGTCGTTCAT
>NZ_CAMBTS010000122.1 GCF_945870625.1 Novosphingobium sp. Chol11 | reverse complement strand
AGCCAGGACGATCTGCAAACCTTGCTGGCGGGGCGCTCGGTCTCAAACGGGATTGCCGCGGGCGGCGATGCCTTTGCGGTGAGCGCTACCACGATCCCGCGCGATCTGGAGCTTGAGCTGCAATTGCTCGCCGCCACGATCACCGATCCGGGCTACCGGCCTGAGCCCGAGAGCCTGTTTCACCAGAACATGACCAACTATTTCGCGCGCCTCAATGCCACGCCGGCCTCCGCGCTTTCCGGCGCGCTCAGCGGCATTTTGAGCCCCGGCGACCCGCGCTTCGCGTTGCAGCCGCCGCAAGATTATCAGAAGCTGACTTTCGCCAAGTTGCGCAGCGACATATCGGACCGGCTGGCGCACGGCGCGATCGAGCTTGCGCTGGTCGGCGATCTCGATCCCGATGCCGCCATCGCGCTGGTCGGCCGCACCTTGGGCGCGTTGCCGTCGCGCGAGGCCGCGTTCCGCCCTTATGAAACCGCCCGCACGCGCGCCTTCACCGCGCAGCGCGGCCTCGCCGTGATCCGCCATGAGGGCGAGGCCAATCAGGCGATCGTGCGCATGGTCTGGCCGACCACCGACGACCGCGACCCGGTCGCCGCGATGACGCTCGAACTGCTTCAGGAAGTCGCCGGGATCGCCGTGACCGATACCGTGCGCGAGGCGCTGGGCACGTCCTATTCGCCCGCTGTGCAATCCGCGCTTTCGCGGGTGTGGCAGGATTGGGGCACCTTCACGATCAACGCCTCGGTCAATCTCGCCGATGTCGCCAAGACCCGCGCTTCGATCGAGGGCACGGTGCGCAGCCTTGCCGAACGCCCGGTCGATCCCGACGTGCTGAAGCGCGCGCGCGAACCGATGCGCGAGCGGATCGACAATGCGCTCAAGACCAACGGCGGCTGGCTCGCGCTTGCCGAACGCGCCGCCTCGCACCCCGAGCGGATCGACCGCTACCTGCAGGCCAAATCCCGCCTCGATGCCATCACCCCCGCCGCGCTGCAGGCGATGGCCCGCCGCTACCTCGCGCTGGATCACGCGGTAACGGTGCTGGTCTTGCCGAAGGGGGCGGAGGCGCCGGACAAATGACACCAATCCCCAACCCCGCACCTCAGCCTTCGCCGGGGCGCGGCGCAATGTTCTTGTGATTGCGCTGTCCTACATTTGCCCGTTGCGTCATAAGGCCCACCCAGCATGGCAAGCGCGACACGGTCAAAAGCGGCATTAATCGTCTCACCCGATCAATAATGACCCACTGATCGATTGCAATTATTTCTCAGGACTGTGTCAACTTCGTCAACTTGCCCTTTTCCGGCGATCGGGGCATAGGCCGAGGAAATGCTTCCAGCCTGCAAGAAAGGCCCCGCCCCATGAAAGTCCGCATCCATGTCAGCCTCAAGAACGGGGTGCTCGATCCGCAAGGCCGCGCCATCCATCATGCGCTCGATGGAATGGGCTTTGCCGGGATCAGCGATGTGCGCGCCGGGCGGCTGATCGAACTTGAGGTGGACCACACCGTCACCGATGAAGCGCTCGATGCGATGTGCCGCAATCTTTTGGCCAACATGGTCATCGAAAACTATCGCATCGAACGGGTAGCCTGAGCCATGGCGTTCACCGCGGCGGTCATCACCTTCCCCGGATCGAACTGCGACCGCGATCTGGCGGTCGCCATCGAGCAGGTCTGCGGCGGCACGGTCCACCGCGTGTGGCACGGCGATGCGGCCCTGCCCGCTGGCCTCGATTTCATCGCGCTGCCCGGCGGGTTTTCCTATGGCGACTATTTGCGCTCGGGCGCCATGGCGGCGCGTTCGCCGGTGATGCGCGCGGTGATCGATGAGGCGGCGCGCGGCGTTGCGGTGCTGGGCGTGTGCAATGGCTTTCAGGTGCTCACCGAGGCCGGCCTGCTGCCCGGCGCGCTCATGCGCAATGCGGGCATCCGGTTCGTTTGCCGCGAAGTGCCGCTGCGCGTGGAAAACAACCAGTCGCTGTTCACCGCGCGCTACGGCGCGGGCCAGCGGATCGTGATTCCGGTGGCGCATCACGATGGCAATTTCTTTGCCGACGAGGAAACGCTGGACCGGATCGAGGGCGAAGGCCGCGTCGCGTTTCGCTATGATGAACCGGTCAATGGCTCGCAGCGCGGCATCGCCGGGGTGCTGAATGCGGGCGGCAATGTGCTGGGCATGATGCCCCATCCTGAGCGCATGATCGAAGCGGCGCAGGGCGGCAGCGATGGCCGCGCGCTGTTTGAAAGCGTGCTGGCAGGGCTTAACGTCGCCGCTTGAGCGGGACGGCAACGGCCTCGATGCTTGGCTGGGCCAGCCTGTCGAACATGGCCAGCGCATCGGCGGCGGCCATCGGGCGGCCAAAGAAATAGCCCTGGATCTTCTTGCAGCCGAGATGGCGGATCATGGCCAGTTCCGCTTCGGTCTCAACCCCTTCGGCGGTGGTCGACATCTCCAGCGCATCGGCCATGGCGACAACCGCGCGCACAATGGCGAGGCTTTCCGGATTGTTGAGCGCCGCGCCCTGAACAAAGCTGCGGTCGACCTTGATCGTCGAAAAGCGCATCCGCCGCAGGTATCCCAGCGAAGAATAGCCGGTGCCGAAGTCATCGAGCGCAACGCCGCAGCCCAGCGACATGATCCGCTCCAAGGTTTGCTGCGCCACCGCGCCATCGCGCACGAAAATGCTTTCGGTCACCTCGACCTCAAGCCGGTGCGGCGGTAGCCCGCTGGCGGCCAGCGCGCTGATCACGGTTTCGGCAAAATGCGGATCGAGCAATTGCTCACCCGAAACATTGACCGCGACCTTGATGTTCCCCGGCCAGTTCATCGCCTCGCAGCAGGCCGTGCGCAGCACCCACTCGCCGATCGGCACGATCAACCGGGTATCTTCAGCCAGCGGAATGAACTTGGCCGGGCTTACCGGGCCATGCTCGGCAGAGTTCCAGCGCAGCAGCGCCTCGAAACTGAGCGGCTCTTCGGTCGTGGCATCGACCACCGGTTGGTAAACCACGTTGAATTCGCCGCGCTCCAGCGCTTGCCGCAGCGAAAACTCGAGCTGGCGGCGCTCTTCGGCATGGGTGTGGAGCGAGGGTTCATAGCCGCAATGCTGGCCGCCGCCTTGATCCTTGGCGTTGTAAAGCGCCAGATCGGCATTGCGCATCAACGTTTCGACCGTGGCCCCATCGCGCGGACCGAGCGCCGAGCCGACGCTGGCCCCGACATAGAGCGTGTGATGATCGACCTCGTAAGGCTGCGAAAGCGCGGCGACAACGGCATTGGCAATCTCCTCGATCCGCTGACTGTCGGTCGCATCGCGGATCACGATGGCAAATTCATCGCCGCCGAGCCGCCCGCACAGTTCGTTCTCGCTCATCAGCGAGCGGAGCCGATCCGCCACCCGCGCCAGCAGCTTGTCGCCGACGAGATGCCCCAGCGTATCGTTAACCGCCTTGAACCGGTCGAGATCGATCATCAGGAAGGCGCAGCGCATCCGCCAGCGATCGGCATCGCGCATCGCCTCGCCCAGCGTCTCGGTCAGCATCAGCCGGTTCGGCAGGCGGGTCAGCGTGTCATAGCGCGCAAGGTACGCGATCTTGTCGGCGCTTTCGCGTTGCTCGGTGACATCCGAACCGACCCCGCGAAAGCCCACAAAAACCCCGTTGTCATCAAATTTGGGCGAGGCGGAAAGCTCCCACCAGCGATGGCCGCCGCGCAAGGTGACGCGTACGAGCAGATTGGCAAAGCTCTCCCGCCGGTTCAGCTTTTCGGCCAGATCGTGCAGCGACGAATCGAAGTGGCCGGTTTCCCACGAGGCCCCGGCAATCAGTTGCACCAGCGGACGACCGTCAACATCTTCGGGATCTTCGCCCAGCGCAAAGGCAAACCGCGCCGAGGCGGCGCGCACGCGCCGCGTGCTGTCCACCTGCCACAGCCAATCGGCCTCGCCCTCTTCAAATTCGCGTAGCAGCAGCGAGACGACCTCGCTCTTTTCCGCCATGCTCGCTTCGGCGACTTTGCCGGTGAGGAAGGTGCGCGCCGCCTCCAGGCTGCCGATCAAAAGCATGATCACGAACGTGACCGCAACCGACGCCGCCAGAAACTCGCCGTGGATGACAAAGGTGATCAACCCCGCCGCGCCCAGAATCGCGCTGAACAGCATGGTGCCGAGCGGCACCGCGGCAAAGGCCAACGCGGTTGCCGCCATCACCATCGTCATGATGCTCCACAGCAGCAAGCGCTGCTCACTGCTGACGAAATGGGCCAGCACGAGCATCGGCAGCGCCCAGACGAAAGCGGCCACCGCGATGCTGATGGTTTGAGAATAGACCTCTTTGCGCGATATGCGGCGCCGGTCGGCGTCCTCCAGCGCTAGATCATAACGCGCGCCATAAATCAGCGCGCCGACCAACACGGCGGCCCAACCGGCGAGAATGATCACGTTGATCGCGCCGCCCAGCGCCTGGATAACCAGCAGCGCGGCCAGCGCATGCGACAGCATGCGGGCGCCGATCAGCTTGGCCAAGCTGGAATACTGCATGCCGCGCAGGCGCGCCCAGTCGCCCTCCGCTGGATCGGAAAGGCCCACGATCGCCATCGCAGGGAGTTCGCGCGGAAGCGCGGAAGGGCTGATCGGAAGCGTTCTGGTCACATCGCAAGTGATACTGGAAAATACTTGCCCAATGGTAAGCGATCAGCGGAATATTCGAATTCTTGCGGGGTGTTACGGCCAGCCTTGGGCGACGTTGAGAGGCGCAAATCTTTCGCTAAGCCTAGCGAATTCGCCAGCACGGCTCCGGGCGTAGCTGGGTTAGACCATGCAAGGACATCACGGCCATGGGGCCGGAGAAAATCGGGAGACAAGGCATGTCACACAATTGGGTGCAACGCTGATGGCGCGGCTTGCGGGGAAAACTGCCTTCATTTCGGGCGCTGCTTCGGGACTTGGCGCGGCGATGGCGCGCGCGTTCGTCGCCGAGGGAGCCGCCGTGGTGATCGCGGATATCGATGCGGCGGGCGGCGCGGCGATGGTTGCCGAACTGGGCGAAGCGGCCCGGTTCGTGGTGCTCAACGTGACCAAGGAGCAATCGTGGCTCGATGCCTTCGCCACTTGCGGGCCGCTCGATGTGCTGGTCAACAACGCCGGGATCACCACGCTCGGCTCGATCGAGGACGTGACGCTCGATCAGTTTCGCCATGAGCTCGATATCGACGTGCTCGGCGTATTCATGGGCACAAAACATGTGCTGCCGCTGATGAAGGAGAAAGGCGGCTCGATCATCAACATGTCCTCGCTCGCTGGCATCCGCGCCACCGGCACGCTGGTGGCCTATAACGCGGCGAAGGCGGCAGTCACCCTGATGACCAAGTCCTGCGCGCTCCATTTTGCTGCCCAAGGCTATCCCATCCGCTGCAATTCGATCCATCCGGGCGCGATCCACACCCCGATCATCGACAAAGTGCTGGCCCAGTCCGACGATCCCGATGCGCTCTATGCCAGCTTTGTCGCGTCGCATCCGATCGGGCGGCTGGGCAAACCCGAAGAGATCGCCGCCATCGCGGTCTATCTCGCCAGCGACGAATCGCTTTTTGCGACCGGGGCTGAGTTTCGCATCGATGGCGGCGCGTCGATCTAGCGATGGACCTGCCCGTCCGCCAGATCGCCTATTTCTGCGAGGATGTGCGCGCCGCCGCGCTGGCGCATCATGCGCTTTATGGGTCGGGGCCTTACTTCGTGGCCGAACATATCCCGCTGGCCCGCGCGCGGCACCGCGAGACCGAGCGCACGCTCGATCACACGTCCGCCTATGGCCAGTGGGGCGATGTGATGATCGAATTTGTCCAGCAGAACAATCCGGGCCCTTCGGCCTTCCGCGATCTCTATCCCGAAGGATCGGGGCGCTGGGGGCTGCATCACACCGCGCTATTCGTCGACGATGTCGATGCCGCGCTCGCGCGGTTTGCCGAGGCGGGGCACCCGGCGGCGCTTTATGCGCAGATGAACGACGGGTTCGTGTTTGCCTTTGCCGATACCTCGGCCACGCTGGGCCATATGATCGAGCTTTATGCCCCGGTGCCCAGCCTCACCGGGTTCTATGCCATGGTTGCAAAAGCGGCGCAGAGCTATCGCGGCGGCGATGTGCTGACCACCATCGCTTTCTCTTGAGATATTAAGGACATGGAATGACAAGCAACCAGTTCTGGCGGCTGAACCACCATCCGCAAGGCACTGATTTTGCAGGAGCGCTCAGCCTTGAAAGCGAGACGCTGGCCCCGTTGGCGCAGGGCCAGGTGCGCGTTGCGACCCATTGGCTCTCCATGGATGCGGGCACGCGGATGTGGATGGGGCCGCGCACCGATGGCTATCAGCCGCCGCTGCCGCTGGGCACCGCGATGGTCGGACTTGTGCTCGGCCGAGTGAGCGAGAGCCGCGATCCCGCCTTTCCCGAGGGCGCGCTGGTGCGCGGCTTTGGGCAATGGGCGGAAGTTGCGACGATGGACCCGGCGCTCTCCGGCCTTACCGTGCTCGACGACACGGTAGCCGATCCGCGCGCACATTTCGGCGAACTGGGGATGAATGCGTGGACCGCGTATGTCGGCGTGAAGGAAGTGGCCGCGGCCAAGCCCGGCGAGTGGCTGGTCGTCTCCGCCGCCGCCGGCGCGACCGGCAGCCTTGTCTGCCAGGTGGCGCGCAATCTGGGCGTGCGGGTGATTGGCATGGCGGGCGGGCCGGAGAAGTGCCGCTATCTTACCGAAGAACTCGGCGCGGAAATCGCGATTGATTACAAGGCTGAGGATGTTGCTGCGCGGCTAGCCGCAGTGCCCGGCGGGGTCCATGCCTATTTCGACAATGTCGGCGGCCCGCTGCTCGATGCAGTGCTGCCCAACATGGCGCATTATGGCCGTGTCGCGGTGTGCGGCCTGGTCGCGGGGTATAACAGCGACGAGCCGCTGCCCGGCCCGGCCCGGTTCGATCAGGTGCTGATGCGCCGCCTGCGCATCGAGGGGTTTTTCATCCCGGATTTCCTTCATCGCGGCGCCGAATTCATGCCGGTGCTGCGCGAATGGATGGACGCGGGCAAGCTCAAGGTGCGGTTTGACGAAACCGTGGGGATCGAGAACGTGCTCGTGGGTTATGACCGGATGCTATCGGGCAAGAATATCGGCAAAGCCATCGTGAAGGTAGCCCGCTGATGCCGCTCATCCACCACAACGCGCCGATCAATTGCCTTGTCGCCGTGCGCGGGCATCCGTTCGACCGGACCGCCTTCGATAGCGTGTTTCAAGGCATGGAGGGCATTTCCGCAACCATGGTCGATCAACCCGCTGCCGCGCGGCTGATGACGCCAGAGGGCATGCGCGGGTTCGATGCGCTGGTGCTTTATGACATGCCGGGGCTGGATTTTGAGGTGAGCGAAGGCGCACCGCTGTATCTGGAGCCGGACGCTGCGCTGGTTTCAGGCTTTGAGGCGCTGCTCGATGCCGGGATCGGCGTGGTCGCGCTGCATCATGCGCTGGCAGGGTGGCCGACATGGACCGCGTATCACGAATGGCTGGGCGGGCAGTTCTGCTATCATCCCGGCACGGTGCGCGGCGCGGTCGTTCCTGACAGCGGCTATTGCCACGATGTGACGCATGAAGTGTCGGTTGTCGGCGATCATCCGGTGACCGCCGGATTGCCCGCACATTTCACGCTGACCGACGAGCTTTATCTGGCGCAAGTGTTCGAGGCAGACGTGACCCCGCTGCTGCGCTCGGACGCTGTGTTTGACCGCGACCATTTCTGGTCGGCCGAGCTGGCAGTGCGCGGTGAAATGTACGCGCGCGAGGGCTGGGAGCATCCGGCGGGATCAAATCTGGTCGGCTGGGCCAAACAGGTGCGCGCCAGCAGGCTGGTCTATCTGCAACCGGGCGACGGGCCTGCGACTTATGAGAACGCGCACTATCGGCAGCTGGTTGCGAATGCGATCCGCTGGGCAGCGGGGAAGGATCACGCGGCATGAGCGAGCGACGGCTTGAAGGACGGCGCGCGCTGGTGACCGGCGCCGGTTCGGGCATCGGCGCGGCTACTGCCAGGCGGCTTGCCGCCGATGGCGCGCAAGTGTTCACGGTCGATCTGGCGGGCGAGGTCGATATGGCGGTCGATGTGACCGAACCGGGCGTGAATGCCCAGATCACCGCGCGCGCCGCCGAAACGCTCGGCGGGATCGACATTCTTGTGCCCTGCGCCGAGATCAGCGGCTTTCATGCGCTCGAGGGGCACGACGACGATTATTTCGACCGGGTCATCGCGGTCAATGTCACGGCGGTGTTTCGCCTCATCCGTGACTGCGTGCCCCATCTGAAAGCCTCGGGGCGCGGCCGGATCATCACCATCGGTTCGACGATGGCGCGGTTCGGCGATGCCGGGCTGGTCGCTTATGGCACCTCAAAGCATGCGGTGCTGGGCATGACCCGCTCGGTCGCTTGCGAACTGGGGCCTTTCGGCGTCACTGCCAATTGCCTGCAACCGGGCGCGATCGACACCCCGATGACCGCGCCTGCCTTCACCGCGATGCCCGAATTCAAGGCATACTGGCAGAACAAGGCC
>NZ_CAMBTS010000121.1 GCF_945870625.1 Novosphingobium sp. Chol11 | reverse complement strand
TTCCTGCTGGCCCCCGAAGCGGGCACGCCCGAGGAACCGCTGGCGCGGATCGCGTTTGAGAAGGCGAGCATTGCCAAGCCGGGCGTGCCGTTGGTGACGCAAAGCTATGCCGCCTCGCCGCTGGCCAGCGTGCTGGCGACGGCGGGCAGGATCGGTGCGCCGGTCATGCTGCGCGGGCGCGACTGGTGGGCCGATGTGGGCGAGACGATCCATTACCGCGACGCGCGCGGGACGCTCGACTTGCCGCTTCCCGCGCTGCCCGGCGCGCATCAGGCGGACAATGCCGCGCTAGCGGTGGCAATGTTGCGCCATCAGAGCGCTGTCAGCGTGAGCGCGGAGGCAATGGCTACCGGCATCCGCAATGCGCGCTGGCCCGCGCGGTTGCAGAAGCTCGGAGCGGGTCCGCTCACCGCGCTGGTGCCAGGCCGCACTGTCTGGCTCGATGGCGGGCATAACCGCGACGCGGGGCTGGCGATTGCGCGCCATCTGGCAGGCGAGCCGCCGCTGCACATCGTGATGGGCATGCTGGCGAACAAAGACCCCGGCGCGATCCTTGCGCCGCTGGCGGGGCGCGCGCTGTCAGTCTCGATCGTGCCTGCGCCGGGGCATGACGCGCATAAGCCTGAAGACTTCGCCCCGTTCACCCCGCTGCCGATTGCCAGCTTTGCCAGCGTGGCGCAGGCGCTCGCCGCGCTGCCGCCAAAGGGCGACGCGCTGATCGTCGGCTCGCTTTATCTGGCGGGCGAGGTGCTGCGGCTCAATGCGGAGCTGCCGGATTGATCAGCTTACCGCGCTGACGTCGCGCGCCTCCACCTCGCCCGCCGTGCCCATCGCGGCATCGACCAGCCCGCTGCGGCTCATCCACCAGAACAGCACGATCCCCGGCAGCGCGAGCGCGGTGGTGAGGATATAGAAATTGACATAGCCCATCCCCTCAATCAGCCCGCCCGCTGTGGTGCCGGTGGCGAAACGGCCGAGCACGCTGGCACTGGCGGAAATGAGCGCATATTGCGCCGCCGTATAGCGAAGGTCGCAAAGCGCCGAGAAATACGCGATGACGACCACGCCGCCATAGCCCGACGCGATGTTTTCAAACCCGATTGCGGCGGCCATGCCGAGATTGGAATGCCCGGCAGCGGCA
The DNA here is from genome assembly GCF_945870625.1 of Novosphingobium sp. Chol11. Lineage (GTDB taxonomy): Bacteria > Pseudomonadota > Alphaproteobacteria > Sphingomonadales > Sphingomonadaceae > Novosphingobium. The sequence goes on along the minus strand of NZ_CAMBTS010000121.1, from coordinate 7,495 downwards.
AGGGCTGCGAACGACAGGTTAGAGACCGCCATCAGCACCAGCGCCAGCAGCACCGAGCGCTTCAGCCCCATGCGCGCATAGGCCACGCCGCCGATGAACACACCGATCAGCAGCGCCCAGAAGCCGACGCCCACATCCCAGATCGCAATCTCGTCGTTGGTGAAACCCAGATCATCGAACAGCAGGCGGAAGGTGAGGTTCGCCAGCGTATCGCCGACTTTATGAAGGAGGATGAACAGCAACACCAACCACGCGCCATCGCGCCGGAAAAACTCGCCGAACGGGCCGATGATGGCGGAAAACGCTTCGCGGATGCCCCGGCGCCGGGCCGGTTCGCGGTGCCGCACAGGCTCGCCCAGCACCACCGCCGTGATCATCGCAGGCAATGCAAACAGCGCGCAGGCGAGATAAGCCGCGCTCCACCCGGTGCGCGCCGCCATGACCAGCGCCAGCGCCGCCGCGCCGGTCGATCCGATCCGCCAGCCATACTGGCTCATGCCAGAACCGGTGCCGAGCTGATACGGCTTGAGCGTTTCGATCCGGTAGGCGTCGATCACGATATCGAACGTCGCGCCAGCGGCACCGACCAGCACGGCGGCCAGCACCGTGGCGCCAAGATCAGCCGATGGATCGACCAGCGCCAGATTGGCCACGGCGGCCATCACCAGCGCGCCCGCCAGCAGCATCCACGACACCCGTTGGCCTAGGCTGCCCAGGATCGGCAATCGCACGCCATCGACCAGCCACGCCCAGAAAACCTTGAGATTATAGACCAGAAACGCCAGCGTGAAGGCGGTGACGGTTTTCTTGTCGATCCCGTCCTGCGCCAACCGCGTGGTCAAAGTCGCGCCGATCATCGCAAAAGGAAAGCCAGATGATATGCCGAGGAAGAACGCGGCGAGAGATTCCTTTTCGAGATAGGGCTGCACCGATTGCCAAAGGCTGCGCTGTCCGGACATGTCTGCGCTCATCGATGCAATCGCTCCTTGATTAATGCGGCCGAGACTAGCGTCCAAATCCCGCCGCGCCAGCGCTTGATGACGCAGGGGTGACGGATCGCGCGTTTGAGCGTAAGGCCCCGGCCATGACTTTTCCCCCGAAAGACCGGAGTGGCCGGCCTCCACGATCCAATGACCGTGCAGGTTCGCGGCCCACTGCTCCAGCGCGAACGCCTTATGACTCCGGTGGAGGCGGCGGCTGGGGCAGCGGCAGCAAGCCTGCGACATACAAGATCCCGGTGCCGCGCACGCCCAAGGCGGCCGCTGTGCCGCTCAAGCGCGCGCTGGCCGATGATGGAACCCCGCGTGAGGGCGACCGGATCGCCAAGCTGCTGGCCCGCGCGGGGGTTGCCTCGCGGCGCGAGGTAGAGCGGCTGATCGCCGAGGGGCGGGTCACGCTTGGCGAGGACGTCGTCACCACGCCGGCCACGATCCTCAAAAACCTGCGCGGGGTGAGCGTGGATGGCAAGCCGGTCGCCCCTGCGGCGCCTGCACGCATTTTCCGCTTTCACAAGCCGTCCGGGCTGATCACCGCCGAGCGCGATCCGACGGGCCGCCCGACGATCTACACCGCGCTGCGCAATGCGCTGCCGCCGGGCACGCCGCGCATGATCCCGGTGGGGCGGCTCGATCTCAATACCGAAGGGTTGCTGCTACTGACCAACGACGGCGAGCTCAAACGCGCGCTCGAACTGCCCTCCACCGGCATCCCGCGCACATACCGCGCGCGGACATTCGGCCCGGTGATGCAGGATCAGCTTGAAGAACTGATGCAAGGGGTGGAGATCGAGGGCGTGCGCTATGGCCCGATCAACGCCAACATGGAGCGTAGCACCGGGCGCAACCAGTGGATCGAACTGACCCTGACCGAGGGCAAGAACCGCGAAGTGCGCCGCGTGCTCGAACATCTGGGGCTGCAAGTCTCGCGGCTGCTGCGCACGGTTTACGGACCGTTCGAACTGGCCGACCTACCGCGCGGCGCGGCGGAGGAAGTGCCGCAAGTGATGGTCGAGCGGTTTCGCAAGTCGCTGCTCGGGCTTGATCCGGCTGCAGCGCCGCTCGATGCCGCAGCGCAGGCCGCGCGGCGCGTCGAGCGCGCGCGCAATTCGCCGCAGCGCCCCGAGGGCCGCGACTGATGCTGCGGATCATTGCGGGCGAATGGCGCGGACGCAAACTGCAGACGCCCGCTGGCGACGCCACCCGGCCCACCGCCGACCGCACACGCGAGACGCTGTTTTCGATGCTCACCAGCCGCCTGGGCAGCTTTGACGGGCTGACTGCAGCCGATCTGTTTGCCGGATCGGGCGCGCTGGGGCTGGAGGCGCTATCGCGCGGTGCGGCGCATGCCGTGTTTGTCGAGCAGGATGCCGCCGCGATCCGCGCCATCCGCGCCAACATTGCTGCGTTTCAGGCGGCGCAGCGCTGCGACGTGCGCGCCGCTTCGGTGCTCGGCCTCGGGATGGCCAAGGCCCCGCTCGATCTGGTGATGCTCGATCCGCCTTATGGCACGGGCGCGGGCGAAGTGGCGATCGAGAAGCTGACACGGCTGGGCTGGATCGGCGAAGGCACCTGGATCAGCCTGGAGACCGCCTTCAACGAGGAACCCAAAGTGCGCGGCTGCGAAGTGGATGCGGACCGCAAGGTGGGCAAGGCGCGGATTACCTTGATGCGGCTGAAGCCTGTCCGCGCGCCAGAAACACCCCAGCCAGCGTCACCAGCCCCGCCGCTGTAAGCACCAGCCCGACCAGCGGCGCACCGCCCTGCCCCGCGAGCCACGCGGCTGCGAAAGGGGCCAGCGCACCGCCGATGATGCCGCCCAGATTGAACGCCAGCGAGATCCCGGTGTAGCGCACCGGCACCGCATAGAGCGTGGGCAGCCACGAGCCGAGCGGGCCATATGCCAGCCCCATGACGAACAACGCTGAAGCCAGCGTGGCAAAAACCAAGGGCACCGAGCCCGAGGCCAGCCCGCTGCCAAAAACGAGACCGATGAGCGCGGCAAGTGCGGCCCCGGCGGCAAGCACGGTACGCGGCGAGGTCTTGTCCGCCCACCACCCCGCCACAAGGATACCGAGCGCGAGGAAAGTGTTGGCGCCAAGCTGGATCGCCAAAAATTCCTGCTTGGCATAGCCGAGCGTGGTGGTGGCGAATGAAAGCGCGAACGTGGTCGAGAGATAGAAGATCGCAAAGCAAGCCACGACCCCCGCCGTGCCCGCCGCGACCGCGCCGGGATGATCGCGCAGCAGCCGCCGCACCGGCACGGCGGCAGGCGGGGCGGCCTCCATCGCGGCGCTGAACGCCGGGGTCTCGCCGATCCGGAGGCGTATCCATAGGCCGAGGCCCACCAGCACCGCGCTCGCCAGAAACGGCACGCGCCAGCCCCAGCTGGCAAAATCCGCGTCTGACAGGCCAAGGCCGAGCAGCAGGAACAGCCCGTTGGCAAAGAAGAAGCCCAGCGGCGCGCCGAGCTGCGGGGCCGAGCCGAAGCGCGCCTCCCACCCCTTGGGCGCGTTTTCCACCGCGAGCAACGCCGCCCCGCCCCACTCGCCGCCGAGGCCAAAGCCCTGCCCGAACCGCAGGACGCACAGCAGCGCGGGCGCGATCGGCCCGGCCATCGCATATGTCGGCAGGAACGCGATCAGGAAAGTGGACGCGCCCATCAGCAAAAGCGAGGCAACCAGCGTCGATTTGCGGCCAATGCGGTCGCCGAAGTGGCCAAATGCAAGCGCGCCCACGGGACGCGCAAAGAACGCCAGGCCAAAGGTCATGAACGAGAGCAGCGTTTGCGCAGCCGGTGATTGCACGGGGAAAAACAGCGGCCCGATGACGAGCGCGGCGGCAGTGGCATAAATGTAGAAATCGTAGAACTCGACCGCTGTGCCCACCAGACTGGCCGTGAGAACACGCGCGTGCTGGCGAACGGGGTGACCGCTTCGCCCTTGATCAGACCCCATGTTATTCAAAACCATTCCACATCTGCGGTGACGAGCGCGCACACTACGTAAGCGGGTCCTCAAAAGTTCTCAACCGGCAATGGCTAAGCCCCTTTGGAGATATTCAATTGAAACTTTGAAACTGCAGAAAACAAGAGGCGCGCGCGATGCTATCATGGTTTGAACGGGATGCCCCGATCCGTACGAAATTTCGTGTCCTGCTGTTCGTTCACTGCGGCTTGGCGGCGATCACCGTTCTGGCCGCCGGATGGGCAGCGTTGGCCGGCGGGCCAGCCTTGCCGCTTATCGCCGCGCTGTTCGTTCTGGTCGCCACGGCGATGACCGTGCTTGTCTCGGGCAAGGCAATCTGCACTCCGTATGTCGAGACTGTTAAACGCATGGAAGGTTTGGCGGCAGGCGATCTTGCCAGCCCGATCCTGCGAACGGAGCATGGCGATTGCGTGGGCCGCATGTCCAAGGCGGTGAAAACCTTTCGCGCCAATGCTGTTTCGGTCAACGAATTAAATGCTGCTCAAAATGTGATCGTGCCGCCTTTGCGCGAGGCGCTCGCGCAGCTCGCCAAGGCCAATCTGGCGCACCGGGTAACCGAGCAGTTCCCGGCGAACTACGAACTGCTGCGCAACAGCTTCAACGCTGCGGCGGAAACGTTGCAGGCGTCGATCGGCGGCGTTGCTGCCTCGACCGTGCGGATCCAGAATGCATCGGTGGAAATCCGCGCCGCCTCCGACGATCTGGCCAAACGCACCGAGCAGCAGGCTGCCTCGCTGCAGCAGGCCAGCTCTGACATGCGCGTAGTGACCGCGCTGGTAGCGGAAAACACCACCAGCGTCGTGGAAGTCAACGTGTCGGTTGCCGATGCGCACCGCGAGGCGACCAATGGTGGCCGTGTGGTGGAGGAGGCTATCTCGGCGATGACCATGATCCAGACTTCGTCGCAGGAGATCAGCCAGATCATCAACGTGATCGATGGCATTGCCTTTCAGACCAATCTCCTTGCGTTGAACGCCGGAGTGGAAGCGGCCCGCGCGGGCGATGCCGGGCGCGGCTTTGCCGTGGTGGCCAACGAAGTGCGCGCGCTGGCGCAGCGATCGGCGGATGCGGCGCGCGAGATCAAGAGCTTGATCACCACCAGCGGCCAGCATGTGGAACGCGGGGTTTCGCTCGTCGGCGAGACCGGCAAGGCACTGGGGCAGATTGTTGGCCGGGTCGGCGAAGTCAGCCAAATCGTGAAGGAAATCGCCGAATCCGCTACCAAGCAGACCGAAATGTTGGGCAATGTGAACACGACCGTCGGTCAGATGGATACAATGACCCAGCAGAACGCCGCGATGGTGGAAGAGACCACCGCCGCCGCGCGCAGCCTGGCCGAAGAAGCCGGACTGCTGAACGACACCGTGGCCAGATTCTCGCATGGCGGCGATGCTGCGCCTGTGCGCGCTGCGTTGCCGATCGTGGCCAAGCCAGCTTTTGCGACGGTGTCGCCCGCGATGGAACCGGCCCCGCGGCGGGCACCTGCCAAGGCGCTCCCGGTCAGCGGAAACCTCGCGATCAAGGCAGCGCCAGATGATAGTTGGAGCGAATTCTGAACAACTGCGCAAGCTTGCCGCTTAACCGAACTGCCTTAAAAGCCGGCGAGGCGCGCTAAGCGGAAGCGCTTAGTCCCGATTGACCATAACCATGGACTTCCCGGCTAAAACTCCTCGGGACCATAAAAACTGCGTCAAGACACAAACGGGAAGTGCCGGTTTTATGTTGCAATGGTTTGAACGTCACGCCCCCATTCGCCAGAAGTTCCGCTTGCTTCTGGCGATCCACGGCGCGCTCGGCGTTGTCTCCCTGCTCGCCGTGATGCTGGCCGCGGCGGGGGGCAGCCCGGCGATGGCGGTGATGATCGCGGCGGCCTCGCTGATGGCCATGGTCATAACCGTTGCCATCAGCAGCAAACTGATCTGCACGTCCTATGTGACCACGGTGGTGCGGATGGAAGCGCTGGCCGCTGGCGACACTGCCAATGTAATCAATTTCAGCGATTATCGCGATTGTGTCGGGAGGATGGCCCGCGCGATGGCGACATTCCGCGCCAACGCGCTCCAGGTGGAAAGGCTGAACCAGGAGCAGCGCGGAGTGGTGAGCGCGATCTCGGCCGGGTTGCAGAAGCTGGCGGACAAGGATCTCGAGTTCGTGCTGGATGAAGCTTTTCCCGAAGACTACCAATTGCTCCGCACCAACTTCAACGCCGCCGTTGTGGCGCTTTCGTCCGCGCTGGGCAAAGTGCGGGTCGGCACGGCAAGCGTGCACGGCAGCATAGCCGAGATTTCCGACGCGACCGAGGACCTTGCCGCGCGCAACGAAGCGCAGGCCTCGCGCCTGACCCAGATTGCCGGTTCATTGACATCGATGAGCACGCTGGTGCGCGAAACCGCATCGGGCGCGCTCGCGATGCAGCGATCAGTCACCACCGCCAACGAAGAAGCCAGCGCCGGCGGCGAAGTTGTCCGCCGCGCGATCAGCGCGATGTCGGCGATCGAAAGCTCAGCGGAGGAAATCGGCCAGATCATCGCGGTGATCGATGGGATCGCCTTTCAAACCAACCTGCTCGCGCTCAACGCCGGGGTCGAGGCGGCCCGCGCCGGTGAGGCGGGCCGCGGCTTTGCGGTCGTGGCCACCGAAGTGCGCGCCCTCGCGCAGCGCTCAGCCGAGGCTGCGCAGAGCATCAAGTCGCTGATCACCAACAGCGGCTAGCAAGTGGCCACTGGCGTGGAGTTGGTCGGCCAATCGGGCGAGAAGCTCGACCGCATCGTGCGCGGGGTTGCCGAGATCAACGCGCTGATCGACAAGATCGCCAGCTCGGCCTCGATGCAGGCGGAGGGTCTGACCGAAGTGACCACCGCGATGGACGAGATGGAGCGGATGACGCAGCAAAATGCCGCAATGGTCGAGCAATCATCTGCCGCCACCCGCAGCCTTTCGAACCAAGCCCAGACCCTGATCGGAATCGTGGAAAGCTTCCGGACCCGCGATCTTGGGTCAAGGCCTGACGCACTGGCGGACCCCGCGCGGGTGCGGCGGTCGTCGGCGCGCGAATCGGATCAAGGCCGGGCGCGTCGGTCTGTGGCCGCCCCGGAAGCGGCGATCCACCGCATCGCCCCATCTGCGCCAACAATCATCGCAAAGCGCGCCGCAACGAAAGCCCGAGCCCCTGCCCCGCCTGCTTCAAACATGGCGGCGATGCCGCAGGCGGGCGGCGATTGGAGCGAATTCTGAACGAGCAACGGTGATCACCCCCAGCCGAGGCCCGCCCTTGACCCACCTTGCCCAAACCTGCGGGAGTTAACCGAACTGCAACCAGCGCCGTTTTAGAAATCTTCGGCAAGCGGAGAACGGCATCGTGCAAGTGATCAAAACCATCTTTGCTGGGTGTCTGCTGATCTGGGTGCTCTCAGTCGCATCGTGCGCCATGCTCGGCTATGGCACGACCATGATGGTGGAATCGATGGCCGATTCCAAAACAGCCAAGAAAATCTCGCAAAAAGCACGCCAGTG
>NZ_CAMBTS010000120.1 GCF_945870625.1 Novosphingobium sp. Chol11 | reverse complement strand
ATTGGGCGGAAGCCCTCGATCGTCAAACAGTCGGCAACAACCTTCTATTCTATATCCGCAGACGAAGCGTTACGTCCGGACGATCGGGGAATCGGTGACCGATTTCATGAAGCATCAGTTTTGACGTTGGTCTAATGCGGTTGCGGGGGGCATGAGCAAAAATGAATGGGATGGTCGGCAGCATAATTGAAGGCTTAGGGGCTCCCATACATTGGGCCAGTCAGGGTCTGCTGATCCTTCTGCAGTACGACGCCAGCGTCTTTGTCCTATGCCTGTTTGGCGCTGTTTGGTGTGGCCGATTCATCCGGCGAAACAAGATCGCGCACTTCGACGAGGCAATGTCAGGGCTGCTTAGCCGGGAAGAAGCACTATCGAACATTGCGGCCGCGAAAGATCCTGTAGAAGCGCAAGCACGGTTTTCGAAGGACTTTGATGCAATCGCGGATGTGATGGCCCGGCAAGACAGAAAGGAATTGGCGCTGGCGTGGGAGCAGTTCCGCGAAACCTTTATCGATGAAAATGAGGCCACCATCCGCACGACAGCGCGCGCAGAATCATATTTCTTGCATTTAGCAGACGACACGCGGGTCCTTGCCTGGGGTGCGAACATCGCGGTGGGGCTCGGCCTCACTGCTACGTTCCTTGGCCTTATTGCCGCGTTGACCGCCACGCTCGAGCTGCTTCCCAAACCCGGGTCTGTCGAGACGCTAGATGCGACGAGCGCGCTGCAGCCACTTTTGTCGATTACCGCTGCGAAATTCTGGACGTCGGTTACCGGGATCGTTTGCTCGCTCATTCTGCGTCGGACTGACCGTCGCTGGCATGAGCAGTTACAGCTTCACCTTGATACAATCTGTCAGCTTCTTGACCGGGGGACGCTATACACGCCAGCCCAAAGGCTGGCTGCGGAACAATTACGTGAAATGAAGCGCCAGACCGAAGCATTTCAGACACTGGGTGCTGATCTTGCAACGGCAATCGACAATGCCCTTACTAGCCGCATGTCACCCGTTGTGTCCGTTCTCGGCAGCATCAACGAAAGCATCGAACAATTTGGCAAGGGCGTGTTCAATCAAGTCAGCCAAGATCTCGGCAAGGCTCTTGGAGAGCACGCTGGCCGCGAAATGCAGCAGCTTGGTCAGACCTTGGCAGTTATGGCGACCAAGTTTGATGAGCTTTCCAATGGCTTGGCCGGAGTGCCCGCAACGCTTGAAAACACGCTCCGGGAAATGCGTGCGCAGTTCGAGACAGAGCAGGAGGATACGCGGCGGCGTCAGACGGAGGCTGGAGCGCAGATGTCTGATCAACTCAGCAAGCTGGCTGAGAAGTTAGGGGGCGTCACCGGGCAATTTTCGGAGGATCTCGCAGAAAAGCTGCAAGCGACGATCAAGGCTGCAACTGATACCAGTGGAGAAGTGCTTGGATCTGCATTCGCCAAATTTGGTGAGCGGATGTCCCAATCGACGGACGAACTGGTTCAAAGACTGGCTTTGCTGGCAAATACGGCAGCGCCCCTTAGTGAGGCGATGACACGGGCCGCAGAGGCAACAAACGAGCAGGCACAACGCCTGGAGGCGGCTGGGAGATCGACTGAAGAAGCGGGTGGGAAGCTGTCCAGGGCTGTCTCCGAGCTCAATTCCGCGCTTAATCCAGTGGCCAATGCAGCGAAGTCAGTCGGCGAAGCTGCATCATCCATCTCGACGGCCTTGAATGCGCACAAGCAGGCAACGGGCGAACTGACCGGACAGCTTATTGCAACTGCCAGTTCTGCCGAAAAAGCTTGGTCCAACTACGAGGGACGATTCAATCAGGTCGATCAGGCGCTCGGAAAGACGCTTGATGGTTTGATCTCAGCGACAGCTCAACATGCGACGGCAGTCAACCAGCAGATCGGAGAAATGGATGGCGAGTTGGCAAAGGCTGTAAGCAACCTACGAGATGCTTTAGAACCTCTTGAGGAACTCGCAGACGAGATATCTTCTCTCCTCGAAAAATTGAAGTCGTGATATGAGCGAAATATCTGCTCGTAGGCGCCATTCGGAAATCGAAGAAGAAAGCTATTTCGTATCGATGTCTGATATGCTCGTTGGCCTCCTATTCGTTTTTGTTATTTTACTAGTGTATTTTGCTATCACATTTAAGCAGAAAGAGGATTATCTTGTAGGAGCAGGAGAAGCTCGCAAGAAGCTTCTCAAACAACTCGAAAAAGACATCGAACAAAAGCTACCGGGTGTCGATGTCGTCATCAACAGGGAGACGGGAATCCTCAGGTTGCCGGAGGAGGTTCTTTTCGAATCGAACGAATACGAGCTTAGCCCCCGGGGGCAGGCTGCGATCAAGACGGTTGCCGCCATCCTCGCGAGCCGGCTACCCTGCTACACGAAATCGACAGAACCTAACGGGCTTCAGTGCGTGGGCCCCGAAGAATCTCACAGGATTGATACGCTCCTCGTCGAAGGACATACGGACGCAGATCCAATCAGGGGAGACTTGACAGGCTTGGGGAACCTCGACCTATCAGCGCGCCGTGCTACTCGCACCTACCTTGCTTTGACCCAGGCGCAACCCGGGCTGGACAAGTTGACCAATGGCGACAGCGTATATCCAACGCCAGTCCTAGGAGTTGCAGGCTATGGGCCGCACCGTCCCGTTTCTGATGATGCCGGTCGTCCCTTGCCTCAAAATACCGCGCCTCAAAAAGCCCTTCATCGCCGGATCGATTTACGGTTCATTATGGTGACGCCGAAACGTGATGCGGTTCAGCGAGGCAGCAAAATCTGATGCCGGGCTTAAACGCGATAGCCCAGAAATGGAAAATTGGCGGGCTGGCGTTACCGCCACCTCCGTATGTAAGCGCTCTCATCAAGGTCACCCGTGATTGGGTCTCGATTGGGCTCGATAACCGTGTCGATCGAGAGCCTTGGCAGGCTTTCATCGATCGGATCGATCCTGCGGAGCCATCGAGATTGTCACGTAAGGACCTACGGCGTCTAGCTACGGAAATTTGGGATTTTCCAGAACTGCGCGGCTACGTTGCGGGACTCGTCCATCATTGCGCCGCCTTGTCTAAACGCACTTTGGACAGGAGACTGGCACGAGCCTATTGGAACCGATTCCGGCCCGACGAGCCGATTTTTGCTTTTTTGGGGCAATTCTGTGCGTCGAGGGGGGCTACCTTGGGCACACCCTGGACTGAGATCAGTTCGGCATTGCCAATATGGGATTGCGATAGCGGGCCAAAATCGTTGGGCCTAATGCTGTTGGATGTCGGAAGGAGAGACGCTCTCCTCCGCCAGGCAAAGCTAAGCTTGCGAGAAATGCAGGGTGGGTTTGTAGAAGCTGCCTTCAGCGCGCTCCTGCTTGATCGCAGCCGCCGTTCGATCAGTGGACACTCGGATTTAGCCATACGCGATGAAGCCGCAACCATAATCCAATTGGCGGATGGACTAGGTGCCGGAGCAATCCAAGGAAATGCGGGACTCATCGCTTATGCTTTGCTCAAACCTTGGGTGGATCGCTCGGCGCCGATTGAGCACAAGGATATGATCCGAATTTTCTTGATCAAGGAATTCGGTGACCCTCGAACCAATAGCAATCAATGGCTTTCGCGGGCGAACGCCCTTTCCAAGAAATACCATATCGCCGACTCGACTGACGTGTTCAGATTGTTGAATCGCTGGCTCACGGAAAGGTCGGTTGAGCTATTTTTCGAAATCATTGCCGATACGACTGAGCGGAAGGATCACTGGAAAGCCCGTCGGGCATTTTGGAATGCATATCTGACAACCGGAGCCATTAGTGATGCCTGGTGCATCCTTGGCACTCAAGCTGAGCGGCACGTAAAAAGGTTATCGGTGATCACGCCGAATGATTTTGGGAAAGTGGACGGCAGCAACATCGATCCCGGACATTCGGCACTGCTGATGAGGATTGGCGACCTCGTGATCGCCGACTGGAGTCACGTGGGTGCAGTGCGTTTTTGGAAATATCCGAATACGCCAGACCTTTATAACGAAAAATATTTTGGAAAGAACTTAGATAGATCAGCTGGATACAATTACGCGAAAATAAATCATGTGCCGATCAAATCTATGTCGCACATCGGAAAATGGTATCGCAAATTTTCTGATTTCATACAGCAGGAAACCGGCATTCAGTATTCTGGGCCGAAGGGTGCCGACCTGTGGGGATGGTAACATTTGCATCTCACGCGACCTCCACAGGCGAGCGCCTTGTCCTGACCGATGAGAACGGCGCGGCGGTGCCATTCGAAGACTGGACACTGCGTGGGCCAATCGCATCGCGAGGTATTGCCGCAGACCTCCTCGACCGCTGGGCCAACGACACCCGTGATGTAACCGACGCACCGCTAGTTTCTCCTGAGCCGGACGGGTCCGTTACCCTCGCCTACGCCTTGGTCGCGGGCCTTTCAGAGCAGGAGGCGGCGGCCCTCGCTTTGCCACCCGCCATCCGCATTCAACTCGAAATAGAAACGTCCGGCATTTTCGGGCGCCCTGGTTTCAAGGTGGAAACTCGCTGGGTCCGGCCAGGCGGACTTGCTGCCCGAGTGGTGCGAGCCGAAGGTCGGGTGCGGTATAACGGGCAAGAATGGCGTGTCGCCGAGCCGTTATGGTCAACCCTTGAGGCAGTCCGGGCAGTGAACGAAGCGTTCGATGCGCCCGCTCAGCAATACGCAATGTCGAGGCTGCGCGAGACGCTCGGTGCTTCCGAGGGTGACATTCTTCATCCCGATGGCTTTTTGAAGCGATTGCGCATCAGCTACGCTGCCGGTTTCTCTTTGGACTTGAAGACAGCGGGCGGCAAATTCGACTTTGACCCGATCCTCTTCAGTCGCGCACGACGCGCTGCGGCCCAAGAGGGCGAAGTGCCCGATAGCGACGATGATGGATTGCTTCCATCGTCACTCCAGCAGAAGTTCATCGAGCGATTTCGGGCCTCTGATCGCGCCCTCAACGCCTATCGGCTCGACGATAGCACAATCGTTTATTTGGACCCCGAACTGAAGCGGGCGCTTGAAATCGTTCACCGAGCGCAAGGGCTCGACGAAGACAGCCGCCGTAAATTTGCGCTCAGCCCGCGTCGCTACATTTCGGAAGCCATGCCGGAAGGTGCGTTGGCCGATGATGCTGTCAGCGCTCTGTTCATCGAGACCCAGCAGTATTCCGAGCGGGTCAACGGCATCGACATCTGGCGCAAGCCGGTGCTGCCATGGATCAAGCCTAAGCCGAATAGCTGGCTGCCGGAGAGCTTTGGCTTGTACATCGGCGACCCGCCCAACGGCGAACAGATCGACATCGAACCCGACCAACTTGATTCGGCAATTGATACTCTCGAGGCAGCTGTTGCCAGAGAGCAGGAAAGTGTCGAGATCGGCGGCAAGACGGTGCCCGCGACGACGCAGGCGCTTGACGCTCTTCGGAGTTTGCGTGATCGGCTGACACAGGAGTTTCCCGAGAAGCCGGAGGTCGACGACAGCGAGCTGCTGCCGGGCCCACTGTTCCTGACCGTATCGGAAAACTTCGAACACGTTGAATACGAGGAAAGCGCCCTCGGGGCTGCCCAGTCATTCTCCGCCCCTCGGTTCCCGGGAGCGGTAGTCAGCACGCCTAAAGACCACCAACGCACTGGCTTCAACTGGCTGGCAGAAGCATGGGAAAACCGCTTGCCTGGCGTCCTGCTTGCCGACGACATGGGCCTCGGCAAGACGTATCAGCTCTTGGCTTTTCTTGCTTGGCTTCGCCACGATCAAGGGGTCAAGGAACCGTTCCTGATCGTGGCGCCGACTGGCCTCCTCGAGAACTGGCGGCAGGAAATGCGCATCCACCTCGATGAAGGTGCGCTCGGAGAGGTGTTGCCGGCCTTTGGCAGCAACCTTGGCCTGCTTCGGCAAGGCCGTGGTCGCGACACCCAGTCTGGGGCAGCGCAACTCTCGACAAGCGCGTTCGACGGTTATGGCGTGGTGCTCACTACCTATGAGACGCTGCGCGACTACCACATGAGCTTTGCGCGCCAGCGGTTTGCCGTCGCGGTCTGCGATGAGGCGCAGAAGATCAAGAACGCCACCAGCCAGATCCGCCGGGCGGCCACAACTGTGAACGCACGGTTCCGCATTGCGATGACCGGCACTCCGGTAGAGAACCGGTTGCAGGACCTATGGACCATCATGGATTGGTCCTGGCCAAAGATGCTTGGAGCGAGCCGCGACTTCGAGCGGCTCTATCCGGACGACGACGCAAATGCCTTGGGTGAATTGCGAGGTCTGCTGGTCGATCGGCAGGAAGGACGCCCCCCTGTCATGCTCCGGCGCATGAAGAGCGAGGTGCTCGACGGTCTGCCGCAGAAGCGCATCGTGAAGCACCAGATTGAAATGCCGCCCGTCCAGGCAGAGCGATATTCCCGCACGATCGAACAGGCGATGATGCTCCGCGGCAGCGGTCAACGCGGCCTGATGCTGAAGGTGCTGCACGAACTACGGGGAGCATCGCTCTATCCTGGCAGCCGAGATGATCCGGAATTCGAGCCGGCCAATTCGGCCCGAATGAAGGCTGTTTTCTCTGCTCTGGAGCAGATCAAGGCAGCGGAGGAAAAGGCGCTGGTCTTCTGCGAAGACCTTGCGATGCAGGCCCGCCTTGCCGCTGAAATTCGCCATCGGTTCGGCATCGGTCATCCCGTTGCCCGCATCCATGGCGGTGTCGGCCCGCAGGTGCGCCAGCAGATCGTCAACGAGTTTCAGAGCCGCCCGGCCGGGTTTGATGTGCTGATACTCTCGCCCAAGGCAGGCGGCGTCGGCCTGACGCTCACGGCGGCAAACCATGTCATTCACGCCTCACGCTGGTGGAACCCGGCAATCGAGGATCAGGCTACAGACCGCGTGTATCGCATCGGCCAGACCCGTGATGTGACGGTGCATATACCGCTGGCAGTTCACCCCGATCCCGCGCTGCGTGACGCCAGCTTTGATTTCAAGCTCGATCAACTTATGGAGCGCAAGCGTGGCCTGAGCGCGCAGTTGCTGATGCCGGGTGAAACGGATGGTGATCTCGACAGCCTGTTCGAAAGCCTGTTCGAGAAGGGTGAGCTTGCTCCAACCGATGCGCAGCAACCAAGCGATGAAACGCTCGATTCGGAACCGGTGGCACCGGAAGAACCGTTCAATCCGCCTCAGACCGAGCGACCTGTCTTGTCCGCGCGCATCCAGCAATCTGCGACGCCACAGCGGAAAGTGCCGAGAATGGTTCGCTACAACCCGGGCGACGACCGCGAGTGGGAAATCTTTGCGGGCAACTTGGCCAACCGGGCGATCGAGCACCTCGTCATTCGCGATCCCTATGCGCTGGCCGGGCGGAGAAACCGGCTTTTGACCGCTGATTTTGCAACGCATCTGGCCCGCAAGGTTCCCGGCATTTCGCGGGTTACGGTGATTGCCTGGGACGCCGAGAGCGCGCGGAACGACAATTACGAGACCACCCAACGCGCTGCAGACGAGATGGAGCGTGAATGGGATCGTCGATTCATGGGCCGCGTGCTTTTGATGCTGGAGTTGAAATCGCGCGGCGAGGACCGCCGGTTTCACGACCGTTGGGTTGAAGCACACCTGCCGGAAGGCGAGCGACTAGCGTGGAACCTGACCAGCGGCGTGGACGGGTTCATGAACACCGAAAGCGAATGCACGGTGACGCTGTGGGACGAATAGGGCGCAGTGTTCCCCGTCAGCACCAATGGCACAGATTTGAGGTTGTGATTTAAGGAGTGTTGGGGCTTCGTCGTAGTGACGAAGGAACGAAGATGAAGTCCCAACACTCCTTGAAAAAATCGCCTGCCAAGGCCCCCGCGGAAGCGGTAGTGAAGGACATCCGGCGGCGGACCCGGCGGCACTTCTCGGCCGAGGACAAGATCCGCATCGTGCTGGATGGCCTGCGCGGTGAGGACAGCATCGCCGAGCTGTGCCGCAGGGAAGGCATCGCGCAGAGCCTGTATTACACTTGGTCGAAGGAGTTCATGGAAGCTGGCAAGCGCCGATTGGCAGGCGATACTGCCCGCGCCGCGACCAATGGCGAGGTGCAGGACCTACGCCGCGAAGCCCGTGCCCTGAAGGAGTGCGTGGCCGACCTGACGCTCGAGAACCGCCTACTCAAAAAAAGCATGATCGCGGATGGGGGCGACGACGAATGAGGTATCCCGCATCGGAGAAGCTCGAGATCATCAGGATCGTCGAGCAATCACACCAGCCTGCCAAACGGGCGCTGGATCAGCTCGGCATCGCCCGCCGGACGTTCTACCGCTGGTACGACCGGTTCCTTGAGGGTGGGCCGGAGGCGTTGGCGGATCGGCCCTCCGCGCCGAGCCGGGTGTGGAACCGCATCGCACCTGAGGTGCAGGATCAGATCGTCGAGATGGCACTGGATTACAGCGAGCTGTCCCCACGCGAACTGGCCGTGCGATTTACCGATGAACGCCAATACTTTGTGTCTGAAGCCACGGTTTACCGCCTGCTGAAAGCACACGACCTGATCACCAGCCCGGCATACGTCGTGGTGAAAGCGGCGGATCAGTTCCACACTAAGACCACCCGGCCGAACGAGATGTGGCAGACTGACTTTACCTACTTCAAGATCATCGGGTGGGGCTGGATGTACCTGTCGACCGTGCTCGACGACTTCTCGCGCTACATCATCGCCTGGAAGCTGTGTACCAA
>NZ_CAMBTS010000119.1 GCF_945870625.1 Novosphingobium sp. Chol11 | reverse complement strand
TTTGCGGCGCTGCGGCTGGCCAAGGACAGTTATCGCTAAATGGCCGAAAAGCGCAGTTTCCGGGTAACGTCGTTCGATGTCGCCGAGGCCGCCGGGGTCAGCCAATCGACGGTGAGCCGCGCGCTGGCGGGCGATACCTCGATCAGCGAGCCGACGCGTGCGCGCGTGCGCGAGGCGGCAGAAAAGCTGAACTATCAAGCGGACGAAAACGCGGCGCGGCTGCGCCGGGGCAAGACCGGCACGCTGGCCGTGGTCATGATCTGCCGGCCCGGGGAAGACCGCAAGGACCTTAATCCGTTCTACTTCTCGCTGCTTGGCAGCACCTGCGCCGCTGCCGCCGCCCGCGGCTACGAAGTTCTGGTGTCGTTTCAGGATAGCGCGGAAAACTTCATGGGCCACTATCAGGAACGCCGCAAAGCCGACGGGCTGATCGTGATCGGCACCAGCGAAAACACTGCCGCATGGGATTATTTCGATGCCTTGCCCCCCGGCAGCCATTGGGCCTGCTGGGGCGCGCCCAGCGACGCCTTTCCCTGGGTGCGCAGCGATAATGTTGCTGGGGCTGCGCTGGCTACGCGCCACCTGCTGGGGTGCGGTTATCGCGCGGTAGTCTGTGTCGGCTCGGAAACCTCGCCGCAGCGGCAGTTCAAGGAGCGCTACGACGGCTATGCCGCCAAGATGCGCGAAATGGGCCATGAACCCGTGCTGCAACCGATCGAGCGCGGCCTGCCGCGTGAGGAACAAGGCCGCCGTGCCGCCGCTGCACTGGCCGACTCGGGCCGCCCGTTCGATGCGATCTTCGCGGTGAGCGACGAGATCGCGCTGGGCGCGCTGAAAGAGCTTGAACGGCGCGGCACCCGCGTGCCCGGCGATGTCGGCGTGGTGGGCTTTGACGGGGTGCGCGCAGGCGGCTGGTCGAGCCCGCCCCTCTCCACGATCGAGCCCGATTTCGAAGTGGCGGGCAACTTGCTGGTCGAGCGGCTGATCGCCGCGATGGGCGGCGAGGTAGCCGATCCCCGCCGCGTGCCCGTGCGGCTGGTCGTGCGCGGCTCGACCCGGGGGTGAACCCGGCGATCCGGCCTACTTGAGCTGCGCCTGAAACGAGATGGAGAAGCTCGTCGGCGTGCCGGTCGAGGCTGCCATCACGCCCTTGGGATTGATGCACACGAATTTGACCGCCGGATCATAGGCGGATGTCGGCGTATAGGTGCATCCCGCGTAGCTCGTTGGCACGGTCGCGGCGCTCGAATACCGGATGTCGGTGCTGGCGGTGAAGGTCAGCCCGCTAGACGGGCTGCCTTGCGCAAAGGCAGGGTTTGCCGCTGTGCCGACCATCATCTCCGCCGGAAGCGAATCCATCAACAATACGGTTCCGGTATCGACCGCAGCCGAGCCAGTGTTGGTAACAAGGATGGTATAGCGCACGATCGCCCCGGGGATCGCTTTGGGGTTGGTGGCGCCGTTGCTCCCATCGGACAGCACCGTCGATGTCTTGAGCAGGGTTAGCGTGGCATTTTGCGCCCGGCGGGTATTGGTGATCGTGCACGAGATCACGTCGCCCATCCTGGGGGTGATCGTGCCGCCCACCGTGCTGGGCAGCGTGGTCGTGCTGGTCGCGGCGTTGGTGCAGGCCATCGCGGCGTTGTATTGCGTCAGGCTGGTCGCGCCCGCGCCAAGTTCGGTCAAGGTATAGGTCGTGCCCGCGCTCACCTGAACCTGCGGGGTCGATGCCGCGTTCACCGTGGTGCCGGTGCCGGTGGTGGTGGTCGTCGCCACCGTCGTCGCGCCCTGGTTGATGTTCATCGTGAACTGGTCGGTGCTGAAGCGCCGCCCGCTGGTGCCCAGCGCCTTGGTCAACCGCAAGTGCGGGAACGCGGTGTTGGTGAACGTGCACGCCACATTATCGCCGAATTGCAGCGCGCCGAAGCTATAGCTGGTGGTCGTCACGCCCGATGGCAGCGGGGTGGATGAACCGGACACCCCGTTGGTGCACGAGAGATTGCTTTGATAGCGCGAGATCGCGCTCACGCTGCCTGCGGCCATCGCCTGCGCCAAAGTGACCGGAACCGCTGACGATGTGCTCAACGCGGCGGCGGTGAACGGCCCCAGCCCGGTGCCGGAGGATGTGCCCGTGGCCAGTGTGGTACCGCCAGATGTAGCGTTGATGTCGAATTTGAACTGGTCGGCGGCGTTCACGCGCACCCCTGCAATCTGCATCGTCAACCGGATCGTGGCAAAGCGCACCGCAAACATCACCCCCTGCAGCCCCCCGCCGACAATCGTCGTGGTGAGCGTGGTCGGCGTGCTTGAACCCACGATATAGGCGCCGACGGTGCCGGCCACGCCGCTCACGTTGAAGGTATTGGTGCCGATGCCGCTGGTCAAAGGGTAGACCGACCCGCTGATCGGACCGGACTGATCGAGCAGCACCCAGCTGCCGCCGTTGGTCTGAAATCTGAGCGATTCATTTTCGTTCGACGATTCGGCGTCCGCCGCCACGAACATGTAGCTGGTGATCTGCGAGACGCCCGAAGGCGGGGTCAGCACGATATTGGAAATGGTCGCGGTTGTGGTACCGGCGGCGGTCTGATAGAGCGACGGACGGGCGGTAATGCCTAGAAACGAGCTGTTGCCGACCGAGGCCCCGGACCATGTCGGTGATACAGCCCCCGCGATGGCCGCGCCGCTGACGTTGAGGGTGAACGTCATCACCGTGCCATCGGGCAGGGTATAGCTGTAGGCTTGGCCGCCTGAAGACCGCGCCGCAGTGTCGTTGTAGCCGCTAAAGTCAAGCCAGCAGTATGTCTGCCAATTGGCTGGCCCGGTTGCTCCTTGCGATGTCGCAACATTGCAATTGGCCGCTGCAGCGGGGCTTGCCATCAGCGCGGCCAGCACCAGCGCCAGAAAACCTATCACCAACCGGCCGATTTGAGCCCGCTTCATCCCCACATCCAACTTGCCTTTGGCCTGGCAATGGGGACTAGGGCAAAACCCTTAGGAGAGCGTTAACCGTACTTTGACAGCCGTCGTTAGTTGACGAATTGGCGTTAGTTGACGAGTCCGGCAATCGCGGCATCGACCAGCGAGCGGTCGGCCTCGGCGCTGTGGTGCTGCGCGATCAGCGCGGCGGCGGCGGCAGTCGCCGTGCTGGCCGCGCGGGCGCGCAGTTCATCGATTACCGCACGTTCGGCGGCGGCAATCTTGTCATTGGCCATTTGCTCGCGGCGCACGATCATCGCGGCGGCATCGGTTTCTGCCTTGGCGACAATCGCTTCGGCTTCGCGCCCGGCATGTTCGATCATCGCGGCGGCATCCTTTTCGGCGCCTGCGATCTTGGCCAGATAATCCGCGCGCAAAGCTTCGGCTTCGGCGCGCAAGGCCTTGGCATCATCAAGCTGCTTGCGGATTGCGGCGATCTGCTTGTCGAGCCCGCCGGTGATGACGCCAGGGACTTTCTGCCAGATCAGGATACCGATGAACACAGCCATCGCCAGCGCGACGAACCAGCCGGGCGCCATGCCGAAAGCGTTCAGTTCCGGCGCTTCGGAATGAGCGGCACCCGCCGCCAGAAATGCCAGATCAGCCATGGAGCACACCCTTCACTGCCGCGCGCGCTGCCTCGGCATCTACCGTGAGGCCGGCCACCCGCGCGGCGATATCGCTCGCCGCATCGGCTGCTACCGTTTCTATCTCTGCCAGCGCGCTTTCGCGCGCAGCGGCAATGCGGCCTTCGGCTTCGGCAAGGCGGCTTTCAATGCCTTTGCCAGCAACCGCAAGCTGCGCTTCGGTCGCCTTTGCGCCTTTGGCCTTGGCCTCTGCGATCAGCGCCTGCGCCTGTCCGCGCTGCGCCGCTGATTGGACCCGCCAGGTTTTTTCCTGGGCATCCGCATCGCGGTGCGCAGCTTCGGCGGCATTCAGATCATCGGCGATCCGCTTGCTGCGGTTGTCGATGGTCTCGATCACCTTGGGGGCCATGCCCCGGCCGATGAGGAAGAAAACCGCGCCAAAAATCACCAGCATCCAGAAGATCTGGCTCGCGTAGAATTCGGACAATTGCGAAATCTGTGGCATTTTGGGCTTGGGCTCCGGCAGACCGCTGCAGAATTTACCGCTGCGCTGCGGCGTTTGGCCAGCGCCAGAAGCGCTCTCCAGACACCGCGCGTAGCGGCAGAAGGCTTAGGCGACGAAGATCAGGATCATCGCCACGACGAACGACAGCAGACCCAGAAGCTCGGCTGCGGCGAAACCGATGAAGAGACGGCCCTGCTGGCCATCGGCGGCACCCGGATTGCGCAGCGCGCCTTCGAGGAACGAGCCGAAAACGTTACCCACGCCGATAGCGGCCATGCCTGCACCGATGGCTGCGAGGCCCGCGCCGATCAGCTTTGCGCTTGCTGGTTCCATGATATTCATTCCTTCTCTTAAGATGTCGTGTGAAAAACTCGGGGTGACTTGGACGAAAAACAGGAAACGGATGGCTCAGAGCTCAATGCAGATGCTCGGCGTCGTTGATGTAAAGCGAGGTGAGCAGCGCGAAGACATAGGCCTGAATGCCCGCAACGAGGATTTCAAGCGCGCTGATCGCCACCATGAGGGCGAAACTGGGAATGGCGACGAGGCCGAAGAAGAACACCCCGGCGTTGGTGCCGCCGATGACGAAGCTGGACAATACCTCGAGCAGCACGTGCCCGGCCATCATCGCCACGAACAGTCGCAAGCCAAGGCTGAACGGGCGCACCAGAAACGACACCAGCTCGATGATGAAGATCAGCGGGATCATCGGCGCGGGCGTGCCGTGCGGAATGAACAGCGAGAAAAAGTGCAACCCGTGCTTCCAGAAGCCGACGATCAGCACGATCGCGAACGACAGGATCGCCAGCACGCCGGTGGCGCTGAAATGGCTGGTGAAGGTGAAAGGATGCACGCCCGCCAGACCCAACGGCAGGAGCCCGAGCAGATTGGCAAACAAGATGAACATGAACAGCGAGAAGACGTAAGGCAGATAGCCCCGCCCTTCCTTGCCGATATTGGCTTCGAGCATGTTGTCGATAAAGCCGGTCATGCTCTCGACCGCCATCTGCCAGCGGCCGGGGACCAGCTCACGGCGCATGCCGCCCATCATGAAGGCGTAGAGCACGATCGCGGAGATCAGCATCCACAGCGCCGAATTGGTGAACGGGATATGGTATCCGGCAATAGCCCACCCATCCGTGCCGAACATCGGCTCGATCATGAACTGGTGCATTGGATCGACTTTGGCTTCAGCTGCCACGCGCAGTCCCACTCAGCTGTTAAACAAAACCGGCATTCCCGCTGCGCCCGGATGGCTCACTCGGAAGGCCGGTTCGAAATCCGGATGATGTTTCTGAAAGCAACGACAATCCCGAGGAACAGCATCACCATCAGGCCCCAGTGCGAACCGCGCCCGACCAGCCAATCAATGGCCACGCCAACCGCTGCTCCGCCAATCATCCCGCCCAGCAATTCAGCGAGCACCCGGTTGCCCAAGCGGTATCCCGCATCGGCGCCCTGTTGCCCACTGCGGGTCCGCTGCGCTTCGTTCTCCCGAGCGGCGGCGAGCCTGCTCTCAAGCGAAGCGATGCGGGATTCCGCGCTGGTACGTTCTTGTTCGGAAGGTTCGTCCACCATGTCGGTTCCTCTCCTCACGCATGCGCATCATACGACGCACACGCATTGAAAATGGCCCGGCGCGATGAGCGCTTCCCCCACAAGGGCGCGGTCCCTTTAGGAAGCGAGGGGGGGCAAGTCAACCGCAGTGCTGCATTGCCGCAAATCGCGACATTGCAGGGCTATATGCGCCCAGTTGCTGCGCTATGGCCGCGTTATGGACAGCGCGAATCGCGCAGTGGGGCGGCTGCGGTGCGCGTTTGCCAACTGCCATCGGGGCCCTGATACTTTTCGCCCGGCTTGGTCTGCATGATAAGGACGCAGCCCGAGGTCAGCGCATATTCCTCCAGCGTGGCATTGTTGGCCTGCGCTTTTTGCGCATAGACCGCCTTGCGCTTGATATTGATGTCCTCAACCACCGCCCGCAGCGCAGGCGAGGCAGGACCGACATAGCCGAGATAGCCATCGACGCGCTCACCCACCTGCCCCGCTTCGCGCGCAGCGGCATAGGCAGGATCGCGCTCCGCGAAGGCAGGATTCGCGCCAAGTAGCGCCAGCGCTGCCATTGCAGCGAGCGAGGTGCCAAACCGGGCATTGATCAAATTGCGCGCCATCTCAGAAAATCTCCGAATTCTTGTCGATCGTCTGCGCTGCATCGGCGGCAAGGCGATAGATCACTTCCTGCTTGATATTGATATTGAGCTCGATGACGATCGGCTTGTCCGGCGCTTTCACGGTAATGCAGCCTCCCATCATCAATGCCAGCGGCAGCACCGCGACCGGCCACTGCCCTCTCCCCAATCGCTGATTGCCTGCGCTGTTGTTCATGCAGCGGATCGTTGCAGGGTTGTGTGATCGGGTCAATTGCGGGCTCCTTATGGATGAGGTTCGATTGCGAGAGGCTGAATGCGGTTCGCAGCTTCGGGAAAGGTTGTGGTGGTGAGCGCCGCTGGTCGCAGCGCCGGCTGCGCCGATCCCGGCGGGGCGGCAGCGGCCCGCTGCACCGCGCGGCCGCGCGCATCGACCAGCCCCAGCGTGCGCGGATCGCGGATGAACGCGGGGTCGTATGTTCCCTTGAGCGAATTGATCAGCTGGTAAAACGGCGCGCGGATGGTGATGTTGAACTGCAGCGGCAACCTAGCCACGCGGCGGGTGAGGAAGTTTTGCGTGGTGCCCCTGCCCTGCCGGACCCCCCGGAAGCGCAGATCGGTGACCAGATCGCCCGCCAGACTGCCTTGCATGCCGATGGTCATGGTCTTGTAATCCACCGATTTCAGCGCATCGAACGCGAAATTGGCCATCGGCGAGAGGTCTTTGTAACTCAGCGCACCGATGTAGGAGACATTGCCCCCCGGCGGCCGCGAAACCAGATTGCCGCCGAGGATTCTGCCGCCCTTGTCATCGAAGGCGAGCGGCAGGGTTCCGTCGAATGTGCCCGTCGCCGCGATGTTGCCCAGTTGCATCCGCTCAAGAAACCGGGCCGCATCGAACCCGGTGATCGTGAGGGTCAGCCGCCGCTCCTCGGCCAGCGCCATGCGCAGGTCGCTCGGCTCAAGCGTTATCGATCCGCCGAGAAACGGCCACTTTGCGCTGTTCAGCCGGATCACCTGATCGGGGCGCAGTTCGAGATCGACCACACCATCGGTAACCTCGATCCCCGGATTGACCGAGGCGACCTTCAGCCGCTGATTCGGAGCGGTGACCATACCCAGCAGATCGACAAAGCGCAGCGTTCCGGCAATGCCCTTCACCGGCCCGAACGCAGCGGCCAGATCGAGCTGGCGGGTGGTCAGGCTGCCCGTGCTGGTGAGCGTTGTCGCATCCCAATCGATGCGCCCGCTGCCGCTCACTTTGCCATCGACATTGGCGACCACGCCCTTGGCCAGCAGCGTGAGATCGGCGGGCTGCAACCCGCCCTTCCCCGTATCGAAGGCCAGCGTATCGAAAATCAGGTCGGCGCTGCCCCGCGTGCTCGCCAGATCATGCCGGATCGCGGCGCGGACGACCTCGTGCCCGGTCCTCGCTGTGCGCAGCAAGGCATTGGCCTTGATCAGGTTATTCTGAAAAACAAGGTCTGCTCCTTGCGCGGTGAGCGGTTCGAACCGCGCCGGCGCGCTGACGGAACTCAAGCTGGGGTCGGTCAGGCTGCGGTCGGTCAGATCGAAGCGCGCACCTGTCACCGCCAGACTGCCACCGGTATAGGACCATGCGCCCGAGGCCTTGGCAAGATCGAGCGGGACCGCCGCGAGGCGCCCTTGCGCGCCGCCAAACGTGCCCGCAATGGTCTTGCCCAGCCGCGCCGAAATCTCGGCTATTGCGAGGCGGTTCTGCGCATCCTTCGGCCCGAGCACGGCGGTGACCGCGCTGGCGGTCAGCGCGCCGGGCCAGCGCAGGCCGACAGGGCCGCTGCTCAGGCTTAGCGGCACCGAGCCTAGCCGCCCGGTGAGCGCCAGCGCGGGCGCTGTAGCGGCAAATTCGAGGCCGCGCGCGCCGCGCCGCACCATCGCACCGCCGCCTGCCGGACACAGCGTGATCGCGCGGGCATCGAACACGGCGCTGCCAATCGCAAGCCGTTCGAACCGCGGCGTGATGCAGCGCGGGAACAGCGCGAGCGCGCCGACGGGGCTGACCGCGCCTTGCAGCGGCAGCACCAGATTGTCGGCTCTGCCCCCCGGGATCGCGCCCGAGGCCTTGATCTCCCCGGAGAAGCCGATCGCACCGCGCGCGTTCTGTACGATCTTCATGGCGGGCACCGCAAGCGACCCGCCCCCGGCACGGTACGCTGGCATCGCGAGGTCCAGCAAAGTCCCCTGCGCCGCATCCTGCGCGGCCCGCCCGCTGATCTGTGGCAGGCCGTCGCCGCCTGTGCTGAAATTGGCGGAGAAGCGCGGGACCGGCGCTTGACCGCCCGACAACGACACCCGCGAAAGCTGGAGCAGGCTTTGCCCGCTGCCGCCGCGCAAGACCGCGCTGGGCGCACTGACATACCACGCGCCGCCGGGCTGCTGACGATAAGCGATATCGGCAACAAGGCGGCTGCCGCTTTCTTCGCGCGCCAGAGCCGCGCGGATCTGGCCAATCATCGGCGCGAGAAGGGTGCTTGCAGCGCCGGCCTGCCCGGCGGCCAGCGCCTGCTCCAGCGCCGGGCCGCGCCGCAGCGCCCGCGCCTC
>NZ_CAMBTS010000118.1 GCF_945870625.1 Novosphingobium sp. Chol11 | reverse complement strand
CGGATCGCGGCGATGGTCGCGCCGGGGCGGGCGGTGCCGGTGCCGGCGATGCCGAAGGCGGTGCCATGATCGGGCGAGGTGCGCACGATGGGCAGGCCGAGGGTGACGTTCACGCCCTCATCGAAATCGAGCACCTTGATCGGGATGAGCGCCTGGTCGTGGTACATGCAGATCGCCGCGTCATAAGTGGCGCGGGCTTCGGCGTGGAACATCGTGTCGGCGGGGAGCGGCCCGCGTGCATCGATCCCAGCTTCGCGCAGGGCGGCGACGGCGGGCGCGATCACGTCGCGGTCTTCGCTGCCCATGCGGCCATCCTCGCCGGCATGGGGATTGAGCGCGGCGATGGCGAGGCGCGGGGCGGGGACGCCGAAATCGCGGGTGAGCGCGGCGGCGGCGATTGCGCTGCGCGCGCGGATGAGCTCAGCCGTGAGCAGGCCGGGCACGGCGGCGAGGGGCACGTGGACGGTGATCGGCACGACCTTGAGGTTTGGCCCGGCGAGCATCATCACCGCGTTTTCAGGCGTGATGCCGCAGGCCTGCGCCACGAATTCGGTCTGCCCCGGCTGGGTGAAGCCGACGCGGGCGAGCAGGCTCTTGGCGATGGGGCCGGTGATCAGCGCGGCGGCGGCACCTGCGCGAACAAGGCCGGTGGCGGTTTCCAGCGCGCGCAGCGCCAGCGTGGCGCCGGTATCGTCGGGCGCGCCGGGGGTGTAGTCTGCAGGGCCGAGGTCGATCACGGGGAGCGCAGCATCGAACATCGCGGCGGCTTCATCGGGGGCGGCGATGGCGCGAACCGCGATATCAAGCCCGCGCTTGCGCGCTGCGGCTTCGAGCAGATCGCGGCTGCCGACCGCGAAGAACGGGGGCAGGCCGTGCGCGGCGCGCTCCGCCCATGCGGCGCAGATCAGTTCGGGGCCGACACCGGCTGGATCGCCGATGCTGATGGCCAGTGGGAGCGGGGTGGTCATTGCGGGAGCTTAGCAGACTTGGCCCCCGCAGAGCAGCGCTTTAGTTATACTCGATCACCGCATCGCGGCGCAGATCGCGCAAGTAGGTTTGCGCGCGCTTGTTGACGCGGTCGTCTTCCATCTGGCTTTGCAGCGCTTCGAAGCTTGGCCCGGCGTCGACCTTGGGATCATCGCGGCCGCACAGCATCAGCACGCGCACACCGTCCTCGATCGATCCGAACGGCGGGGTGGATTCGCCGACCGAAAGCTTGAGCACCGTTTCCTGAAGCGCGGCGGGGAGATCGCGGGCGCGGATCTGGTCATTGGCGACCACTTGTGCGCCAAGCGGCGCAGCGGCGGCTTCAGCCTGGCCGCAGCCTTTGATATCCTTGACCATCTTGGCAAATTCGCCGGCCTTGCCCGCTGCGTCTTTTTCGCTCGCGCCTTTGGGGAAGGCGATCGAGATCTGTTTGAGGCTGAGCACCGCATCGCGCGGATCGGCGGTAAGCACCTGGCGCTTGTCGATCAGGTAAATGATCGAATAGCCGCCAGCCAGCGGGACGGGGCCGACAAGCTGACCGGTGGACATCTGTGCGGCTGGCCCGGCAAGCTCGGCAGGCAGCTGGGCAAGCCGAATCCAGCCCAGATCGCCGCCGACTGCCGCTGTCGAGGCTTCGGAAAACTGGCGGGCATAGGCGACAAAACTGCCGCCCTTCCTAAGCTGTTCGACGATTTTCTGCGCGTTGGTTTCAACCTGGAGCCGCGTTTCGTCGGTGGCGGAAAGAAAGATTTCGCCGATGCGAAATTCTTCGGTGCCCTTGGCCGCTTTCAAGCGGTCCATCATTTCTTTCACTTCGCCATCGGCGACGTTGATGAACGGCTGGACATTGCGGCGCAGCAGACGCTGCCACGCCATCTCGCCATTGATCTGGCGCTTCAGCGAATTTGCCGACGAACCGATCGAGGTCAGATACTTTTCAAGGTTCTCGGACTTCTGGCCGAAATTCTGCGCCGCGACCCGATTGAACGATTCGTTGACCTCTTCGGCGCTGATTTCGATGCTGGCGGCCTTGGCTTCCTGAATTTGCAAGGTTTCATCGATCAGATTGCGCAGAACCTGAAGCCGTAGACGCTCCAGTTCCTCCGGCGTGACTTTGCCGCCATTGGCGCTGACGATCAGCGCGAGGCGCTGCTCGATATCGGTGCCGGTGACGATTTCGCCGTTCACGATGGCGGTGGCGCGGCGCATGTTGGGGTCGTTCTTGCCGAAAATCACCGGATTGGCAGGCAGGTTCAGCGCGCCGGTTGCCCCGCCTGTATCGCCGGAAGGGTCTGCGCTGGAGGTCGTCGTATCGTCATCGAGCAGCCCTTGCGCTTCTAACGGGGCGAGCGCGAGCGGCGCGGTTACCGCGAATAAAAAGCCGAGTGCTGCCATCGAACGTGCGAAAGCGGAGGGCAGGCGGGGAGCCATCGTCATATCGATCAGAGTATCCTGTGCGTCACGCCAAAGAAACGAGTTGTCCATCACCAAATGAAGCTTTGGCGGCTTAACCCAAGCTGAGTGGCGCGCCGATAGCCCGAATGCAACGACGATGAAAGCGAAACAGGGGAAAACGGGCCCATGTCAGCAGGTTCTAGCGTCCGCCAAGGTTGCGCAGCGATAGCGTCAGCTGAAAGGAATTGCCCTTCTGCGCATCGCCGGTGGTGACATAATCGCGGCGCCAGGTGAAGCCGAGATCGAGGCAATCATCGGTGTAGGCGACGCCAAGCCGGTGGCGCAGCAGATTGAAACCGCTCGACGCGTTGGTTGGATCGGCGTTGCGCGGGGTGAGATTAAGCACGCCCGAACCGAACAGCGACCAATATTTGGCAAACGCGACCCGGCCCGCCAGGCGCAGCTCCTCACGGTCGCGCAACTCCTCGAACGCCGTGGCGATATTGCGGTTGAGCCGCAGATAGCCGACCTCGACATAAGTGCGGTGGTTGCCAACCGTCGCGTCGAGTTCGTTGCGGCGCAGGGCAAAGCTGTCCTTGTCGAGGCGGAAGCGATGCGTCAGCTGGACAATGTCGCGAAAGCGGATTTGCGTGCGGCCGACGATATCGGAACGCCGGGTGGCAAGGCCAGTGCCATCGGGCAATAGCGACTGCTGGTTGGTCAAGCGGTAGCTTTGTCCGATCGTGGTGAACACGCGCCAGCCGGGCCGCGTGACCTGCCAATCGAGCCCGTAAGTAAAACGCGCGCCGTCTTCGATCCGGTCATAGCCGGGAAAACGATTGAGCGAGAAGAGATTGGAGGTTTCAAGCTCGATCGCGCGCGAATCCTCATTGGGAATGGCAAGGTTGCGCACGCGCGGCGTGGCAACGATCTGGAAACGCGGGGTGAGCACTTGTGTGCCGCCAAGCAGGCTGCCGATCAGCGGCCATTTCACGTCGATGGCGGCGGTTGCGATGCCCCGCCCTTGCCAGCCGGTTGTGCCGCGATAGACGGCGTTTGAGGTCAGGTCGTTGCGGCTTGAATGATAGACATCGCTGCGCAGCAATCCGGTCAGGGTGATTTCCTGACCCAGCCCGGTGATGAACCGGCGGTCCCATTGCGCGCGGGCGAAGGCGCGCTGGGTATCTTGCCCGCTGCTCCGGCTGATCGCCAGACTGTTGATCTCAAGCTCAAGCTTGCCGCCGATCCCCGGCATATCCAGCCGCCGCCGATAATCGAGCGCGGGCAGCGCGATCGGCACGAGGCCTTGCTGGTCGCCCGCGCGCAAGGTCTGGGCGGCCCACCCAGCGAGGCTGAAATAACTGTCTGCATCGATCCGTTCGAGATTGATGGTCGAGCGCAGGCGATTTTCGCGGCTGATGTCATAGCGGCGCAGGAAAGTACGGTCGCTGGCGTAGCGGCCATAGCCGGTCAGGCTCCAGTTCTCGGACAACTGGAACCGGCCGTTGGCTTCGAAATAGCCGCGGATCTGATTGCGCGCGACACCGGTGTCGCCGATGGTGACCGCGTTGATGCGCCCGCTCTGCGTCACATAACCGGCCAATTGGTAGGCACCGCTGGACGTGAGCTGGCGAAAGCGCCCCGAGACCATCGGCAGTGCCGCAGTAAAGACCGAGGTGGTGATAGATAAATCGCGGTTTTCGTCCAGCCGCCAGTAATAGGTTCCCGCGACTTCTGCCCCGTTGCTGGCGCTGAGGCGGAAGTCGGGGATCAGCAGGCCGCTGCTGGCGCGGCCACCGGACCGGTGCGACAGGCCGGGAAGCGACAACAGCGGCAGTCCAAACAGACGCAAGGTCGCGCCTTTATAATACACCCGTTTTTTGGCCACGTCGAAAGTGACTTTAACAGCGGTTATCTCCCAGCTGGGACTTTTGGGGCAACCATCGCCATCCTCGATGTCGCAGCCCGAATAGACGGCATTGTCCAACAGGAGATTGCCTTTGTCGTCGCGCTTACCCTGCCGGGCGGCGAGCCGGCCGCCGCCGCGCAGCACGACCAGCATATCCTCGATGGCGCCTGCTTTCAGCGCATCGGTCAATTCGACTTTGTCGGTGTAGAGCACGTTTCCGCTCTCGTCGACAAAGCGGATGTTGCCGCTGGCCTCGATCACGCCGGTCTTGCGGTTCCATACGATGGCATCGACGCGCACGGTCTGCTCCTCGCGGCGCAGCACGACATTGCCGGTGGCGGTTACCAGCTCGGTATCACGGGCATACTGCAGCGAATCCGCCTCGAAGCGGATCTGATCGTCGCTGGGCTTGGTTGGCACAGCACCCGCCTCATCACCCGGGCTTTGCGCAAGCGCGCTGAAAGGCAAGGCCAAAACGACCGCGTGCGCGGAGGCGATCAACATGCTGCGCGCACGCAAGCGATGGAAAAAGGCTTGGCGTGATGGCCACGCGGCGGGTTGCATGGCTTGCCTATCGCACCGGCGCGGCCTAACTGCAAACGCACAATTCAGGCCTCGCGCGGTCTCGCGGCGGCCTGTTGCCGCATTCCGACAGGAGCTACTCAATGAACATCGTTTTTGCCGGGTCCGATACGGTCCAGCCGCGGCTCCTCGCGCAAATCGTCGCCCAGGGCGCTTTTCCCGAGACTGCCGATGCGTTGGTGCGCGAGGCAGCAGCGGCGGCGCGCTTCACTGGCAAGGCAGGGCAGGTGTTCGAAGCCTTTGTGAGCGACGGCGGTTCTTTGCAGCGTCTGGCCTACGCCGGTCTTGGCGAACACGGGGATTCGGGCCGGATCGCGGCGCTGGAACGCGCAGGCGGCGCGCTTACGGCCAAATACATCGCTTCGGGCGAGACGGCGATGGCCATCGATTTTGGCGGAAGCGGATTTTCCGCCGAGGAAGCCGCGGCCGTGCTCTTGGGCGCGCGGCTGCGCGGCTGGCGTCATGATGTCTACCGCACGAAGCTGCCCGACGAGCAGAAGCAATCGCTGACCCAGATCATCGCGCTGCACGCGCCGGAAGGCACTGCGCAGGCATGGCAGACCGAAAGCGCGATTGCCGACGGGGTCGAGTTCACCCGCGAGCTGGTGACCGAACCGGCCAACGTGATTTATCCGCAAAGCTTTGTCGCGGCATGCGAGGCCAAGCTGGCGGGCACCGGGATCGAGATGCTCGTGCTCGACGGGCAGCAGATGGCCGATCTGGGCATGGGCGCGCTGCTGGGCGTGGCGCAAGGTTCGGTGCGGCCGCCGCGCATGCTGGCGATGCGCTGGAAGGGCCGCGCGGGAGTCAAGCCGACCGCGTTTGTGGGCAAGGGCGTGACCTTCGACACCGGCGGCATCTCGATCAAGCCGGCGGCGGACATGGAAGACATGAAGTGGGACATGGGCGGCGCAGCGGCTGTGGCGGGTACGATGCTCGCGCTCGCGCGGCGGCGCGCGGCGGCCGATGTGATCGGCGTGTGCGGCCTAGTCGAGAACATGCCCGATGGCGCGGCGCAGCGCCCGGGCGATGTCGTCACCTCGATGTCTGGCCAGACGATCGAAGTGATCAACACCGACGCGGAAGGCCGCCTTGTGCTTTGCGATGCGATCACCTGGGTGCAAAAGACCTATGCGCCCGCGACGATCATCGATCTGGCAACCTTGACCGGCGCGATCATCGTGTCGCTGGGGCATGAGCACGCCGGAATGTTTGCCAACGACGATCTGCTGGCCAGCCAGCTCGATGCGGCGGGCAAGGCCAGCGGCGACACGCTGTGGCGGTTCCCGCTGGGCAGCGCTTACGACAAGCTGATCGACAGCCCGATTGCCGACATGAAGAATGTGGGGCCGCGCTATGGCGGTTCGATCACGGCGGCGCAGTTCATCCAGCGGTTCGTCGACAAGGGCGTGGCCTGGGCGCACCTCGATATTGCGGGCACGGTGTGGATCGACAAGGCCGGGGCGACGCATGACAAGGGCGCGACCGGATTTGGCGTGCGCCTGCTCGACCGCTACGTGCGCGACGTGCTGGAAGCCTGACGCGCCCGCGATGCGCGCCGATTTCTATCAGCTGACGCGCGATCCCGCCGAACTTGTGCTGCCGCTGTTGGCGCGCAGCACATTGGCGGCAGGCGAGCGGATGCTGGTGGTTTCCGCTGACAAGGCGCAACTGGGCCGGGCGAGCGAGGCTCTGTGGAAGCATCTGCCCGAGAGCTTTCTGGCGCATGGCCATGCCGGCGGGCCGCACGACGCGCGCCAGCCGATCCTGCTTTCGGAAAAGCCGGAGTCCGCCAACGGAGCGCGGTTCATGGCGCTGGCCGATGGCGTTTGGCGCGAAGGCGAGGGTTTTGCGCGGGTGTTCCTGCTGTTTGCACCGGACAGGATCGACGATGCGCGCGGCTGCTGGCGCATGCTGGGCAGCCGCGAGGGCGTGGAGCGCAAGTACTGGCGGCAGGATGGCGGCAAGTGGCGCGAGGGGCCTTAGAGGACCTGGTTGCCGGCTTTGGGCAAGCGATGTAAGTTGCTGGCATGGCCTTCAATCGCACCGTTAGCCTTATCGTGGCGCTCGTTCTTGGCTTCGCCGCGGCCACGGCTGCCGCGCAGGACGATGGCACTTGTCGCAATGGCTTGTTCCCGGCGCAAAATCCTGAATTTGGCCGATCAAAGGTGCAAGGCACGGGGCGGGCATACTTCCACTATGACATGGATGGCTGCCCGAGGCTTTCGGCCAGTTGCCGACGCGGGTATGTTGTGCCGGGCGACACGGTTGTCACTGGCCGCACCATCGGCGCTTTCATCTGCGCCTATTTTCCGAGCAAGGGCGGCGGCACGGCAGGCTGGGTAGAAGCCTCGCGGCTCCGCGCGCTGCCCGTCAATGCGCGGCCACCGCTCGCCGCATGGCTTGGCCGATGGTCGGACGAAGGCAACCCGGCCTTGCGCATCACGCAGACCAAGTCCGGGGTGCTGCAGATCGCAGGCGATGCCTTTTGGCCGGGGCCCGTCCGGCAAAAGGACTGGCCATCCGGCTGGCCGCATCTGGGGCAGATCGGCGGCGAACTCAAACTCAGGGGAAACCGTGCGCACTACGATGATGGCACCTGCACGGTGGATCTCGTCGCGCTCGGAGATGTTCTGATCGGGCTCGACAACGAATCATGCGGCGGCATGAATGTGCGCTTCAATGGCGTCTACCGCCTCCGCCGCCGATAGCGCCTTGCCTCGCCGCCTATGGCCCGCCTTGCAGCGCAGCAATTTCCCGGCTAGGGGCGCGGCCAAACAACAACACTTACTTCGCAAGGAACTCTCCCATGGCGGTGACCCGCACGTTTTCGATCATCAAGCCCGATGCCACGCGCCGCAACCTGACCGGCGCAGTCACCAAGATGCTGGAAGATGCGGGTCTGCGCGTCGTCGCATCCAAGCGCATCCAGATGACCCGCGAGCAGGCCGAGGGCTTTTATGCGGTGCACCGCGAGCGCTCGTTCTTCGGTGAGCTGGTCGAGTTCATGATTTCCGGCCCGGTCGTTGTGCAGGTGCTCGAAGGCGAGAACGCGATGCAGCGCAACCGCGACATCATGGGCGCAACCAACCCGGCCAATGCCGAGCCCGGCACGATCCGCAAGGAGCTGGCCGAATCGATCGAAGCCAATTCGGTGCACGGTTCGGATAGCGACGAGAACGCCGCAATCGAGATCGCTTATTTCTTCAAGCCGGAAGAAATCGTCGGCTGATGTGTTCGTTATGCCCCCGTTTGCGCGCTGAGCAAACGGGGGATTGAATGAAGGCTCCCGCAGCAGGTGGGCGTGCTTGCAAACCCCGCTGGAGCGGTTCAGGTTTCGCGTTATCCTCTTCGCTTTCGGGAGATACCGCGTGAAGTTTCGATCCGGCGCACTGCCAGCTGTGTTTGTTTTGAACCTGATGCTGGTTACAGCACCTGCGCGGGCGCAGGCGCAGGATCAAGAAGCCCGCTCGGCCATCGCGATCATGAAAGCCGAGATCAGCAAGCTCAAGAGCGAGATCGCCGTCTTGCGCGCCCAAATGAGCCAACAAGGCCGGATGTTGGTGCAGACCCCAACGGGCCTGCAAATCGGCAATGCGGACATCGAAACGCTGACGATCCGCAGCAAGCGCGGCTCGATCATTTTCGACCGCGACAATTTGACGATCAATGGCCGGAACACGGTCATGAGCAACGATCACTTCGATGTCGGCAGCAGTGATTCGGTGACGATCAAAAGCGATGTGATCTCGCTCAATGCACGCATTGTGGACAGCAAGACCTCTGGCAACGCAGTGCTTAGAGCGTTTTCCGATCATTCTGGATCATAGCCACACGAACTGAAGTAGTTGGCGCATTCGTCCGGCTTGAAGATGTCAACGAGTCTGCCGATGAGGTCCCACAGGCCGGAGACGGTTCGTTCGCCTGCTTTGCGCAGCATGGCCTT
>NZ_CAMBTS010000117.1 GCF_945870625.1 Novosphingobium sp. Chol11 | reverse complement strand
GACGTGGTCGCGCGCGGCGATCTGGCGGTGTTCCGCACCGCCGGGGCTTATGGCGCGACAATGGCGAACACCTACAACTCGCGGCCCATGGTGCCCGAAGTGATGGTGGATGGCGAAAAGTGGGCCGTGGTGGCCGACCGGATCGAGCCCTCGACCATCCTTTCCGCCGAGCGCGTGCCGAGCTGGCTCGAATGAGCCTGCCCAGCCTCCCGCTGTTCCACCGCCTCGCCGGGCAGCCGGTGGTCGTGCTTGGCGTGGGCGAGGCGGCGGAGGCGAAGCGGCGGCTGGTGCTGCGCGCGGGCGGCAAGGTGATCGAGGATCTGGCCGAGGGCATCGACATCGGCGCGCGGCTGGCGTTCATCGCGCACGACGATGCGCGCGCCTGCGAAGCCGACGCGATCCGCGCGCGCGGGGCGGGGCTGCTGGTCAATGTGGTAGACAAGCCCGCGCTGTGCGATTTCACCACGCCTTCGATCATCGACCGCGCCCCGGTGCTGATCGCGGTGGGCACCGGCGGCGCGTCGGCGGGCCTCGCCAAGGCGCTGCGGCTGCGGCTGGAGCGGCTGCTGCCGCAAGGGCTGGGGGCCTTTGCCGAGGCGCTCTACGCCGCGCGCGATGCGATGCGCGCCCGCTGGCCGACAGGACCGGAACGCCGTCGCGCGCTCGATGCTGCGCTGGAAGAGGGCGGGGCGCTCGATCCCTTGCGCGGTGCGGACGTGGATGATGTGGCCGCATGGCTCGCCGGCGGCGCAGACGGCGCGGCGGGGCGCTTCACAATCACTTTGCGCTCGCACGATCCCGACGACCTGACCTTGCGCGAGGCGCGGCTGCTGGGGCAGGCGGATGCCGTGGTGGCGGGGCCTTCTGTGCCAAGCGCCGTGCTGGCGCGGGTGCGGGCGGATGCGGTGCGGCTTGCACCGGGTGAGGTGGAGCCTGAGGGCGGGATTGTGGTGGTGATTGTCTTCACTGTCTGAATGACTGGAACTGGGTGGTTAGCGGTCGGTGCTTGGCTTTGATTTGAACCTCGGCATGCCCCTCGAGATCACCTACCTCGAAATTTCATGAACCCATCGACGATCAGCACAACACAGGCAGGCAGCACGAACAGGAACTCAACACCATGCGAGATGGGTATCTCGATTTTGATGAATGCACAGCCGAGAGCGATGACGACCAGAACGGGGGGAATAAGTCGATGCAACAGCGTCTTATGTGTAAGATATCGCGCCGCAAGTGACGACAAGGCGAGGAAGACGATGAGTGCTGGCGACGATACGTCTCTCATCGGTAGACCATGACACCCAAGCGAAACGTCCGCAAGTGGGCGAAAGCTCCCCTCACCCCTCCCTCGCCGGAGCCAGCAGAAAGTTCATCCAGCTGCTCGCGACCAGCTTCTCGCGGTCGCCCTGCCACGCTTCCACGCGCACATTGGCGACGCGGCGGCCGGCGCGCAGCACTTCGCCCCGGGCATACGTGCGTTCGCTCATGCCGCCGCGCAAGTATTCGATGTTGATGTTGATCGGCTTCATGCGCGCGTCATTGCCCTGCCGCTCAAGCTCGGCGCGCAAGGCGGCATAACCGGCCATTTCGAGCAGGCCGCCGATCGCGCCGCCGTGGAGGAAGCCGGGGCGGCCCATCGTGCGGTCGGCGAAGTCCATGCCGATGATCGGCACGCCGTCCTCGATATGGTCGATTTCCATGCCCATCGCGCGGGCATAGGGCGGCAGTTTGTAATCGCTCATGTGCGCGACCATTCCTGCCCGCCGACGAGCATGAAGATGCCCGCCGTATGCGCCACCGGATCGTTCGCGTCGCCATCGTGGGCGATGCCGCGCACGAAGGCCATCGAGCGGCGCACTTGATAGCATTCGGCGCGCGCGATGATCGTCTTGCCCGGCGTGGCCGCGCGCACGTAGTCGATCCTCAGATCGAGCGTCACTTGCGGGGTGAATACGCCCTGCCGCACCCACACGGCTATCGAGGTGGCGTTGTCGAGCAGGCTGATAATCGGGCCCGAGGCGAGCACGCCGGTTTCCTCAACCCCCACCAGATCCTCACGCCATGGCAGCGCGAGTTCCATCCAGTCCTCGCCATGGGCGCGGTATTCCATGCCAAGGAAACCGGTGTGGCCGTGGAGGGTGAACGCCTTTGTGCCCATTTCCGGAACGAACGTGAAGCCGTTCGGCAGTTTGATTGGTGGTTTGCGGGGTTCGCTGGTTTCGCTCATCGCATCGTCCTGCCGGGGGGCAGGCGTGCTGACAAGCATCAAATAAACAGCAGACCTAGAACGCCGCACCCGCCAGCGCATCAATCGCGCCTTGCAGGATGAGCGCAGCGGCATGCGAATCGATGCGGACGGCGCGGCGGGCGCGGCTGAAATCCTGCTCGATCATCGCGCGTTCGGCGGCCTGCGTGGTCCAGCGCTCGTCCCACAGCAGGATCGGCAGGCCGAAGTCGGCCAGATTGCGCGCCATTGCGCGCGCCGATTGGCTGCGCGGGCTCTCGCTGCCGTCCATGTTGAGCGGCAATCCCATCACGATCGCGGCCACACTGCGCTCGGCAATGAGCGCGGCAAGCGCCGCCTTGTCCTGCGCAAACTTGCGCCGCGCAATGGTCTGGCCGGCACTGGCAAAGCGCCACTGCGGATCGCAGAGCGCCACACCGATGGTCTTCGTGCCGGGATCGAGCCCCAGCAGCACGCCGCCTGCCGGAAGCGCCTCGCGAAGCTCCCTGACGTTATCGGTGATCACCGCTTTTTCACTGGGCCTTGGCCCGCGCGGCGAACCACGCCGCCTCGCGGCGCGCCATGTCCGCACGCACATTGGACCAGAACAGCAGAAGATCGTAGATGTGGTAATTGTTGCCGGGCAGCACATACGCGCCGACTTGCGGGGCCGCACCGATCAGCAAAAGGCCGGTTTTGGCGTCGCATCGTGCCGGCACCAGGCTTGGTGTAAGCTTGCCGGTCAGCAGATCATTCGATGCGATGAGCGTTCCGCTGTTGGCAGTAGCAGGCGCGGCAGGGGCGCTACCTCCAGTCAGCGGGTTGGTGCAAAGCACCGGCTCCTCGCCGCGCGGCTTGCCATCAAAGCCGGGTTCAGCATGATAGGTCTGCAGCAACAGGCCCGGCTCAGCAGGCTCGGCAAAGCTGAGCCAACTCATCACGCAGCCTGATTGGGCGGGCGATGTGCAGGCCTGCAAACCCAGCGGTGGGAGATCATGCGCGGGCGAAATCGGCCAGCCTACCGCATAGACCGCCACGATGCGCCCGGTGAGCGCGGTGCCCTTGATCCGTTCGCGCAGCAGGCGCAGCAGATGGCTTGCGCCCTGGCTGTGCCCGGCCAGCACGATGGGCGCGTTGTCCGGTATTTGGGCGATGAAGGCTTCGAATGATTGCCGCACGTCGGCGTAGGCAAAATCGAGCGCGCGGCGGGATTCGGGCTGATCGACCAGAAAGCTGCCGAATGCCGCCTGCCGATAGCGCGGCGCATAGAGCCCGGCGGCCGCGTTGAACGGGCTGGCCATGCCGCGCACGAACAGGTCGGCGCGGTAGCGCGAATCGACATCATCAAGCGGCGCGTTCCAATGGTCGCGTGCCAGAAAGCTGGTGGGATGGACAAAGAACACATAAGTCCGCCCGCGCTCGCTGCGCGCTGCGCCGGGGGGCAGAAATTGCGCCGCATCGTCGGCTTTGCCGGGCCGCGAGATCCACATTTCCGGCCTGCCATAGGCATTGGCGGGCAAGGGCGCGATCGCCTCAAGCGGGCCGCGCGGGACAAAGGTGAAACGGGTAAGCTCGGTCGACCAGATCGAGAGCGCCGTCAGCGCGATCAGCACCAACACGATCAATCCAGCCACCAGATAAAGGAATTTGTGCGTCAGACCTTTCATCTCTGGGCCATCATTCGCTGCTCTCTGGTCGGTCGTTGTGTTCGGCCTGCCGCTCGAGCGCGATCTTGATCATCGCCACCAGCGGATCGGCAAGCATCAGCCCAAGCACCCCAAACAGGACGCCAAAGATGAGCTGTGCGCCAAGCACCAGCGCGGGTGCAAGATCGGCGGTCTTCTTGGCTACCATCGGCACGATGATGTTGCCATCGACGGTTTGCACCACCACGTAAACCATGATGCAATAGTAGCCCATGTTCGCGCCCCCGGAAAAGCCGACGAGGATCATGAGGACACCCGAGATCGGCGCGCCGATATTGGGCAGGAATGCAAGCAGGCCGGTGAGCAGCCCCAGCAGGCCGGCCATCGGCACGCCATAGAGCGCCAGCAAGAGCCATGTGCAAAAGCCCTCGACCACCATGCCG
The DNA here is from genome assembly GCF_945870625.1 of Novosphingobium sp. Chol11. Taxonomy (GTDB): domain Bacteria; phylum Pseudomonadota; class Alphaproteobacteria; order Sphingomonadales; family Sphingomonadaceae; genus Novosphingobium. Next base: position 5,222 of record NZ_CAMBTS010000117.1, on the reverse strand, counting down.
AGGATCCGGCCGAACAGCAGCATCCGCATCACTTTGCCCATGCGGTGCGTGGTGCCGTGCCAGTGTTCGCGGCTGCCGCCGGGCAACATCCACGCCAGCCCGCGCTGATAGAGATCAGGCTCCAGCGCGAAATAGATGCCCAGAATCACGATCAGCAGCGCAGTGGTGATCCCGCCGACAAGGCCGCCGACCGCGCTGGTCAGCTGGCCAAGGCCGCCGAGCAGTTCGCCCGCGACCTTGTTGGCATCGCTCAGTTCCACGTTGATGCCGTGCTGCTTGCCCCACGCGAGCAACCGCAGCCCTTGCGCCTCGATAATCGTGGGCAGCTGGAGCGCCTGCTGGGCAAGCTGGCTGCCGGCAAACATCACCAGCCACACGCCGAAAGCCACTGTCAGCAAGAGCAGCACCGTAATCCGCGCGAGGCGCGGCATGGGCAGCACGCGGCCGAGCAGCCGCTGGCCGCCCTCGATCATCCCGGCGAAGACGACCCCGCCAAAGATGACCAGCAGAGGCTGTGCCAGCAATACCGCCAGCGCGACCAGCGCGACCATGCCAACCCACACCGCCGCCTTTTTCAGCTCCGCCCGAACCCCGTTGTCCCGGATGTCCATGGGGCCCGAAACGGTTGGCACTGGCGCGCTGCCTGCTGCCGACGTGTCGATGGGCCCCTTCGCGCCGTCCATTCCTATTTCCCTGATTGCTGCGCGATCATCGGGCGAAGTCTGTTCCACGCCCGGTTGCCGCGCAAGGCGTTCCACCACGTTAACGGATTCCAGCTTTCGCTGCCATCGAAGGAGAACGTCAGGAATTCAGCGCGGCCGCCGACATCGGCCAGCGGCACCGGTCCGCCCAAGCCTTGCCGATCGAGCGATTCGCGGCTGTCGGCGGAATGGTCGCGGTTATCCCCCATCAGAAACACATGGTCGGCGGGCACGCGCGTTTCCGGATAATTGTCGAGCCGCTGGCGCATATGGTCGATAATCCAGTAGCTGGCGCCATTTGGCAGCGTTTCGCGCAGGATCGGCAACTCGCAATAGAGCCGCCGATCGGCGGCGCGGAAACGCAGGCCAGGAAACTCCAGCGGGTCGCACGGCTGGTTGGCATCGACCGGTAAATCGAGCGACGGTTCGACCGCTTGCGGGATGGGCTTGCCATTAAGCACAATCTGCCCGTTCACCACCGCAATCCGGTCGCCCGGCAGAGCCACGACTCGTTTGATATAGTCGCTGTCGCTGCCGCGCGGGACCACGATCACAATATCGCCATAGGCAGGCACTGCCCCCAGCAATTTCTGCGCGGATCGCGGCAGGACGTGGAACGAAGCGGAGACCCACGACCACCCGTAGGGATACTTCGACACCACCAACCGGTCGCCCACCAGCAAATTGGGCATCATCGAAATCGAAGGGATGAAGAACGGTTTGGCGATAAGGCTGTGAAAGCCCACCACAGCCAGCAGCATCAGCAACAGTCCGCGCAGTTCGGCCAGCCAGCTCACGCCGGTTTCCTTAGCGCTTTCTTCGGGCACCGGGCTGGTGGCGGGCGCCGTTGGCGCCGCAGGTTCGCTCATGCATCACCGGTAAGGATGGCACGGGCTTCGATCACCACGAACGCCTGCGCCCAAGGGTGATCGTCGGTCAGGGTGAGGTGGACCACGGCTTCATGGTGAGCCGGGGTGATCGCCGCGAGCCGTGCCGCCGCGCCGCCGGTCAGCGCCAGTGTGGGCGCGCCGGAGGGAGCGTTAATCACGCCGATGTCCTTCATGAACACGCCTGCCTTGAAACCAGTGCCGACCGCTTTCGAGAAGGCTTCCTTGGCGGCGAAGCGCTTCGCCAGCGTGCCCGCTTTCGTAAGGGGCCGGCGAGCAGCCTTGGCGCGCTCGGTTTCGGTGAACACACGGTTCTCGAAGCGCTCGCCAAACCGCTCGAGCGAGGATTGAATGCGTTCGATGTTGCACAGGTCAGAGCCCAAGCCGATGATCATCCGCCTCGCCCGGGGCTTGCTGGCGCGCGCGCGTCGTCCATTAGATCGCGCATGGTGCGCACTGCCGTCTCCAATCCGACGAAAATCGCCTCACCGATCAGATAGTGACCGATGTTGAGCTCCGCCAGATGCGGGATCGCAGCAATCGGTTGCACGTTCTCATAAGTCAGCCCGTGGCCGGCATGCGGCTCGATCCCGCAATGCACCGCCAGCGCAGCCATATCGCCAAGCCGGGCCAGTTCTGCGGCGCGCGCTTCGCCTTCGGCATGGGCATATTCGCCGGTATGCAGCTCGACGACGGGCGCGCCAAGCTGCATCGCGGCCTCGATCTGGCGCGGATCGGGCGCAATGAACAGGCTGACGCGGATGCCTGCATCGCTGAGCTGCGCGACAATCGGGGCAAGCCGGTTGTGCTGCCCGGCGGCGTCCAGCCCGCCTTCGGTCGTGCGCTCTTCACGCCGTTCGGGGACGATGCAGGCCGCGTGGGGCCGATGGCGCAGGGCGATTGCCAACATTTCGTCGGTCGCCGCCATTTCCAGATTGAGCGGCAGATTGGTCGCCGCCTGAATGCGGATAAGGTCTTCGTCGCGGATATGGCGGCGGTCTTCGCGCAAATGCGCCGTGATCCCGTCTCCGCCGACCTCAGCCACGATCTGTGCCGCGCGTACCGGATCGGGGTGCGCCCCGCCGCGTGCGTTGCGGATCGTGGCGACATGATCGATGTTGACACCGAGCCTCAGGCGCACGGGGGCAATGCTCACCATCAGGCGGCCCTGCTGCCGGGCTTGATGGCCGGGAGCGCGGCAAGCTCAGGCGGGACATCTTCGGGGGCGAACGTCGGAAAATTGAACGACACCAGCGCCGTAAACGGCACGCCAAGATCGGCGGTCCCGCCCGAGCGGTCGACCAGTGCGGCCGCCGCGATCACCTTGCCGCCCGCTGCGGTGATTGCCGCAATCGCCTCGCGCCCGGAAAGCCCGGTCGTGACAACATCTTCGACGATCAGAATCTTTTCGCCGGGCGTGATCGAAAATCCGCGGCGCAGTTCGAAAGTGCCGGTCGGCCGCTCGACAAACATGGCCTCGACCCCCAGCGCGCGGCCCGTTTCATGGCCGATGATCACCCCGCCCATGGCCGGTGAAATCACCTTGCCAATGGCTTGGCGCACCTCGCGCGGCAGCTTTGCAGCCAGCGCCGCCGCCAGCCGCGATGCGCGCATGGGATCCATCAAAACGCGGGCGCATTGCAGATAATGCGCGCTGTGGCGGCCTGAGGAGAGCAGGAAGTGCCCTTCTAGCAAGGCCTGGCTTGCGCGAAACTCCGCGAGAATTTCGTCTTCTTGCATCACGTTTCCATCTGGCTGCGCGCACGGCCTCGAGGCGGATGTACGATCGCGGGCCGCGCCGACAATAGGCCGCCTTGGCGCGGGTACGCCCGGCGGGCAAGCGTTTTAATAGCTCTTTGGGGCAGAAAAATGCGCGAAAAAATGTCCTTTCGGACGCTTGAGGGTTCGCCAACCTCGGCGTATAGGCCGCTCACTCATGACGACGCACCGGCCTGATTTGAGGCACAAACTCGCACAAGGCGCGAAATGCGCACCAAGCGATAGCCAAAAGCGGAATAATTGAACGATGATTTTTGCTGACACGGCCCGGATGATGGGCACTGCGATCCGCACCTTGATTTTGGCAGCCGCGCTGCTGATCGCGCCGCAAGCAATGGCCGCTGTCGCAGCGGCGCCAGTTGCCGCTGCTCCTGTTGCCGCCCCGGCGCAATTGCCTTTGGCCGATACGGCCGCCGCGCCGGTGGTAACACCGCCTGCCGCTGCCGAAGCGTATGTCCCGATGAAGCCGACGGATGGCAAGGGGCAGCCAGTTGCCGCAGGGATCGGCTTCCAAGATCAATACTCGCCTACCGGCCAGGAAGCACTGGCCATGCACAACTACCTGCTGATGCCGGTCATTACCGTCATCACTTTTTTCGTGCTCGGCCTGATTTTTTGGGTGATCGTCTTCTTTCGCAAGAGCGTGAACCCGGTTGCATCGAAAACCAGCCACAACACCGCGATCGAGATCGCGTGGACGCTCATCCCGGTGATCATTCTGGTGGTGATTGCTGTGCCATCGATGTCGCTACTGGCGCATCAGTATAAGCCTGCTCCCAAGGGGACGATCACGGTCAAGGCTACCGGCTATCAGTGGTATTGGGGTTACACATATCCTGATAACGGCGGTTTTGAAGTCATCTCGAACATCTTGCCAGATGTCGAGGCGCTTGCGCGCGGTGAGCAGCCGCAGCTTGCCGCTGACAAGCGGATGGTTGTGCCTGCAGGCGTGCCGATCCGGCTCCAGACCACCGGGTCGGACGTAATCCACGCGTTTGCCGTGCCTTCGCTCTGGTTCAAGCTCGATGCGGTGCCCGGCCGGATCAACGAAAAGGTGCTCTTCATCAACGAGCCGGGCGTTTATTATGGTCAGTGCTCAGAGCTTTGCGGCGCTCGTCATGGCTACATGCCGATCGTCGTCGAGGCTTTGCCCAAGGCCAAATTCGAAGCGTGGGTGAAAGAGCAAGGCGGCACCGTTGGTGGCACCGCTGCCACCCCGTCCGTCGCTGCAGCGCCTGCGCCTGCGAAAACCGTTTAAGACATTTAAGGACAAGGGTTCGACCATCATGGCCACCATTCCCGCCGATCACGAAGGTTACGCAGCGCATCATGACGATGCGCATGGGCAAGATCACCTGCCGGGCTTCTTCGCCCGTTGGTTCATGTCGACCAATCACAAGGATATCGGCACGCTCTATTTGATTTTTGCGATTTTCGCAGGGATCATCGGCGGCGCAGTCTCGGGGATCATGCGCGCCGAACTGGCGCATCCGGGCATCCAGTTTCTGGGCTGGTGGACGACTTTCGTCGGCGGCAACGCGGCTGATATCAATCAGACCCTGCACATGTGGAACGTGCTGATCACCGCGCACGGCTTGATCATGGTGTTCTTCATGGTCATGCCCGCGCTGATTGGTGGTTTCGGCAACTGGTTCGTGCCGATCATGATCGGTGCCCCGGATATGGCGTTTCCGCGCATGAACAACGTCTCGTTCTGGCTGACCGTCGCGGGCTTTGTATCGCTCATGATCTCGGGCTTCCTGCCCGGTGGCACGGGCATCGGCGCTGGCACGGGCTGGACCGTGTACGCGCCGCTTTCGACCTCGGGCTCCGTAGGCCCTGCGGTCGATTTCGC
>NZ_CAMBTS010000116.1 GCF_945870625.1 Novosphingobium sp. Chol11 | reverse complement strand
CCAAGCGAGGAAGAGTGCGCGGCGAATGAACAGGGCGAGCGTAACCAGCATGGATACACGCTAACACCGATCTGCCGGTCCGCAATGAGGTGTCATCCAGACAGGCCAATTTCGTCCCCAAGTTGGCAAAACCCTCCTTCCCCCTCGATGGGGGAAGGATGCCGCAGCTTGTGGACGCAATCCGTTAGCGCAGGCTGGATTGGGGTGGCTTGGCGCGGCGCATGGCCTCTCACCCCCATCCAACTTCGGCTAGGCAGACAAGTTGCCAAGCCTTCGTATCCTTCCCCCATCGAGGGGGAAGGGGTGTGCTGCGTTAGCGCTCACAGCACCTCGAACAGGCCCGCGGCGCCCATGCCGCCGCCGACGCACATCGTGACCACGACATATTTTGCGCCGCGCCGCTTGCCTTCGATCAGGGCGTGCATGGTGCAGCGGGCGCCGGTCATGCCGTAGGGGTGGCCGATCGAGATCGAGCCGCCGTTGACGTTGAGCAGTTCATCAGGGATGCCGAGCTTGTCGCGGCAATAGAGCACTTGCACGGCGAAGGCTTCGTTCAGCTCCCACAGGCCGATGTCGTCCATCTTGAGGCCAAAGCGGCCGAGCAGCTTGGGGATCGCGAAGACCGGGCCGATGCCCATTTCGTCGGGCTCGGTGCCGGCAGGCGCCATGCCGACATAGCGGCCGAGCGGGGTGAGGCCCTTGGCCGCCGCGACGGCGGCTTCCATCACCACGACCGCTGCCGAACCGTCGGACAGCTGGCTGGCGTTGCCGGCGGTGATGATGCCGCCTTCGATCACTGGCTTGAGCGCTTGCAGGTTCTCCAGCGTGGTCGAGGGGCGGTTGCCTTCGTCCTTGGCGAGGGTCACGTCGTGCATCGTGATCTCGCCGGTTTCCTTGTTCTGTACGCCCATCGAGGCCTCGCAGGCGACGATCTCGTCGTCGAACTTGCCTGCGGCTTGCGCGGCGGCAGTGCGCTGCTGCGATTGCAGGGCATATTCGTCGCAGGCTTCGCGGCTGATGGCGTAGCGCGCGCCGACCGTTTCGGCGGTTTGCAGCATCGGCATGTAGACATTCTTGTGCATCTCAACCAGGCTGCGATCCGGGGCGACGCGCATTTCCTTGGTCTGGACGAGGCTGATCGAATCCTGGCCGCCTGCGGCGACGACGTCCATGCGGTCGATGATCACCTGCTTGGCGGCAGTGGCGATGGTCATCAGGCCCGAGGAGCACTGGCGGTCCATGCTTTGGCCTGAGACGGTGACCGGGAGCCCTGCGCGCAGCGCGACCTGGCGGGCGATGTTGCCGGCCTGGGTGCCCTGTTGCAGCGCGCTGCCCCAGATCACGTCATCGACTTCGCCGCCGTCGATCCCGGCGCGCTCAATGGCGGCTTTGAGCGACAGCGCGCCGAGCGTCGGCCCGGGGGTGGCATTGAATGCGCCCTTGTAGGCACGGCCGATGGGGGTGCGGGCGGCAGAAACGATGACGCCATCACGCATGGGTGTTCTCCTGAGGGTTCTGGGTAATGGGATTCCCGCCAAAGCGGTCGCGGAGTTCCCGCTTCAAGACTTTGCCGATGGGGCTGCGCGGCAGTTCGTCCACGACTTCGATCGCGCTGATCCGCTGGGTCTTGCCCAGACGGCTGTTGGCATCGGCGAGGATCGCCTGCGGATCGGCGGCGGGATCGGCCAGTACGACCACCGCGAGCGGGGTTTCGCCCCAGCGGTCCGAGGGCACGCCGACGACCGCAGCCTCGCGCACGGCGGGCTGGCGCGTGAGTTCGGCTTCGAGGTCGGTGGGATAAATGTTGAAGCCGCCCGAAATGATCATGTCCTTCGAGCGGTCCATCAGGATCAGGAACCCGTCCTCGTCGAACCGGCCGACATCGCCGTGGCGCAGATAGCGGTGCCCCTCGGCGTCGAACCATTCCATCTCGCGCGTCTTGTCGGGCTTGCCGTGGTAGCCGTTCATCATCAAGGGCGAGCGGCCCACGATTTCGCCCATAGCGCCGGGCGGCAGTTCGTTTCCGTCCTCGTCGATGATCTTGATCACATGGCCGGGCGAGGGCGGGCCGACGGTGTGGAGCTTGTCGGGGAACTTGTGCGCAATCAGCGTGGTCGTCGCGCCGCCTTCGGTGAGGCCGTAGCCCTCGACCAGCCCGCCCGGCCAGCGCGCGAGCACGTCTGCCTTGAGCCATGCGGGGAACGGCGCGGAGGTGCAGGTCTTGAGGCGGTAAGACTCCAGATCGAAGCTATCGAAATCGGGCAGTTCCATGATCCGGCGATATTGCACCGGCACGAGCATGGCGTTGGTCACGCGTTCGCGCTGCGACAATTCGAGGAAGCCGCGCGCGTCGAACTTTTTCATCAGCACCACTTTGCCCGCAGCAGTGAGCGTGGGCAGGAAGCTGACCAAAGTGGTGTTCGAATAGAGCGGGGTCGAGCAGATCGTCGCGGTGTCGTCGTCATAGCCCGAGACGATGGCGCGCCGGGCATATTCGTGGCGCATCTGGTGGCTTTGCACGATGCCCTTGGGGCTGCCGGTGGTGCCTGAGGAATAGATGATGTTGAACGGATCGGCGGGCTGCGGCGGGCGCTCTTCGGGCACGGCTCCGGCGGCGGCGATCCAGCTGGAAAACGCTTCGCCCGCATCGCTGTCATCGAGCGCGATGCGTTTGACATGCGCGGGGAAGGGCAGGCCCGCAAGCCCTGCGGCCATAGCGGCATCGAGGAACAGCACGCGGCTGGTGCTATCGGCCAGCATCGCCAGCACGGTGGCGGGGGCAGCGGTGGACGTGAGCGGTGCGGCGACCGCACCGGCGCGCAATGCGCCCAGAAAGGCGAGCGCGGTGGGCACCGCATTGGACGCCGCGATGGCCACCGGCTCGTTGGCCTCGACCCCTTCGCGCTGGAGCGCGGCGGCAACCCGGTCCAGCATGGCATCGAGCCCGGCCCACGAGAGCTGGGTGGTTTCATCCGCCAGCGCGGTCGCCGCGCCGCGCCGCGCGGCGTGAACGCGCAGGATCGTGCTGAGCGGCACGAACTCTGGCTCGACGATGTCCTCGATCCGCATTTTCGCCGGCCCTAGCGGAAGGTTTCGTCGGACGCCGCCAGACTTGCCAGCAGCGGCGCGACCGGGAGGCCATGTTGCTCAAGGCCAGCGGCGACCACGGCGAGCCCGATGTGATTGGCCCAGTACATCGGCCCGCCGGTCCAGGCCGGCCAGCCATAGCCATTGAGCCAGACGGTATCGATGTCCGACGCGCGCTGCGCGATGCCTTCGTCAAGGATCAACGCGCCTTCGCTGACCATGGGATAGAGCAGGCGCTCACGGATCTCGTCCTTGCTGATGGCGCGCTGCGCTTTGCCTTCCTTGGCAGCGAACTCTGCGATCAGCGCCTTGGTTTCATCGGAGGGGCTGCGCTGGCGGCTGTCGTCGTAATCGTAAAAGCCCTTGGCGGTTTTCTGCCCCCAGCGCCCGGCGGCGCAAAGCGCATCGCGCAAGCTTTCGATGCGGGCGGGATCGCGGTGCCAGCCGATATCGAGCCCGGCGAGATCGGCCATCTGGAACGGCCCCATCGGAAAGCCGAATTCGAGCAGGGCGTCGTCGACATCCCAATAGTTCGCGCCTTCCATCAGCATGGCGTTGGCCTGCTGCTGGCGCGGGCTGAGCATGCGGTTACCGATGAAGCCGTGGCACACGCCCGACACCACCGGCACTTTGCCGATCTTGACCGCCAGCGCCATGACGGTAACGAGTTCGGCAGCGCCGGTTGCCTTGCCGCGCACCACTTCGAGCAGCTTCATCACATTGGCAGGCGAGAAGAAATGCATGCCGAGCACGCTGGCCGGGCGGCTGGTGCAGGCGGCAATCGCATCGACATCGAGGTAGCTGGTGTTGCTGGCCAGAATCGCGCCGGGCTTGGCAATGGCATCGAGCCGGCCGAACACGTCTTTTTTGACGTCCATGCTTTCATAGACCGCCTCGATCACCAGATCGGCTCCCGCGAGCGCGGCGAAATCGAGCGTCGGGGTGAGCCGCGCCATCGCGGCTTCGGCAGCGGCGGCGTCCATCTTGCCGCGCTTTACGGTGTTTTCGTAATTGCGGCGCATCGTCGCCACGCCGCGATCGAGCGCTTCCTGCGTCATTTCGATGATCGCGACCGGAATTCCCGCCGTCAGAAAATTCATCGTGATGCCGCCGCCCATGGTGCCCGCACCGATCACGCCGACCTGCGCGATGGGGAGGAGCGCGGTGTTTGCGGGAATATCATCGACCGTGGCGGCGAGGGTGCGCGCGGTGTCGATGTGCGCTTTGGCACCAGGAATCGGTTCAGACATGTTCAGCCTCTCTGCGTGCGTTTGATCTTTTTATTTGGGAGAGCGTAGGCCAGCCCTGCCGGGTCGGCAAGTTGCATGGACTGCACAGGAATTATCCGAAAACCGCAACGGATTGCAGCCCGCGCATGACCTCGCGGCCATCGGTGTTCCACATCCGCAAGGTCTCGCTGCTGAAACCGCAGTCCATGAAGTTCGAGGATGTTTCGAGCAGCCACCAGCCGTCGCGCGTTTGCGGTGCATTGCCCAGCGGGGTGAGCGCCCAGTTGATCGAGCTGATCGGGCCGCGCCGCTCCATCGCGCGCATCGAACCGGGCGGCAGGGTATCGCCGATGGCGATGAGCTCGCCCAGCGGATCGAGCCCGCCGCGCTCTTTCAGCCGCACCCAGCGCCGGATCACCGCGCCGCGCGGGGCCGCCCCGACGGGATCTTTGGGCAGGGCGCGCCGCACATCCATGCGCAGGATGAAATCGGGCACGAACTCCTGCGCGTCCAGAGGCGGGGCGTCTTCGGGCGGGAGCAACGCGGGCTCCGCTGCCGGTTCCACCGCGCCATTGGCGTCGCGTGCGGGGCCGAACAGCCAGATTGTGCGGTGCGCCAGCGCGCCTGCGCAATAGAGGCTGGTCTCGACATGGCTGATGTTGCGCCCGCTGCGCAGCATGGTCGCTTCGATCTCAAGCTGTTCACCGACCGGCGCGATGAACCCGATCTGCCCGGCGCGCAGCGGGCCAAGATCAGGAAACTGGCGGCGCGCGGCGGCATAGGCGAGGAACGAAGATGCCCCGCCGTACATCGTGCGGCCCTGAAGCCAGCCTTGTGCGCCATCGAGGTGATAGCGCCCGCCGAGCGGCGCGAGCCGCGCCGCCATCGCGCCAAGGCCCATTGCGGCCTCGTCTGGGGCGGCCTGGTCTGGCGCGCCTGTTATTCCGGGGGTGTCCATGCCGTTCTCCCAGCGCGCGCAAAGCGCGAATCCATGCTGAGATTAGCGCTAAAGGATTTGCTGCGCAGCGAAAAGCGGGGCATCCGGGAGGAAGGCAGCGCGGGCAGGAGCGCCTTGCCGCATGACGCTACGGCATCTCGAAAAGCGGCAGAGCAGGCAGCGCGAAACTTTTTTCGCGCTGCGCCAGCGATCAGAAGCGAAAGCCCACCGAAATGGCATAGGCTACGGCGGCAGCGGCGGCGACCCCGACGAGCGCGCGCCACGACAGCCCCAAGCCGACCGCCGCCGCCGCCGCATCGGGGGGGAGGCTTGCGCTCTGCCGCTTGCCGGTGATCATCGGGGTGATGAGATCGGTTTTCAGCCAGAAGCGGTAGACCATGATCGCCGCGATATGGACGGCGACGACCGCCAACGCGATGTTGAACACAAGGTGGTGGAGCTTCGCCGCCGCGCGGCCGGTTTCAAAGCTGACGTAATCGGACAGCGGACCCGATTCGATCCCATCGACATCGACGGCAAACAGACCGGCGGCGACCTGGACCACAAGCGCCGCGAGCATCAGCATCACGCTCCATCCGCCGATAGGATTGTGGCCGACTTTGGCGACATAGGGCCGTTGCGCCAGCGACCGGGCATAAGTCAGCGCCGCGCCGGGGCCGCGCACGAACGCGGCAAAGCGCGCGGTGCTGGTGCCCGCAAAGCCCCAATACAGGCGAAACACCAGCAGCGCGAGCACTGCGTAGCCCGACCAGCGATGCCAATCCATGTCGTGGTTCTCGCCGCTCCACCACGAGAACGCGAACAGCCCGACGATCAGCCAATGAAAAAGCCGGACGGGCAGATCCCAGACCCGGATCGGGCCCGGGACCCGCGCCTGCGCTTCGGCCATATTACTCGTCTTCGGCGCGATACTTGCGGTGGCAGGCCCCGCAGGTCCCGCCGGTTGCCTTCAGCTGGGCGCCGATGGCGGCGGCGTTACCGGCCTTGGTGACGGCGACCAATTTGGTCGATTCGTTAACGAGCTGGCGCATCTTGGCGTCGAAATCGGCCTTGTCGGTCCAGATCGCGGGCAGCGCTTCGGTTTCGACGCCGCTTCCCGGGCCGGTGCCGAGGGGGAACATCCGGCCCTGACGGCGTGCGTTGCTGGCAATGACTTGCGCCGCGCCGTACATGGCCGGCTGCGACGGTGCCGAGCTTTTCAATTGATCGCTCAGGATCTTCATCGCCTTGCCCATTTTCTTGAAGTTCGCCTGCCGCGCGGCGATGGTCGCCGTGACGGAGGGCGGGGCGGCGGCATCGGCCAGCGTGGCGGCGGTGAGCGCCAGGACGGCAAAGGGAAGGATCGTGAAGGAGCGCTTGGCGGTCATCGTGGGTTCCTGCTCGTCTGGAAGAGAGACGCCATGGTTTTGCCGATCCGCCCGCGCCGTGGCAAGCACCGTTTGCGCTTTGCCAGCGCGGGGCGGCGTCAGGTGTCTGCCTCGCGCTGCAGCCGCGCCGCCACCGCCGCGCAAACGAAGAGCTGGAGCTGGTGAAAGACCATCAGCGGCAGCACGATGATGCCGACTTGCGCCGCCGGAAACAGCGCGCCCGCCATCGGCACGCCCGAAACGAGGCTTTTCTTGGAGCCGGCAAAAAGCAGCACCACCGCATCTTCGCGCGGCAGCCCGGCGGCGCGGGCGGCGAGCACCATGGCCCCCATCACCAGCGCCAGCATGACCGCGCTGGCCGCCAGCAGTTCGGCGAGATCGGTGGCGCTCACCCGGTTCCAGATGCCTTCGACAACAGCAGCGCTGAACGCGGAATAGACCACCAGCAGGATCGAGGTGCGATCCACCGGCTGGAGCAGCTTTTTATGGCGATCGATCACGCCGCCGATCAGCGGGCGCAGCAGATGCCCGGCCAGAAAGGGCACGAGCAGCTGCAACAGGATCGTGCGCACCGAATGCCACGGTGAAACCTGCGCGCCGCGCTGCACCGCCATAAGCAACGCGACCAGCAGCGGGGTGAAGACGATGCCGAGCACGTTGGACAGCGAGGCGCTGCACACCGCAGCAGCGACATTGCCGCGCGCGATCGAGGTGAAGGCAATCGAGGCCTGCACCGTGGAGGGCAGCAGGGTGAGGAACAGCAGCCCCGACAGCAGCAGCGGATTGGCCCAGCCGCGCATCAACGCCACCAGCAGGAGGCCAACCGCGGGAAACAGCACATACGTCGAGGCGAGGGTGAGCACATGAAGCCGCCAGTTGCCCGCGCCCTGAACAATGGCGGCGCGCGAGAGCTTCGCGCCGTGCATGAAAAACAAGAGGGCGATGGCGACATTGGCGGCGTTCGCGGCCCAGATGGCCGCCGCGCCGCGCACCGGAAACAGCGTGGCCGCCGCGACCACGCCGAGGAGCAGGAGGAGAAACGGATCCCAGAACAGGAACACACGAAGGGACCGCAGCATGCGCATCCCCTTGCCCTGCACGGCCGCGCGGTTCCAGCACAATCTCATGCGGGCGGCGGATGCGAGGGTTGATGTGGCTTGCCGTTCGCGGGCATAGCGACGCGAGCGCAGCATTCTAGGCACAACATCGGCAGCAGGTGGTCCCGAGCATGAACCCAGAACAGAGCGAACCCTGGTGGAAGGGCGCGGTGATTTATCAGATTTACCCGCGCAGCTTCATGGATGCCAATGGCGATGGCATCGGCGATCTGCCGGGGATCACCGCGCGGCTGGACCATGTTGCCTCGCTAGGGGTGGACGGGATCTGGCTTTCGCCGTTCTTCACCTCGCCGATGCGCGATTTCGGCTACGACATTGCCGATTATCGCGGGGTCGACAGCATTTTCGGCACGCTGGCGGATTTCGACGCGATGTGCGCGCGCGCGCATGCGCTGGGCCTCAAAGTGATCATCGATCAGGTCTATTCGCATACCTCGGACCAGCATGCGTGGTTTGAGCAAAGCCGGGCGAGCCGCACCGGGCCGCGCGCCGACTGGTATGTGTGGGCCGATGCCAAGCCCGATGGATCGCCGCCGTCGAACTGGCAATCGGTGTTTGGCGGGGCGGCGTGGACGTGGGATGCGCGGCGCGGGCAGTATTATCTGCACAACTTCCTGAGCACGCAGGCCGATCTCAATGTGCACAATCCGGCGGTGCAGGAGGCGCTGCTCGATGTGGCGCGGTTTTGGCTGGACCGGGGGGTGGATGGGTTCCGGCTCGATGCGATCAACTTTGCGATGCACGATCTGGCGCTGACCGACAATCCGCCCCGGCCCGAGGGGGAAGGGCGGCGGACGCGGCCGTTCGATTTCCAGCTGCATGTTTACAACCAGTCGCACCCCGGCATCGTCCCGTTCCTTGAGCGGCTGCGCGGGGTGATCGACGGATATCCGGGCGACCGCTTTACCGTGGCCGAAGTGGGCGGCGATGAGGCGGACGCGGAGATGAAAGCGTTCACCGCAGGCGATACGCGGCTCAATAGCGCTTACGGCTTCGATTTTCTTTATGCCGAGAAGCTGAGCGCCGCGCTGGTGCGCGAGGTGATCGGGGGCTGGCCAGGGACGGCGGGGGAGGGGTGGCCAAGCTGGGCCTTTTCCAACCACGACGCGCCGCGCGTGATTTCGCGCTGGGCCGCGCCGGAACACGGCGATGCGATGGCGCGGCTATGCCTGCTGCTGCTGTTTTGCCTGCGCGGGAATATCTTTCTCTATCAGGGCGAGGAACTGGGCCTGCCGCAGGCCGAAGTGCCGTTCGAACGGTTGCAGGACCCGGAGGCTATTGCCAATTGGCCGCAGACGCTGGGCCGCGACGGCGCGCGCACCCCGATGCCGTGGGCGGGGCCAGCGGCGGCGGCGAGGGCGGCGCATGGCGGGTTTTCGCGCGCCGAGCCATGGCTGCCGATGCCCGACGTGCATCTCGATCTGGCGGTCGATGTGCAGGAGCGCGATGCCGCCTCGGTGCTGAACCTGACGCGCCAGCTTGCGGCGCTGCGCCGCGCGAGGCCGGAGCTGCGGATCGGAGATTTTGCGCCGATCGAAACGCCCGAGCCGCTGCTGGTATTCGACCGGAGCACGCAGGCGGGGGCGCTGCGCTGCGTGTTCAATCTGGGAGATGCGCCGCTCGATCATGCGCTGGAGGCCGGCTGGCGGGTGATCATGGCGGTGAACGGGGCCGGCGTCGGCGCGTCCTTGCCGCCGCGTTCAGGGATGATTGCTGAGCGGGTGGAATAGGCGCTTGCCGCGCCGCGATCCTGTTGGATTCGGATTTCGGGCGCACGGGTGCGGCGTCTGGGCAGAGGGGGGATCGCGCGACCGGTGCGGCGCCTGCACTGGCGCTGCGGGGAGGGCGTCGTGTTCTGCTTAGGGTGCGAGTGGCCGGGAGGGCAGAT
>NZ_CAMBTS010000115.1 GCF_945870625.1 Novosphingobium sp. Chol11 | reverse complement strand
CTCGGCCCAGAAATCGAGCACGACCAGTTTGGTCATCGACGGCTCGACCACATTCTTGCGGAAGCGATCAACCGCCTTTTGCTCGTCGAGATTAAGTCCAAGGCTCGCCACTAAGCTTCTCCGAACACGCACCAGTTCCCTATTTCCTTCATGTGGGAAGTGGGGTGCGTTCGGCAAGAGCGTTGTGGGGCAGATTGGCGCGGCGCAGGGATTTGCGGGATTTGGCGCAGCGGGCGTGCGCGGCGCGTTTTTTGCAGTTGCGCCCGCCAAGCAGTGCCGCTAAGAGCGCCCCTCACCACGGCTGCAGGCTTGATTGTCCCGCAGTCTGATGCGCACGAGCGGGCGTAGCTCAGTGGTAGAGCACGACCTTGCCAAGGTCGGGGTCGAGGGTTCGAATCCCTTCGCCCGCTCCATTTTTCGTTTAGAGGCAAGGGCATAGAGGCGTGAGGCGAAAGCCTTATGTGCTCTCGGGGTGATTTCTCCCATTTGCTAGGCTGCGCTTCAGGTGCGGTTCAAGCCCATATACTCGCTTTGTAGCTTGGTTTTCCGGAGTTGTTCGGAAGCAAGAATCGCTCTTTGCGAGGCTCCGCTCCCGCTAACTTCCCGGATCCTGACCTGGTAATCTGATCTGTCGCGGCTCTTCAGCGCCACATCGCCCCCAGTGCCCATCGCGCACACAACTTGGCCAGGGAGGTCTGCAACCGCCCTCGTCGGTTGCAGACCTAACTTACTGCTCTGTCTAACAGCATCAAGTTCGAGGCAAAGCTGAGCTTGCTGGCGGATTGCGGGCCGATGCCGCCGCGCTTCACTGCAAGACGCAATCCATGCGGTCGCGGTTGCCGCTTGCCGTCTGATAATCGACCGCGAGCACCAGACGCCCGCGCTGGTCGCGCGCTCTCGGCTTGATCGAGCGGATTGCCCAGCCCCTGGGCAAGCTGTTGGCAGTCCCCTTGCCGCCGCGCATCGACAGGGTCCCGACGGCGCCAAGCTGGCCGCCCACCAGGATCTTGTGGCACTTGTAGGTCCCATTGGGTGCTGTCGCCGGCAAGGCAGCCGTGGCGGCTGATGTCCGGCTGACTGGATTGGCTGGCTTTACAATCGGCCCCGATCCGCGCTGGCGCAACATTCCTGCGGTGACGAAGCTGTCCCACATGCTGTCATAACCATCAAAGCTGACGCGGCATTGCCCCTGGCTGTTGGGGGCAGCCAGCACCGTAGCCTCTTTCCACGAAATGCCCCACGCCGCTTCCAACTTGGTTCCAGGCCGGCACAGCTGAGCGAAGCTGGGGAGCGCGGCCGCCCTTTTCATTTCCTTCGCCACGCACCGGATTTCATTCGAGGTGCCCGTACCTTCGGCATAGACGATGAAGAACGGATCCCGCCCGGGGCGCGGCTCGAGCCGGAGAATGGGGCCGGTGTAACCGTAACAGGTCACAGTCTCGCCAATCTGGAAATTCTGCGCCTGAGCCTGCGCATGTGCGGGAAACAGCCGTGTCGCCGCCGCTATGATGGACATGATCCACTTGTGCATTGGTTGTCCTTCGGATTGGCGATTGAAACTCGTTCTTGCTGTGTTGGCCGCGTCGGCAGCGCAGCTTCGGCCGCGCCGCGCCGCTGTTTACGGATAGGCATCGAGCATCGGATCGGGCACCATGATCTCGGCAACTCTCGTCAGCAAGGCGGCGTCGGCATCTGGCTCAGCCAAAATGTCCATGAGTTCTGCAAAGCTGTTGCAGCTCTCTTGGTCGGTCCTGCCAGTTCCGTAGAAGTTGTAAGTCCTGATGTAGAACCGATCAATTTCGCGGTTCATGTCGGCTTTTGCGACGGCCTCAAAATGCCGCATCAAGGCTTCTTTTGCGCCGGTCAGGCCGCGCTTTTGTCGCGCCGTGAAAGTCTGGAACTTTGGCTGACGGTCTATCCCGATGAGTTTGCAGCGCAGCGTGACAGATTCGAGCATCACCGCCAATTCGTACACCCGGCTAGCATCCCTCGCTTCGGAGCTCGGCGTTTGGGCCACAGCGGCGGCGGCGAGGCTGAGCGTCAATGCAACGCCTAGTCCGATAACTCTGCTGGTCATGGTGTTACCTTTTTACAAGCGACAACGGGCACAGCCATGATGCGCGTGAATATCGGCTCCAGCGCGACCCGATCATTGTAGATTGCCATGGCGACCGGCTGGTAACTGCGCGATTCCTGGGCCAGCGCGCCCGAGGCATTGCTGTCTCCGCGATTTTCCGCTTCTTTGACCATGCTGTTCAGCCGTTCCATGTGCGCGATGGCCTGCGCGTTGTTCTCACTGGCGCGATCAATCAGCGGACGGAAGCGGTTTTCGTAGAACGCATTGCGTTCTAGCGCAGAACAGAATTGCGGCGGAAGTTCGAGCGACCCCACCAGCGTGATCATCGGCCTGGGGGGCAGAATGACGCTGGTGTTCTGATAACGTTTGCCTTGCGTCATCGCGATCGCGCGCAGGTGCTCGACAAAGGGCTGGTCAAGCAATGGCAAGGCGCTTGCAGAGCGGGGCAGTGCTGGCGACACGCTGGAGCGCGAGGCCACTTGTTTTCGCGGCTGCTCGGCTTTCGCAATCGCCTGAGGGGGCGTTGGCACTGATGCGGCAGGCGACTGCGAAGATGCCGTGGCGTTGATCTTGGCCTGCGCCAGCCGCGCGAAAAGTCCTTGCGGAAATGCGGCCAAATAAGCCTCATATTGTGCCCGGTCGTTGCTGTCAGAGACTGATTGCCAGAAGATCAGATCCGCTTGCCCGCCCGCCTTGGTCGCGCTGCCGGCGGGCTGTGCAAGGCTTGGGTCGGGTAGGGCAAGCACGGCCGCACCCGCCAGCAAAGCCATGCTGGCGGGTGCGGATTTTGATCGATGCATGATCGCAGACCACATCAGCTGGACGAGCGAAGGGCGATCCGCCCGGGTCACTGGCGAATGCTGGCCCCATCATTGCCGACCAATTGACCCACCGACCGATTGTTGAAAAAGCTCCAGTTTCTGGGAAGCAGGCCGCCGCCATTGGTCGGCACGACATTGAGACCGCCCGCTGCGACCATATTGCCTCCACCGGCTGCAATCAGGCGCCCGGCACCTCCGACCACCAGATTGCCCCCGCCGGCCGCAACGAGATTGCCGCCACCAGCGGCCACCATATTGCCCCCGCCCGCTGCAACCATATTGTTGCCGCTGAAGCCCGCGCTGCCGATCAGCCCCAGCACTGGTCCGCGTTGCATACCGACAGACATGGCAGACATGGTCTGCACCCCGGCGGTCACTGCTCTTGTGACCACAGCCGGATACCAAGTCTGGTTGGTAGATCCTACGTTGCAGTCCCAGCTCACGATGCGGGTGCCAGCCGCCCGCGATCCGCCTTCGATGTCGGCGCATAAGCTCATTTCGTTGCGCAATGAACCGTCGCTCTGGAAGCCCCACTTCTGGGCCTGGTCAGCATTGTTGCAGGTCTGCACGGTGAGCCCCGCTCCCCGGCTTCGTCCGCCGGTCAGGCATTGCCGATTGCCCAGCGAAATCAGACCATAATTGCCGCTGGCGAAGCGGAACGCCTGATTGGCGCCGCCGTGGCAGGTCCACAACAGCACTGCTTTGTCGTCGGCGCGCACATCAAGGCACATGCCGCGAGAGTGATAGCTGGCAATCGTCGGGGAGCCCGACGCTGTGACGATAGCCTGCGCATTGGCGGAAGTGGCCATCATTCCGAAGATAAGGGCGCTAGCGAAACAAATGGTTGCACAACGTTTCATGGTCTTCTCCCTTCCCGACGAAATGCTCCCGAGGTTTGACCCACCTCGTGGTTGTTTGGGCCAACAATAATCGGCTTGCGGGGGACTCCAATCGACAGCTTGTCGACAATGCGTCGTTTGCGAGCTGTGCTCGCCATTTCTGCGAAGCTGATGTCAACAAGATGTCGACACGCCCGGTTTTGTTGATCCTGACCGAGCAGGGCAGTTTGAAATCTGCTTGTGAAGGGCGGGACGATAGGGAAAATGGTGCGAGGGTGGGGGGCCCGGACAGAGCAATGCAAGTGCATGCTGTCATTGTCGAAGATGAGACGCTGACGCGGCAATCGCTCGGTACGCTGCTGCGCGCGCAAGGTTGGCAGGTCTGGGAGGCAAGCGATGCGGCGGCCTGTGACGCCATCCTGCGCGAGGAATCGATCGATCTTGCGCTCATCGATCTTGGTCTGCCGGGGCGGACGGGGCAGGAGCTGATCGCGGACCTCGCCGGCTCCAAGACCATTGCTATTCTTGCTGTCACCGCCCGGTGGCAGCCCGAACAACGCATCGCCGTGCTGGAGGCGGGAGCCGATGATTATGTCGTCAAGCCATTCCATAATGGCGAGTTGATCGCGCGCATCCGCGCCGTCCTGCGCCGCCGCAAAGCGCAGATCGGCAACGTTATCAAGATTGAGGGCTGGGAGGTGGATCTCGATGCGCGCGTGGCGCGCGCTGATACGCATTCAGACGCTGCATCAGTGCAGATTGCACTAACCCGCGGCGAAGTGGCGATCCTCGCACTGCTTGCCGAGGCGGGCGGGCGGATCGTAAGCCGTGAGCGGCTGAGCAAGGTTGCAGCACGGCGGGCGCAGGACGGCGATCTCAGGACCGTCGACACCCTGATTTATCGTCTCAGGCGCAAGTTCCAGGCCGGCAACGATGATAGCGGATTGAACATTTCGTCGGTGCCGGGGCTTGGCTACCGGCTGGGCAGAACCGGCCCAGCCAGCGCGGCGTGACTGGGTCAGGCAATGCCGTGCTGATCGGCCGGTCGGACGAGATAACCCGTATTTCGGATGCAATCGAGGCCGGCGTCCGGCGGATTGTCATCACCGGCGATGCCGGGGTCGGCAAATCCGCGCTGGCGCAAAAGGCTGCACAAATCCTGAGAGGGCACCGCGCGCTGATCGGGACGGCCAAGCATACCAGCGGCGAAACGGGCGCAACTCCGCTGCTGCGCGCCATGCGCCAGTTGCTGGATGAAGCGCTTGAGGAATTGTATGAGCCAGCCGCAGGCCTTGAGCAGCTGCGGGAAGCGATGGGGCCAGCGCACGCGCTGTTTGACGCAATCATGCTTCGCCGCACCATGCCCGTCGCAGCCATGCAGGATGCCGATGCCATGGCCGAGCAAATGGCATACATGTTCCGGCGGATGATAACATGGCTGGCTGGCTTCGGCGTGCCGCTCGTGCTGGTGATCGACGATTGGGACAGGGCCTCGGAAGATGTCGGGCGTCTTTATCTGAGGGCGGTCGACGGTGCGGCGGCTGTGCCGGTCTATCTCATCGTGACCGGCCGGACCTGGCAACCCTGCCTCGCGCGGGACCTGCCCGATCAACTGGCGCTGACGATAGCCGGACTGGCGCCTGCGGGGCGGCGCGCGCTTCTGGCGCAGCTGCTGGGCGAAGCTATCGCAGCGCCGTTGGACGCGCTGTTGCCCCAAACCACGACCCGGCCGCTCGATCTTCATCAGCGGGCGGAGGCTGTCGCTGCGGAGCTTGCCAAGGGACGGTCCCTGACCGACCCTGAAACGATTGCGGCCGCTTTGCAGGATGACCTCGCTCGCGTGATTGCAACGCAGCTATCCGGCTTGCCAGCAGCAGCCCAAAGGCTGGCCGTGCTGACTGCCATGCTGGGCGATGTCACCGAACTTGCGGTCTTGCGCGCCGCCAGCGGTCTGGAAGGTGCGGCTTTCGAAGCGGCCATTGCGGCGCTCGTGCAGGCGCGGCTGATGGTGTTGGCTGGCGGGTCGATCCGGTTTGAGCACGATACGATCAGGGCGGCGGTTGGCGATTGTGCGGTGGCCCCCTCAAACACATTGCTGGCCAATGCGGCAGCGCGGCTGCTGCTGCCATCTCTTGGCGATGACCCCGCCCGCCAGCACGCGCTGGAAACGCTGCTGCTGGTAAACCCGCCTGAACCTGCCGACCGGATTTGGGCCGATCCACTGGTGCAGGGTGTCGGACTGGCGCTACGTTCGCTCGATATCGACAGGGCCAGTCGTCTTGCCAGCCTCGCGATCCGGATGGTCGGCGGGCTTGAAGCAGCAACTTCTTCAATCTTGACCCAATGTGCGGTGGCCAAGATGGTGGCAGGCGAGCTCGATTACGTGGTCCCATGTGCGGCCCAGTTGCGCAGGCTCGCAAGCAGCCGCGGGGATATTGCTTTTGCCTATGCACTATCGGCCAGCGCTGCCCGCGCGCAGGGTGATCGCACCGCTGCGATCCAGTTTGCATTGCAAGGACATCGGTTGCTCGGGTGGGACATCCCCGACCCACCGTCGGCGCTCTCGACCCGGTTCGATGTGATCTGGACAAATCTTGCCGGAGATTTCTACCGCGCCCTGCCTCTGACAGCAGATCCGCCAGATCATGAGATCCTTGCACTGAGCGCAACGACCTCGACCATCTTCTATGAATATGGCTCGCCGCACGTGGTATCTGTCGCGCGCCGCTTTGCCTTGTCGCGCGCGACACGCAACACCAGTGTCGGCCTTTCGGCGGCGGTGTTCATGGCCAACTTCATGGGCCGCAATCGGCTCGCCAGCCAGCTGGGCGATCGGATATTGGAAGAAGGGCGCGATGCAGAGCCACGCTGGCCGACCAGTGCCTATCGCGGCAATTTTTTCGGCAAGCTGTGGACTCATCCGGCGCGCAGGTTCGCTTCAGCACATGATGACCTCCATGCGCGAGCCGTTGCTGAGGGCGATCTTTTGGTCGCGGCATGGATCTTGCTCAGCAAGGCGCATCTGCACTGGCGCGCCGGCGAACAGCTGGCCAAGGTCGAACAGCTGGCGGAGGCAGCGCGGGCCTTTGCGCAGCGCGTCGGCAATCAGACCAGCGCCGCCGCAGCCGCGCAAATCTGGATGGCAAGCCGCCTGCTGCAGGGACATGCCGCCGACCCACAAATCAAGATCGATCCCTATTGCCCCCACACTTTGGAAACCCCGCTGCTGACCTGGCTGGCCTACCAAAACCTGCGGGCCGATTTTCAGCAATCGCTCGATATTTTGATGAAGGTGCCGCGCAAGCTCAGCATCGGGATGATGTCGCACCCCGGCGTGCGCGAACTGCGGTTTCATCGGGCGGTGGCGATGCTGGCAGTACAGCGCGAGTGCTGGCCCGAGGACATTCGCAATATCGACGAAGCCGCGAAACTATGCCCCGGTGACAATCGTGGGCGCATCCTGATCCTGCGGGCGTTGATCGCGAAGCGCCGCGGCAAGCTCGATCTGGCCTATCGCGTGATGATCGAGGCGGTGCAGACGTCATCGACGCTGGGGCGGCCTCACGAAACGAGCCTCGCATGCCTGTTTGCCGCCGATCTTGCGACAGCCCGCAACCGAACCGCCGATGCCGCAGCACTGCTTGAACAGGCGCGGGCAGCGTGGGTTGCCTGGGGTGCCAGCATCGACAGCCATTCGAGGCTACGCCCCTTGCCTGTCGTCGATCCCGCCGAACAGCTTGAAGACATGGCCCGCCAACTTGAAAAGTCGGAGCGTGAAAGTCGCGCTAAATCGAGGCTGCTTGCGCTGGTCGGGCACGAGTTACGGACCCCATTGCAAGCGATGTCTGGTGCGGTCGATCTGATCGACGCAGCAAGCGGAAAGAGCCGCGATCTTGCGATCGTGACGCAGTCGATCGACCGGCTGGCGTCGATGGTTGACGACCTCTCGGCTGTGACTGCGCTCGAGGCCGGGGAACTGGCGATCAACCCGCGCGCATTCGAACTTGCAGTCCTGCTGCGCAACATACTCGACACCCACGCCGATCCGCTCGCGGCTGCGGGTATGTCGCTGTTGCTGGAAGCGCCGCAGGGCATCGGGATCGGACTGTTTGGCGACGACAAGCGCTTGCAACAGATCCTAGACAACCTGCTGAACAACGCGCGCAAATATGGCGCCGGAGATGTGTTGCTGAAGGTCTCGCAAGATGGCGATCATTGGTCGTTCGAGGTTGCCGATCAAGGACCCGGCCTTCCGCCCGAACAGATCGTGAAGGTCTTCGAGCCGTTCGTTCGCGGTGCATCGGCAGGCGACGCTCCTGGCCATGGGATCGGCCTTTGGCTTGCAAGAAAGCTGGCCCAATCCATGGCAGGCCAGCTCGTTCTGGCAGCGCCTGACCAATCGGCAACCGGTGCGCGGTTCATTCTGACCTTGCCGCTTGCTTCCGCGAACCTGCCAGATGCGGCGGCGCACGAGCACGCGAGCAAGCCGAAGACTGTGGTTCTGATCGAAGATGAGCCGTTTAGCCGTGACGTGCTGCAACGCATGTTCGCGCTTGATGGCCACCACGTGACAGCGTTCGAATGCGGCAAATCAGCCTTGGCGTGGCTCGCGGCCCACACGCAGGCGCATGACGTTGTGTTTGTTGATGGCAATCTGCCTGATCTGGATGGCCTCGAGATAGCCAACAGAATCAGACAGGCGCCGGGGCTGACAGTTGGAGCAATAGTCCTGATCACGGCGCAGGTTACGAGTGACCATGTTCACGCGCAGCAACTCGGGATGGTCAATGCGGTCATTCAGAAGCCCATCAATCTGGGCATGATCCGAAAAATTCTGGGCGTTGGAACGCGGCAATCCCGTCGGGACATAACAGGGCTGGACTCGGCATTCAGGGCCCATGTCTGCGCCTATTTCGAGGCAATAGAATTGAGCGCCGATGTGCCCGAATGGCGCGACTTGGAACTGCATGCCCATAAGCTGGCCGGTGCTGCCTTGATGCATGATCTCCATGATCTTGGGGCAGTTGCTCTTGAGCTTGAGGTGTTTGCGCGGAAGGAAAACCGCGAAGGCGTGGACGATGCAATTGGCCGTATTGGGCGGATTAGGGCCGATTTGTTTGCATAAGATTTCTGCTGGTTTTCGGATGGGCCGTGGTTGCGGATCGGGCCACGGCTGCCCCGCGACACGCGCGGGAGGCTGCGGGTAGATAAGCGCAGAGCGCATCTTTCAGCATTTCCGCACCGTTCTCCCGCCGCGCGCCTGCTGCGCAAAATTGTGACAGCTTACGTCAAACGGCGCTGGATTTAGTTGAAAGTTCTCGTATTCTCGATTGAGTCGTGGGAGAGCGGGCATGGGCATAGTCGGACAATTGGCAGCGGCTCTGGGCGGCGGGTCCGTTCGGGTGATCGATCTCACCCAGGCTTTGTCGCCGCAAACCCCTGCTCTCGAACTGCCGCCGGAGTTTGGTCAATGTGCCGGGTTCAGCAGCCGCGAGGTCAGCCGCTATGACGAGCGCGGCGTGGCCTGGTATTGGAACGAGTTCACGATGAACGAGCATACCGGCACGCATTTCGACGCGCCGGTGCACTGGATCAGCGGCCGCGATCTGCCCAATAACACCACCGATACGATCGCGCCCGAGCATCTCCTTGCGCCCGCCGTGGTGATTGATCTGACCGCAGAGGCGGCGGCCGATCCCGACTTGATCATCGAACCTGCGCATCTGGAAAGCTGGGAAGCGGTGCATGGGCCAATCCCAAGCGGCGCATGGCTGCTGCTGCGCACCGATTGGTCGAAGCGCAGCGAGGCCGATTATACCAACCGCCGCGAGGACGGCGCGCATACGCCGGGGCCTTCGGCGGATGCGGTGCGCTTCATGCTGGAGCGCGGCGTGCACGGGCTGGGCGTGGAAAC
>NZ_CAMBTS010000114.1 GCF_945870625.1 Novosphingobium sp. Chol11 | reverse complement strand
AAACAACGTGAAAGGATCAAGCGACAAACCATCGAGCATCGGCGCTTGCAACACCGCAAGCTCGCCGCCTAAAACCCAACCCCAGACGAGGCCCGCACTCCGCTAATTTACGCCGCGAGTTGTGCCAAATGTTCTGACGACGGACAGTTGCAAGACATCCTCGGGATGCGCGGGCGCGGCTATTCCGACAACGAAATCGCCGCCATGACCGGGCTTTCCGCCAATTATGTCTATATCGTGGGAAGGCTTTTGGAACGCGGCGAGCGGCGTCTAGTCGCTGCCGTGGAGGCGGGCTATCTCCCCATATCCGTCGCCCTCGAAATCTGCGAAGCCGACGATCAGGGTGTGCAGGCCGCGTTGCACAAGGCCTATGAAGACAATCTCCTGCGCGGCCGCGCGCTGATCGCCGCACGCCGTTTGGTGGACGTGCGAAAGCGGTCTGGCAAGGCCGCCAAACTCACCAAGCTGGTAAGCAAAGATGCAGCGACAACACCCGAGGGGCTGGTGAAGGCCTTTCAGGAGGACACCGAACGAAAGCGCATGATGATCCGCAAGACAGAGGCGACCCGCAATCGCCTCGTCTTCATCGTCGAAGCGCTGAGCCAGCTATCGAACGACGAAACTTTCGTGGCGATCCTTGAAGATGAAGGGCTTGCAACGATTCCGGCCCGGCTTGCGGATCGGATTCACAAAGTCAGGATCAGCGTCCAGTGACCCGGAGCAATCGGCAGCGAAAAATCAAGCTGGCCTTTGAACAGACCAGTTTGCGGATTCAGCTTGGCGAGATCGAGCTTCTACGCGCGATGCCAGAATCGACCCGGAAATCGCCCAAATACGGCCAGATCGCGGCATCAATCACCGAAGTCGGCATTATCGAGCCGCCCGTCGTCGTTCGCGTGCCGGGGAAGGACGAGCGATACCGGCTGCTAGACGGGCATATCCGCATCGACATTCTGAAGGCGCGCGGGGACAAGGATGTTGTATGCCTAGTGGCGACCGACGACGAGGCCATCACCTACAACAAGCGCATCAGCCGCATGGCTATCGTTCAGGAACATAAAATGATCCTGAAGGCTCTTGAGAAGGGCGTTTCAGAGGAGCGCCTTGCGCGGGCGCTCAACGTCAACATTTCGAGTATTCGCAGCAAACGACGCTTGCTGGACGGAATTTGCGACGAGGTAGCAAAGCTGTTGCAAGACCGGATGGTGCCTCTCAACACATTTCGCGAGATGAAAAAGCTGCGTCCTATGCGGCAGATCGAAGTCGCCGAAACCATGATCGCGATGAACAGGTTTTCATGGCCCTATGCCAAGTCGCTTGTTGCCGCCACGCCGCAGCATCTGTTGACCAGCGAAAAACGCAAGACCGTGCGGGGTCTCAGCGATGAGCAGATCGAGCACATGGAACGGGAAGCGACGAACATCGACCGCGAGTTCCGCATGATCGAGCAAAGTTACGGAACCGACCATCTCGATTTGGTTTTGGCGACCGGCTATCTGGCCCGCATGACGGAAAACGTGCGCGTGGTTCACCACCTTGCCCGCTGTCACCCCGAACTGTTGGCCGAGTTCCAGCGGATCGTGCAACTCCGCGAAGCAGCGTAACCGTTCAAATCGCCTACAACACCCGCAGCATTCACGCCCTTCGCCAATGTCGGGCCTCGGACTTCACGCAGTAAGCGGCGATGCCATCGGCCCCTTCGCCGGACGCGCACGAGGTGCGACCGAAATCCTCACGCGGACATCCCGGTTGAGCCGGTCGAGAATACGCATCAACCGGTCAATGGTGAAACGGTCGAGTTTGACCTGGCGGATGCGCGAGAAATCCGCAGCCGCGATGCCGGTGCGCGCCTCGGCATCGCGCACCGTCAGTCCCTCGCTATCGAGCGTTTTGACGATTTCAGCGGCAAGGATAGCGCGAAACTGACGAAGATTCGCGTCGGGCACATCGAAATCGGCAAAGACGTTGCCGGAACCACGGACCAGCTCGAAATCGTCATCATGGTCAGCCATCGAGCATTTCCTTCAACCGCTTGATACGCTCGCGCACGAGGTCGATTTCGTGGCGCGGCGTCGAAATTCCCTTGGTCGATTTCTTCTGGAAGGCATGAACCACCCAGATGTCGTCGCCCACTTGCAGCGCGTAAACGACGCGATAGGCGTCGCCGCGCTCCTTGATCGCCAGTTCCCACACACCTGCCCCAAGTCCGGCGAGCGGCTTGGCGATTTCCGGTGTCCCACCATCTGCCACGACGGTCAGGGCATCAAACGCCCGATTCATGGCCCGGTCGGGAAACGCCTCAAAATCCTTCCGCGCCGCCTTAATCCAAGAGATTGTGCGAAGGGTGTTACGCGATTTCGTCATATGTAGTCATATCTGCCAACAAAGTCAATCTATGATAACCGTCATGCCGCCGCTGCAAGGGACGTTCGGCGATCAAGCACCTCAACCGCCTTCAGCTTATGTTCGGGAGCGAGATGGGCATAGCGCAACGTCATGGCATAGTCGCTATGGCCGAGCAGCTCGCGAACGGTATTCAGATCGACACCCCCCATCACCAACCGCGATGCAAAGTGATGGCGCATGTCATGCCAACGGAATGCGGCAATGTCGGCATCCTTGAGCAAACGACGCCAAGAGAAGTTCACGCGATCAAACCGCTCCCCCGCTTCATTGAGGAACACCAACCCGTCCGCTTCTTCTGCCTGTGCACGCCAACCCTGCAGGACCAGAGTTGCCTCCCGATTTAGCGGAATATGGCGCGTCCGCTTGGATTTGGCGGTAGCTCCTGTCACGGTCAGAATGCGCCGGTCGAGATCGACGTTGGACCATGTGAGATCGAACAATTCACCGCGACGGCAGCCAGTGTTGATCGACAGCAGGATGAGCGGCTTCACATGATCGGTGAACATTACCGTTCGCAGGCTGGGGAGCAGAACATAGCCGCGTTCACGCCGCCAATGATTGGCAGAATCGCGTTCGGCGCGACGGCGCTCCTCACGCGCATCCATCGCAGCGCGAAGCCTCTTCTCTTCATTGTCGTTGAGGAACCGGACCTTGAGGCAGTCGTCCGTTTTCGACTTCTTGACCTTGGCGAGAGGATTGGCCGAAATCAGTTCCCAATCGACAGCGCGATTGAGCGCTGCCTTGATCGACGAAATATCGCGGTTGATGGTTTCCAGGCTGAGGCCTCGCTCAATCTCACTGGCGCGCCACTTCTCGACATCCAGCCCTGTGATTTCATCCAGCCGCTTATTCAGCAAGGACTTGAAAGCCGTCGCCAGCCGCTTGAGGTTCTGCGCGTGCGCCCGCTGATTGGCCTTCGCCCAGATTTTATAGTCGCCATCAAGGAAGTCTTGAAAGGTCGGGACGCCCGGCTTTGGCTTGCGTGCTTCTATAGGGTCAATCCCGCGATAAACATCAGCAAGGATCGTGCGGGCGCTCTCACGCGCATCGGCAACGCCGAGCACATCTGCCCGTCCGAGGAAGACCCGCTTCCCACGCCCGTATTCGCAATACCAAGATTTAACGCCCGATGGCATCACTCGCAGAACCAACCCCTTTAGCCTCGTGTCGCGATGCTCGACTTTGGAAGCCGGAACGGGCAACTTGTCGATTGCCATTTGGGTAAGTGCCGCACGCATCGTCTACCGCCTTTGCTTGGTCCGCGAATCATTCTGGTGGTGCGCTGGTGGTGCAACTTGGTGAAACAAGGCGCATCAAAATGGCACCGCGCGCAACGCCCTAAGTTATCAAAAAGTGGCTGATTTCTTAGGGAAAATCAAGAATTATCGGAGCAATTGCGTTGCACCATGAACCCCCAAAAAAAGCGGCTGGGGGTGTGGGGGTCGGAGGTTCGAATCCTCTCGTCCCGACCAATTTTGCACAAACCTGCAAATTCAATTGCCGCAAAGCGCTTTGCTGTCAGACAGCACCTCCCCATTTGCGCGGCGTCTTGAATGCACAGGGCCACTGGTTCATCAAAGCGCCCAACCTTGGGGAAACCAAGCTTAGGGAAACCACGATGATCCAGAAGCCCTACCTCCTTTTCACCGGCGATGCGCAGAACACGCGCTCGACCAAAACCGCCTTCGGCCTGCGCGACTGGGTGCCCGAGGCGGTGACCGGTCAATGGCGTTTGCCCGAAGGACGGGTCGATCTCGGCTTGCCGATGCTGGACCCCGCCGCCGCATATGCAGCAGGCGCGCGCTCGATGGTGATCGGCATAGCGCCGTTCGGCGGAGCGCTTCCCGAAACCTGGGTGCCCGGGCTGGTCGCGGCGCTTGAGGCGGGGCTTGACCTCGTCAGCGGGCTGCACACCCGGCTGAGTGCCATTCCCGCGGTGGCCGAGGCCGCCACACGGACCGGGCGGGCGCTCCACGATGTCCGCCATTCCGATCGCACATTTCCCGCAGGCACTGGCGAAAAGCGTTCCGGCAAGCGTCTTTTGGCGGTGGGCACAGATTGCGCGCTCGGCAAGAAATACACCGCGCTGGCCTTGGCCCGCGGCCTCAAGGCGCGCGGCCACGCGGCCGATTTCCGCGCCACCGGGCAGACCGGCATCATGATCGCAGGCGAGGGCGTGGCGATTGACGCGGTCGTGGCCGATTTCATCGCAGGCGCAGCCGAAACGCTCTCGCCCGCCGCTGCGCCCGATCATTGGGATGTGATCGAGGGCCAAGGCGCGCTGTTCCACCCGGCTTATGCCGGGGTCACGCTGGGTCTGCTCCATGGTTCGCAGCCCGATGCGCTGGTGCTCTGCCATGAGCCTGCGCGCCGCCATATCGAAGACCTGCCCTGGGCCGTGATCCCGCCGCTGGGCGAGGCCATGCGGCGCTATCTCGATGCAGCGCGCGTGACCAACCCGGCGGCGCGCTTTGTGGCGATCAGCCTCAATACCTCGAGACTGGACGAAGCGGCCGCGCATGCCGCCGCTGCCGAGGCTGCCGCAGCGCACGGCTTGCCGGTGTTCGATCCGCTGCGCTTCGGGCTGGACAGCGCGCTCGATCACATCGAATCGATTTATGGCGGTGCCAAATGAGCAGAGGCCCGACAGGTGTTCGCATGGAAATCCTGCCGCAACGCTGGATGATGCGCGAGCCGTTCGTTATCGCGCGCGGCGCGCAGACCGAGCAGGACGCGATTGCCGTGATCCTGACCAGTGAAACCGGCGCGCGCGGGCGCGGCGAGGCATGCGGGGTGGACTATGCCGGCGAAACAGTCGCCAGCATGACGGCCCAGCTTGAGAGCGTGCGCGCGCCAGTTCTGGCCGGTGCCGGGCAAAGCGACCTGCCCGCCCTGCTCCCGCCGGGCGGCGCGCGGTTTGCGCTCGATGCGGCGCTGTGGGATCTGGAGGCAAAGGCCGCGCCCGGCGGGATCGCGGCGCTGACCGGCATCGCTATGGCCCCTGTCACGACGGCCTACACCATCGGCATCCGCAGCCTTGCCGATTATGAGGCGACCGCGCGGCGCTTTGCCGATTTCCGCCTGCTCAAGGTCAAGGTGAACGCCGATGATCCGATTGCCGCCATCGCGGCGGTGAAGCGCGGCGCGCCAGATGCCGCGCTGATCGTCGATCCCAATCAGGCTTGGACCGCGGAGATGCTGGCCGCCCATGCCCCGATCCTCAAATCCATGGGCGTCGTACTGATTGAGCAGCCCGTGGCGGTTGGCGCAGAGGCCTCGCTCGATGGTTGGCGCTCACCCATCCCGCTCGCCGCCGACGAACTGGTGGACGGCGAAGGCGACCTAGACCGCGCAGCGGGCCGATTTGATGTGATCAACATCAAGCTCGACAAATGCGGCGGGCTGACCGCGGCGCTGGCGCTGGCCGAGGTCTGCCACGCGCGCGGCTTTGGGCTCATGGTCGGCTGCATGGCGGGCTCGTCGCTCTGTATGGCCCCGGCATTGGTGCTGGCGCAGCGCTGCGACTTTGTCGACCTTGACGGGCCTTTGCTGCTGGCTGGCGATTGGCCCGATCCGCTGACCTACCATCACGGGGTGGTCGCGCCGCCAACTCCGGCGCTGTGGGGTTGATTGCACCCGCCGCTATCGGCCTGAAAAGCGCAGGTTGGCGACCCCGTGGTCCTCGCCGAGATAG
The DNA here is from genome assembly GCF_945870625.1 of Novosphingobium sp. Chol11. Lineage (GTDB taxonomy): Bacteria > Pseudomonadota > Alphaproteobacteria > Sphingomonadales > Sphingomonadaceae > Novosphingobium. The sequence goes on along the minus strand of NZ_CAMBTS010000114.1, from coordinate 3,674 downwards.
GCGATGACATCGGCATCTTGCGGCAGCGTGTTCAACATGGAGCGTGTCAAACGCTCGTAGTGCGCCACAAATCGCTCGACCTCGGCGGGGGACATCCTGCGGCCAGTGCGCGCGCGCAGCTTGCGCTCCTGCTCCTGCCGCCACGCCGCGACCGCCTCGAACCCGGGCGCGATAAGCGCGATCAGCATATCGAGCCGATCGAACAAGGCGCAATAAGGCCCGGTTAGCGCCGCATTAACGCCGCGCCGCCAGCGCCCATCCGCATCCTCGGCGGCTTCCAGACCATTGACAGGAACCACCAGCTGTTCCGGCGGCTCTGGCCGCGCGCCCACACACCAGCCTTCAAAGAGCAGCACATCGAGCGGCCCGGCGGCTACCGGCCAGCATTCAGCAGGCGCGCGGTCGTCCATGGCTTTGTCGAAGCGGGGCAGACGCAATTGGGGCTCCCCAGCAAGAAACGCCGCGAATATCGCCGCACCAAGCGCGACATCGTGGGTGCCCGGCACGCCGCGCGTGGCCAGCAGGGGATGCACGTTGGCCGCCAGCCCCCGCCGCTCCGCCTTGGTCAGATAGAGATCGTCGATCGACAAGGTTGCGGCCTTGATCCCGTAATCCCGGCCCAGCAACAACTCCATAAAGCGGCACAGGCTGGTCTTTCCGCTCCCTTGCGAACCGGCCACGCCAATGATCACCGGCCGCGCCATGCCTTGCGCCCGGGCGGCAATGCGGGCCGCGATCTCTTGCCACGGCCCGTCGACAATCGCCCGGTAGGCAGGGCCAAGCTGCTCCTGCATGATGAGCGCCGCAATCGGATCATCGCCAAGAGCGCTGCCAAGCCTATCCACCAGATCTACTCACCTAATCTATTCACCTAATCTATTCACTGGGCACGCCCCTCCACCACCGGACATGGCAGCGATCCGTTCTGCGCAAAACAATTTTCCTACTTCACCGCATGCCGTTATCTGGGCCCGCATCCCCGTGCCTGGCTGAAAAGCCCGCGCCTTGCCGAAAGGATGCCGATGCCCCCGCTCACACCCCCGCTCGCCCCTCCGCTCAAAACCGCGACCAGACCCGCCCGCAAAGCTCTGCCGCGCGCCGGCGCATCGGCGCAAGGTCCAGAGGACCGCTATATCTCGAGCGCGCGCCCGACATTTCTTTACGTCATCTATGCCATCCTGCTATGGTCAATCCCAATCGGCCTGATCGGTGCGCTCTCCCCCACCGCTGCCCGCAACATGGTCGCAGCGATGACCGCCTACTTCGCAGGGCTACCCGAACCGCTCTACACGCTGTTCGGCGCGGCCTACCTCGGTTACACCGCAGCACGGCAGTTCGGCAAAGCGGGAGGCAGGCTTGCCAGCCGCTCTTCAACCGACAAAAGCTCGGCTGGTTAGTTTCGAGTAACTATTACGTGCTAATGCTCGGCATCCATGGATAGACCGATCCCCCTCGCCGCACCAGCCGCATTCCGCTTCGCCGCATGGGCGGGCCCCTTTGCGCTGTTGCTGACCGGCTGCACCGATCAGCGCGTCGCCCAGCTCGAAGAGCGCATGGCCGCAGTCGAAATCAAGGCGGAGGCCGCCGAGAAGCGTTCAAAGGTCGCCGAATCCATCGCCAGCCGCTCGGCCGATTCGCCTCAAGTGGTCGAATTGCCCCCGCCCAGCGACGATAATCCCAACGACGAGGGCGACAGCGGGGCGCTGGCCGATCAGAACGACGGGGTACTCCCCGGCGGCTGACCGTTTGCGCGCAGGGCTTGCGCCCGCGTCCAGCGCCGGTATCACGGCAAGACCTCTGAACTTGCTGGAGACCGCGCGTGTCCAAGACCATTTTCGTGCTCAACGGCCCCAATCTCAATCTGCTCGGCACGCGCGAGCCGGAAATCTATGGGTCCGACACGCTCGATGATATCGCCGGCATGCTGGAAGACCGCGCCCGCCTGCTCGGGCTCGAGGTTGATCTGCGCCAGTCAAATCACGAGGGCCATCTGGTTGACTGGTTGCACGAAGCGCAAGCCACTGGTGCCAAAGCCGTGCTGCTCAATGCCGGGGCCTTCACCCATACCAGCATCGCGCTTTATGATGCGATCACGGCAATCCATACCCCGGTGATCGAAGTGCACCTGTCAAACCCCCATGCGCGCGAGGCCTTTCGCCACATATCCTATGTCGGCATGGCGGCCAAAGGCACCATCGCCGGGTTTGGCGCGGGCAGCTATCTGCTGGCGCTCGAGGCGGCAAACAGGCTCTGAGGCGGCTGTCCCGGGTCTGCCGCCCTAAGGGTTTTTGCAGCTAACCTTCCCACAGCCCCTTGCCAGCGGCGCGCGCGGCGGGCATTGCCCGCAGCCTCAGACAAATTTCGAGCCGCGAGGATAAAGTATGGGGAACGAGATCGGCGAAATGGCCGCTGATAACAATGGCGCGCCGATGGCGATCGATCGTGCGCTAGTGCGCGAGCTTGCCGACATGCTGACCGAAACCGGACTCACCGAAATCGAGGTTGAGGACGGCACACGCAAGATCAGAGTCGCGCGCAATGTTTCGGTCGTGCAGGCAGCACCGGCCTATGCGCCGCCCGCTGCCGCCGCCGCGCCAGCCTCGGCTGCCGCAGCCGCGCCCGCTCCGGTCGATATGGCCGCAGGCGCGCTGCGCTCGCCGATGGTTGGCACAGCTTATCTTTACCCTGAACCCGGCGCGGCTGCGTTTGTAAGCGTCGGCCAGGCGGTGAAAGAGGGCGAAACGTTGCTCATCATCGAGGCGATGAAGGTGATGAACACGATCACCGCGCCCAAGAGCGGCACGATCAAGGCCATTCTGGTCGAAAACGCGCAGCCGGTCGAGTTTGACCAGCCGCTCGTTGTCATCGCCTGAGAACGGTTCCGCCATGGCTATAACCCGCCTGCTCATCGCCAATCGCGGCGAAATCGCGCTGCGTATCCATCGCGCCGCGCACGAGATGGGGATCGAGACAATCGCGGTGCACTCTACCGCGGATGCCGATGCCATGCATGTGCGGCTAGCCGACTATGCCGTGTGCATTGGGCCGCCTGCGGCCAAGGATAGCTATCTCAACATCGCCGCGATCATCTCGGCGGCCGAGATCACGCAGGCCGATGCGATCCACCCAGGTTATGGCTTCCTCTCGGAAAACGCCAAGTTTGCCGAGATCGTCGAAGCGCACAACATCACCTGGATCGGGCCGAAGCCTGAACACATTCGCACGATGGGCGACAAGATCGAGGCCAAGCGCACCACCGGCGCGCTCGGCCTGCCGCTTGTTCCGGGCTCGGACGGCGCGGTTTCCGATATCAAAGAAGCCAAGGCGATTGCCGAGGCCGCTGGCTACCCGGTGATCATCAAGGCCGCCTCGGGCGGCGGCGGGCGCGGCATGAAAGTGTGCAACGGCCCGGATGAGCTTGAAACGCTAATCCAGCAGGCGGGCAGCGAGGCCAAGGCCGCGTTCGGCGATGCCACCGTCTATATCGAGAAATATCTCGGCAATCCCCGCCACATCGAATTCCAGATCTTCGGCGATGGCAACGGCAACGCGATACACCTTGGCGAGCGCGATTGTTCGCTGCAGCGCCGCCATCAAAAAGTGCTGGAAGAAGCTCCCTCCCCAGTCCTGTCCTCCGCCGAGCGCGACCGCATGGGCGGCATCGTGGCCAAGGC
>NZ_CAMBTS010000113.1 GCF_945870625.1 Novosphingobium sp. Chol11 | reverse complement strand
ACCGCCGCATCACCATGGCACACGAAGCAGTAGCGCCCATAGTGCTTCGCGCCGAGCGCGACTTGTGCCGCCGTGCCGGTGAAGGGCGGCGGATCGAGCACCATCTGGTTCGTCGGCGGCGGCGCGGGAAGCTGGCCATTGGCGCCCAGCTTGAACACCAAGAGACGGCTGATGTTGCGGGTCGTGCCGCTCTTGCGGGCAAGCAGGCCGGCAGAGATATCCCACGCCCCGCCCCAACCGGCAAGGATGGCGACATATTGCTCGCCATCAATCGTGTAGGTCATCGGCGCGGCGAGAATGCCGGTCTGCGAAGGGAACGACCACAACTTCTGGCCCTTGTCTGCGGTGTAGGCGACAAATTCGCCGCCCGCAGTGCCCTCAAACACCAGATTTCCGGCTGTCGACAGCACACCGCCGTTGGATGGACCGGGGAGAGGGACCGTCCACGCCGGCTTCTGGTTTACCACGTCCCATGCCACCAGCTGGCCGATCGTCGCCGCTTTGGCACCTTCCTGAATCTTGGCATCCGCCGGCATCGACACCGCACCAACGTCGATTCCGATCTGATAACCGATCGCGCTCGGCTTCCAGCCTTTATCAGCCATGTAGGGGAAGGCGGTAATGTTGGTCGGGATGTAAAGATAGCCGGTCTTGGGGCTGTAGCTGTGCGGTTGCCAATTGCGCGCTCCGGTTGCGCCCGGCACGCTGAGGAATGGCTTGCCAGTCTTGTCATAACGCGCCTCGGGAGCGACGTTAGGCCGGCCAGTGACGGGATCGATGCCTGTTGCCCAAGTCACCGGTATCCACGCCTTGGCCGAGAGGAACTTGCCGGTCTTGACGTCGAGCGTATAGACATGCCCGTTCTTGGGCGCATGGATGGCGACATGGCGCATTTCGCCGCCCAATTTCACGTCGGCAATGGTGATCTGCGCGTCGGAATCGTAGTCCCAGCGGTCTTCCGGGGTTTCCTGAAAGTGCCAGGCATATTGGCCGGTATCGGCATTCACCGCGACGATCGACGAGGTGTAAAGACTGTCGCCTTCGCGACCGTTGGCCGCCGGGTTCCACGGCTCGGCATTGCCGGTGCCGAACAGGACGAGGTTGGTTTCCGGGTCATAAGTGATCGAATCCCAGACGGTGCCGCCGCCGCCAAGTGTCCACCACTTGTTGCCCCAGGTCTTCGCCGCTGCCGCATGCGCCGCTGCGTTCAGGCCTTCCTTGCCGAAACCCTGTGCGGGATTGCCGGGCACAGTGTTGAAGCGCCAGACTTCGTTGCCCGTCTCAGGATCATAGGCCGAGAGATAACCACGCGCCTTGAATTCCGCGCCGCCCGCGCCAATGACCACGCGGCCTTTCACGATGCGCGGCGCGCCGGTGATCGTGTAATCCACCTGATTGGGCACGACGACTTTCGACCACAGGACCGCGCCGCTCTTCTGATCGAGCGCAATCAGCCGGCCATCGAGCGCCGCCACGAACACCTTGTCGCCATAGAGCGCAACGCCGCGGTTCACGGCATCGCAGCAGGCGCGCACCAGTGTGTTGCGCGGCACTTTGGGATCGAACGCCCAGAGCGGCTTGCCGGTTTTGGCGTCGTAGGCCTTCACCATCGACCATGCGGTGGTGACATAAAGCACGCCGTTGTGGACCAGCGGGGTCGATTCCTGACCGCGCGCGGTATCCATGTCGGCATACCAGGCAAGGCCAAGCTGATCGACGTTGTATTCGTTTACCAGTGTCAGCGGAGAGAAGCGCTGCTCGCCATAATCACGGCCGTAGGTCAACCATTCCCCCGCAGGAGCGTTACGGATCATCTCATCGGTCACGCCGCCGGTCGCCGATTTGACAGCGGCCGATTTGCCCGTAGCCGCGATGCCTGCGACCGTTTGACCGGCCGCCAGAGCGACCAACGAAACCAGTGCCAGAACCGACGTGAATTTGCTACGCATCATCTCAGACTCTCTCTTTCCTCTGTCCGGCTTGCCCGGATCATTCAACAAACAAGACGCTAGCATGCAAATTGTCGCCATTGCAGCGCCCACAGGGGCACTTTGCGCGAAGCTGAGCGGGAAAGCCAGTCCACAAATTCGGCCAAATTAGCCGCCAATCCGGCCAAGCAGAGCGCCATGGGAGCGAGGCGCAGAGCGACCAGCGATACCTTGGCACAGACGCAACGAGACGCTAGTCTGATGACAACGGACCAAGGAGCAAAGCCATCATGTGCGATGAGACCACCGAGATCGAAAACGCTGCATGGCTCAGCCGCCGTCAGTTCTCCGCGCTCGGCGCTGGCGCTGCCGTGATGGCCGCTGTCCCCGGCTGCAGCTTGGCGCAATCAGCCCCGCCGGGAGCCGCGACAACCAGCCGCACGGTCACTTTCGCCACCCCGGATGGCACCGCCGATGGTTTCTTCGTGGCACCCGCCGCTGGCAAGCATCCTGCCGTGCTGATGTGGCCGGACATCGCGGGTCTGCGCGAGGCATATAAAACGATGGCCACGCGGATGGCGGCGGCCGGCTATGCGGTGCTGGTGATCAATCATTACTATCGCGGCAGCCCCGCTCCGATCCTCAATTCGATCACCGAGTGGCGCACCCCGGCAGGACAAGCCAAGCTCGGCCCGTTGATCGCGCAGATCACCCCGGCGGGCACGGTGCGCGACGCCATCGCCGCGATCGGCTGGCTGGACGGTCAGGCCGAAGTGGATACGGCGAAGAAGATCGGCACCTGCGGCTATTGCATGGGCGGGCCTTATACCGTGCGCACTGCGGCGGCGGTTCCCGCGCGCATCGGCGCGGCGGCCTCGTTTCATGGCGGCGGGCTGGTCGGCGATGCAGCCGATAGCCCGAACAAGCTGATCGCCAAGACGCAGGCCTCGTTCCTGATCGCCATCGCGCAAAACGATGATCAGAGCGCGCCCGGCGACAAGGATGCGCTGCGCGCCGCCGCCACCGCCGCCGGGCGCCCGGCAGAGATCGAGGTTTATCCCGCGCAGCATGGCTGGTGCACGATCGACGCGCCGATCTATGACGCGGTGCAGGCGGACAAGGCTTGGGGCCGGATGCTGGCGATGTTCGAAAAAGCGCTCTGATGCGGCGCTAACCCGGCGCTGATGCCGCGCTATTTGATCAATTCGCCGCCCTTTATCACATGCGCAACCGTCTCGAGCGCGGCGATGTCGGCCAGTGGATCGCCTGCCACCGCGATCATATCAGCATAGTGCCCGGGCGATAGCGCGCCGACATCCTTGCTCCAGCCCATCAGCGCGGCGGCGCTGGTGGTGGCAGACTGGATCGCCTGCATCGGGCTCATCCCGTAGCGAACCATGTATTTGAATTGCCTAGCATTTAAGCCGTGAGGATAGACCCCGGCATCGGTGCCGAACGAGAGCCGCACCCCGGCCTTCACCGCTTTGCGAAACCCGCCGCGCTGCGCCTCGGTGGTCTCGGTATTCTTGCGCAGCATATCGGCGGGCCAGCCTTCCTTGCGGCCAACGTCATCGATGTAATCCCCGTTGTAGATATCCATGTCGAGCCAGACGCCCTTCGCCTTGGCCAGCGCAATGCCCTCGTCATCAATCAGCGAGGCATGCTCGATCGCGCGCACGCCAGAATTGATCGCCAGCTTGATCCCTGCCGCGCCATGCGCATGCGCCGTCACCCACGATCCGCGCGCATTGGCGACATCGACCGCCGCGCGGATCTCCTCGCCGGTCAGCTCGATCTGCCCCGGCTCGGTGCCTTGCGCCAGCACCGCGCCGGTCGCGATCAACTTGATCGAATCCGCGCCGTTCTGGAAAAGAAGGTTGACCTTGCGCGTCGTGTCCGCCGCATCGCTCACCACACCCACGCGCATGTCCGCCGGGATCGCTACCTCGGGCGAAAGCCCGGTGACTTCGCCGCCGCCGCCGGGAACGGTGATGTAAGCGCCCACCGCGCTCATGCGCGGGCCGATCACATCGCCGCGATTGATCGCGTTGCGCAATTCGACATCGGCATAAGCGCGAAACGAGCCGACATTATGCACCGAAGTGAACCCCGCCATGAGCGTGGTTCGGGCATTGCGCGCGCCCATGAACGCAATCTCCATCGGCGAATGCAGCAGCGGCTCGGCAACATTGTTGGTCTGCCCGGTATCGGCCAGATGGACATGGCAATCGATCAGGCCGGGCAACACGGTAAAGCCCGACCAGTCGATGACCTTGGCCCCGTCCGGCAGCTTGGCATCAGCGGTGATCGCCGCCACACGGCCATCCTCGATGCGCAGCAGGCGGGCGGCAGAGACCGTGCCGGTTTCGGGGTCGATCAGGCGCCCGGCGCGGACGTAAAGCGTTTCGGCATGGGCCGGTATCGCCATCGCAAACGAAAGGGCAGCAAGTAGCCAGCGGTGCATGTTCAGCCTTTGCTCAAGAAGCACCGAACTTGCCACCGCTAGGCCGCCCACGCAATGGGCGCGGACGGCGAGCGTCAGGCCGCCTCGGCCTTCATCTCCGCGCGCTCCAGATTGATCGCTTCGGCCAGCAGGAACGCCAGCTCGATCGACTGCGCGGCGTTGAGGCGGGGATCGCAGTGGGTGTGGTAGCGGTCTGCCAGCGCCTCGTGCGTGATGGCGACCGCGCCGCCGACGCACTCGGTCACGTCCTGCCCCGTCATCTCGATATGGATGCCGCCGGCATGCGTGCCCTCGGCGCGGTGGACGGCGAAGAAGCCCTTCACCTCGTTCAGGATGCGGTCGAACGGGCGGGTCTTGAAGCCGCTGTTCGATTTGATCACGTTGCCGTGCATCGGATCGCAACTCCACACCACCGGATGCCCTTCGCGCGCCACCGCGCGCACCAGCGGCGGCAGCCCGGCTTCGACCTTGTCATCGCCGAAACGGCTGATCAAGGTCATCCGCCCGGGCGTGCGCGCCGGGTTCAGCGCATCGAGCATGCGCAGCAGCGCATCGGGGGCGAGCGACGGCCCGCACTTCATCCCGATGGGATTCCCCACGCCGCGCAGGAATTCGACATGCGCCGATCCTTCAAAACGGGTGCGATCACCGATCCACAGCATATGCGCGCTGGTGTCATACCACCCGCCGGTCAGCGAATCCTGCCGCGTCATCGCCTCTTCATATGGCAGCAGCAGCGCTTCGTGGCTGGTGTAGAAGCTGGTGCCCTGAAGCTGGGGCACGGTGCCGGGATTGACCCCGCAGGCCTCCATGAAATCGAGCGCTTCGCCGATCTTGTCGGCCATTTCGCTGAACTTGGCCGCCCACGGGCTCTTGCCAATATGGTCGAGCGTCCACTGGTGGACCTGACGCAAATTGGCGTAACCGCCGGTGGCAAAGGCGCGCAGCAGATTGAGCGTGGCCGCCGCCTGAGAATAGGCGCGCAACATCCGGTCGGGATCGGGGATGCGGCTTTCGGGGGTGAATTCCATACCGTTGATGTTGTCGCCTAGGTAGCTGGGCAACTCGACATCGCCCTGCTTTTCCATCGGCGAGGAACGCGGCTTGGCAAATTGGCCCGCCATGCGGCCAACCTTGACCACCGGCTGCTTGCTGGCAAACGTCAGCACCACCGCCATTTGCAGCAGCACGCGGAAGGTATCGCGGATATTGTTGGGGTGAAATTCGGCAAAGCTTTCAGCGCAATCGCCGCCTTGCAGCAGAAACCCGCGTCCCGCCGCCACTTCTGCCAGATCGGCGGTGAGCGCACGCGCCTCGCCAGCAAACACCAGCGGGGGAAACCGCGTCAGCGTCTCTTCGACCTGCGTCAGTTTGTCTGCATCGGGATAAACCGGCAAATGCCGCCCTTCAAAACCCCTCCAGCTATCTGCATTCCAATTGCTTGCCACGTTGTTCGCTTCCTTCAAGGATGCGCGCGTTTAGCGGGGATGCGGCGGAAATGCAAAGGGCATGGGAGATGACTGACTAGCAAGCGTCTACCGCTCTGTGGGTCGCTCCCCTCCCCCGTCATGAGGGGAAGCGCGCTTACTTCTTTTCCGGCACCACGGCCATGCGCCAAGCCTTGCCCGCCACCAGATAGCGCCTGGCCAGCGCCTGCATCCGTTCGGGCGTGGTCGAGCCAAAGTCGGTTAGGATCGAGCGGATATCGTCGAACTTGCCCTGTTCCAGCGCGCCGCCTTCAAGCTGGTACATGTAGAAACCGTTGCCGGTGCTGGCGCGGGTGACAAGTTGCTTCATCGGTTCGACCACGCGCGCGATCTCGTCGGCGCTGGGCGGGCTGGCGGCAAGATCGGCGGCGATCTTGTCAGCCGCTGCGAAGAACGCGGGCAGATCGCCCGGGCGCAGCTGGGTCGAGGCAGCGACATAGCCGCCAGAGGGCGCTTCGAGCGGCCAGCTCGATGCCACTTGCGGCGCATAGCTCGCGCCGATCCGTTCGCGCATCGCATCGAACAGGCGGATGTTGAAAATCTGGGCCAGCAATTCGAGTTGCCGCGATTCATGAATACCCCCGCGCCCGCCGCCAGTGGGCCAGGCCACCATGGCAGCGGCGGTGTTGGCATCGCCGCGATGCGTGAGCAGCAGCGGATCGGCAAGCGGCGCCGGAATGCGCGGGGCAAAGCCGGTTTGCGGCAAGGGATCGCGCGCGGGCAATGCACCGAACGTGCGCTCAAGCGCAGCAATCGCGTCCTCGCGCTTGAAATCGCCGAACAGATCAACCTCGACCGGCCCCTGCTTGAGGAGCGCCGACCACACCCGGCGAAACCCATCGGGCGTGGCTTTGGCAAGCTCGGCCGGATTGGGCGTGGAGAAGCGGGGATCACCGTCCTTGAGCAGCCACGGCGCATCGCGCTGGAGCACCGAGGAGGGCGATGCGTTGGTCGAATCGTATTGCAGCCGGGCCGCTGCGCGCGCGCGCACCACCGGCTTGTCATCCCAGCGCGGCATGCCAAGCTTTGCCGCAAACAGATAAAGCTGATCGGCAAGATCGGCGGGCCGGGTATCGGCGGAAAATTCGAACACCGTGTCCTTGATCGAAAAATCAAGGCTGAGCTTGCGGCCGGTGGCCAAGCGATCCAGATCCTCGCGCCCGACCGCGCCAAAGCCGGTGTCCATCAGCGCGGTCTCGCCCAGCGGGCCATAGACTGCGTCGCGCGGATCGATCACGGAATAGCCGCCGCCAAAACGAACACGCACGATAACCCGCCCAGGTTCCGCCTGATTGGGCCACAGCAGCGCCTTCACCCCGTTCGACAGGCTGATCCGGTCGATCCCGAGCAGGCCGGTCTGCTCGCTATCGGCGAGCGTGCCCGGCTGGCCAATCGGCGGCAGGTCCGAAAATTTGAGCGAGCCTGCGGCCAGACGGCTGCCCGATGCGGCATCGACCGGCGCCAGCAAGGCAGCGCGCACTGCTTCCGCGCTGCCCGCGCTGGCTTTCGGCGTGAGCAGAACGGCGCGCGTGACCGTGCCGGTGAACACGGCTTTGGTGTGCGCCAGCACGGCCTCGGGCGTGAACATCGGGATCGAGCTTCTGAAAATCTTGTACACCGTATCGGGATTGGCCACCGTTTCGCGGATATCGACCGCGTCGGTGATGTCTTCGGCCAGTTTCGAGCCCGCCAGCGTTTCCTGCGTTTCGACAGGAACCTGAAACGCCACATCGAATTCGGCGACTTCGCGGGCGATTTCCTCTTTGCTGGGCGGGGTTGCCAGCGCATCGGCGATCACCGCGCGCACATCCTTGACTGCCGCTTGCCAATCATCGGTGAGCGGTGTGACAGTGACCATCGTGGCATCGGCGGAGCGGCTGATCCGCTGCTGATTGACCGATGCGGCCAGATAGCTGCCACCTGCGCGGGCGCGGCCTTCAAGCCGCCGGTTGATGAGCGCCAGCCCGAGCCGGTCGATCATCAGGCCCTGATTATAGATGATGGTGTCACGCACCTGGCGCCACGGGCGCAAGATCGCGTAGTTATAGACCAGCGGCAAATCCGCCTCGACCAGCACGCGTGCCTCGCCCACCGGATTGGCAGGGTCTGCGCCGGCAGGCGCGACCGGGTGGCCAAAATCGGGCTGCGGCGGCTTGGGGCCGATTTTCTGCCACGCGCCGAACCAGGTGGCGACATACTTTTGCAGATCCGCCGCCGCTACATCGCCCGCGACCACGATCACGGTATTGTCAGGGCGATACCACTTGGCGTGAAACGCGCGCACGCTTTCGGCTGTGGCGGCGTTGAGCGTCGCCTCGGTGCCGATGGGCGAACGCGCGGCAAGCGGCTGTCCGGCGAAGAAAACCGCGCGCGTGCCATCGACCACGCGGGTTTGCGGGCCGTTGCGCTCGCGCATTTCCGCCAGCACAATCGGCACTTCGGTCTTGACCCCGGTCGGGGTAAAGATCGGCGCGGTGATCATCCCCGAAAGCAGCCGGAATGTTTCGTCCAGCTTGGCCGGCGAGATATCGGGCACATCCAGCTTGTACACCGTCTGGGTCGGGCTGGTTTCGGCGTTGGTGTCGCTGCCGAAAGTCGCGCCCAGCCGCTGCCACGCCGGGATCGCCTCGCCCGCTTTCAGATACTTGGAATCGCGAAACGTCAAATGCTCGATCAGATGGGCAAAACCGCGCTCTGCATCGGTTTCATAAAGCGATCCGGCGTCGACCAGAACCCGCACCGAAACCTGCCCCGGCGGCACCCCGTTGCGCCGCACCGCATAGCGCAGGCCATTGGGCAGCACGCCGAAGAGCCATGCCGGATCATGCGGAACATCGCTGCCCTTATAAAGCCACGGGACCGCCGCCGCCGCTGGCTTGCGCTTTGCCGCCGCAACAGCATCAAAGCCGCCTGCGGAAACCAGGCTGAGGACAAGGACGGCCGACCAAACCGGGCGCAGCATAGACCGGAGAAATGATTGCATGGTGCCTCTATAGGTCAGCAAAAAATGAAGCACCAATGAACAAAATCACCCGGCGGCCGATAAATCCCGCGATTCAGCAAAATCAGCGCGGCGGCTTGGTCTGACCCGCAGGCTTTTGCGCCGGTTTTTCCGCAGGCTCCTGAGGCGCAACGTCCGCTGCCGGCGCTGCTTGGGCCTCGGCCTCACGGGCCGCGTCGGCGTTGATTTTCTCTACTTCGGCCTGAGTTTTGAAATCGAGCAGTTCGACCTGAAACACCAGATCGGAATTGGCCGGGATCAGACCGGAGCTCTTCTCACCGTAGCCAATCGCCGCCGGGATGCACAGACGCGAGATGCTTCCGCGCGCCATCTGCAGGATGCCTTCGGAAAAGCCGGCTATCACCCCGCTCAAACGGAACGCCGTGCCGGCATTCTGATCGAACACTTTGCCCGTGGACGCGAGATACCCGATGTATTTGACCAGAACAAAATCGTCCTTGGCCGGCCGCGCGCCGTCCGCAGTTCTGAGAGCCTTTGTGCCAAGGCCTGACGCCGTCTTGGCAGTGCAAGTCCGCAAGTCTGCTGCCACAACGGGCTGCAGCGGAACATCGATCACCTCGCCAGCCGCCGCCGCAGAGGCCGGGACCGCAACAGCAGGCGCGGGCGCCGCCGTGCCGAAGGTTGGCGCGATCATTGCCGCAAGCGCGAGGGAATAGCCGATTCGGCGGTTCAATAGGGAATGGTCTATCATGGCAGCGGCTATAGGAGCGTTGCAGGCATCATGCCAGTGTACAAAGTCCCGGCGGGTGCACTCTGCCCCGAACGCGGCAGTACTTAGCCGCACCAAGGGCATGAATTTGCCACTCGGGCCCATGCAAAGGCATGGCTATCAGCAGCAATTACTCCGTGCCGGTGCGGATCAACGGCTTTGAGTGCCGCAATTGCACCGAAGTTGATCAGGCC
>NZ_CAMBTS010000112.1 GCF_945870625.1 Novosphingobium sp. Chol11 | reverse complement strand
GTTGCGGCCATCGCCTCGGCCACGGCACGGCGATCCTGATCGCTTGCGCCCCAGCCCTGTTGGTGGGCGAAGCGGCCGAGCATCACGAGGGTCTCGGCGTCGACATCCCAATGGACATCGCTGACTTGCGGCAAAAGGCCAATCCGTTGCCCACGCTCGCGCCGATTGATACGGTCCAGCGCACGCTCACCGAGAAGCACACTGCCGGTGTCCGGCAGGCGCAGCCGGGTCAGGCAGGCGAGCAGGGTGCTTTTGCCTGCGCCATTGGCCCCCAGCAGCGCAGTGATCCGGCCAGGCACAAACCGATGGCTGACGTTGTGGAGGATATCCGCTCCGCCGATCTGCACGCCAAGGCCTTCGCAAATGAGCGGCTCGGTCATGGCAGCGACCGCCGGAGCGACATCAGCAGCCACAGGAAAAACGGACCGCCCAGCATCGACATGGTGATGCCCAGCCGCAACTCGCTCACCGTCGGGATCGCGCGCACCATGGTATCGGCCAAGAGCAGCAGCAGCGCGCCACCGAGCGCGGAAGAAAGCAACGTCGCCGAAGGACGACCGCCAACCACCCGGCGCACCATGTGCGGCACCATCAGGCCGACGAAGCCGATGACTCCAGCCGACGCAACCCCCGCGCCAACGCAGAGCCCAACGCCTACCACGATCATCCATTGCAACCTGACCACATCGACCCCCATCGAGCGCGCGGCCGCTTCGCCGAGTGTCAAGGCATCGAGCGAGCGCGCGGTCATGGCCAGCACGCTGCAGCCCAAAACGGTGAGGGGCAGGGCTATCTGGACGTCGTTCCAGCTGCGATCCGTCAATGCGCCCATCAGCCAGGTGACGATCTCGGTCACTGCGAACGGCGTCGGCGCGAGACTGATGGCCAGCGCGGTGAGCGAACCCGCCACGCTCGACAAGATCATGCCCGCCAGCGCAAACAGCAATTGGTTGCCAGACTGCCCGGCTAGCAGCGCCAGCAATGTCATGCTGAGCGCAGCACCGACCAGCGCGAACGCGGGCAAGAGCAATGCCGTGGCGGCAAACCCGAAATAGAGCGACAGGACCGCGCCGAGCGCCGCGCCCGCAGAAACACCGAACAGGCCGGGATCGGCGAGCGGATTGCGCAGAAAACCCTGCATCGCCGCGCCTGAAACGCCCAGCCCCGCGCCGATCACCACCGCCAGCAAAGTGCGCGGCCCGCGCAGTTCGGCAATGATCAGCCAGCGCGGATCGTTGCCCAGCCAGCCCGAGAGGGGCACCCAGACTTTGCCAATGGTGAGCGAGAGCAGCACGGCGAAGATCAGCCCGGAGGCCAGCCCGATATTGAGCCTCCGAGCGGTCATTTTGCCGCCAGAGCGCGTGGTACGCTGCGGCGCAGCTCGGCGAGCCGGGCCATGGCTGCTGCGATGGTTGGCCCGGCGCATTGCAGCAACTGGAAGGAATATGGGCGAATGGCGATGCGCCGGCCGAGCCGCGCGATGGCGGGATGCGATAGCATGCGATCGCGCTGCGGGCCTGTGCTCTGCGCCGAAAGGAGAAGCGCGGGTGGCTGGGCCATCAGATATTCAAGCGGGAGCACATCCCATTTCGTCACGCCATAAGTCGCGCTCAGGTTTTCAAACCCGGCGAGCGTCAGCAACTGGCTGGCGAGCGTACCTTGGCCGGGCACCAGTCCGCCATTTTGCCAGATCAGCGCGGGAATCCTGCGGCGATCGGTGGGACGCGCCGCCCTGACAGCCGACTCGATGCGCACCACGCTCGCTTCGCCCCGCTCGGGGTGGCCCATGACCGCTGCAACCTCGCGGATTTGCGCGAAACTCTCAGCGATGGTTTCAGGTACGCCCAGCCGCAGGAGCGGAATATGCAGCCGCTCCAGCGCATTGACGGTGGCGGGCGAGACATGGCCGCCAGCCATCACCAGATCGGGCGATAGCCCCATCACCTCTTCCGCCGTGCCCGAGGTCGCGCGAAAGCGCATGGCCTGCGCCAGCGGGATCGACGTTGCCGCAGGGTCGTGCGAGTAATGGCTGATGCCTGCGATCTGCGCCGGATCGGCCACTTCCATCAAGATTGCATCGAGGCAGGGATTGATCGACACCACCCGCACTGGCCGGGCATGGACCACGCTTGCCCCGCAAAGGCCGCACAGCGCCGCCCGCCAGATCCACGCGCGATGAAATTTCGCGCGACGGATGCCTTGGTGAGCGGTGCTGCGCGTGCGCATCAGTAGCGCAGCCTGACACCGGCATAGGCCGCGCGGCCTAGCGTGCCATAGCGCAGGACCGTCTCGTATTGTTCATTGAACAGGTTTTCGATCCGGCCGTAGAGGCTGATCTTGTCGCTGATATCAAACGCCGCGCGGATATCTGCGAGGACATAGCCCGGCACTTTTGCCGTGTTGGCCGCATTGTCAAACGTGCTGGCGACATGGGTGACACCAGCCCCTACTGAAAGACCGAACGCCCAGCGATAATCGATCGCTGCGTTGACACTTTGGCCGGGGCGGCGCGCCAGCCGTTTGCCGAAATTGGCGGCTTCCGGGGTGCGGTTTTCGGCATTGATCAGGCTGTAATTGGTCCGCACCGTGAGCGCCTTCACCGGGCGTAGCACCAGCGAAAGCTCCACCCCTTGTGCGGTTGCCCGCGCAACATTGTCATAAGTGCCAAAAGGACGACCTGTGCAAATTCCGGTGCGCGGGAGCGGGCAGGAAATGAAGTTGATCAAATCCTTGCTGTCCCGGTGAAACCATATCGCGCTTGCTTCAATGGTCCGGTCCAGCAACGTCTGGGTGACGCCGGCATCGTATCCGGTGGAGCGTTCGGGGCGCAGCAACTGGTTGCCGTATTCGCTCTGCAATTGATACAAGGTCGGTGCTTTGAAGCCTTCACTATAGCTTGCACGAAACGTGGTCGCGCCGTCGTTGGGAGAATAGACTCCGCTCGCCGCGAGCGAGGTTGCGCCGCCGAAGCGGTTGTGCTGGTCATGACGGATACCGCCGGTCAGCGTCAGGCCAGCGAGCGGCGTTGCCACCAATTGGCCGTACCCGCTGGTGATGCTGGCTCTGCCGCGATCGCCGGGGAAGCCGTAGCTCGATGTGTTATAGCGCGAAATCTCGCGTTCAGCGCCGAAATTGGCCTGCCAGCCTTGGGCAATGTCGAACACGCCTTGATATTCGAGCCGCTCGTTGCGGCCGTTTCCGGCAAAAGTTTCGAATGGGATCGCTGCCGAAGCGTCGGTGAAGCGCGCGCGCGAGTCGGTTAGCGCAAAGCCGATCCGGTTGCGGAAGCGGCCGTCGAGGAATGCCGCATTGATCCCGCCGTAGCCCACCAACTGGCGGGTGCGGCTGATTTCCTGAGTATCGCCAAAGGCATAAGTTGGCGGCGCAAATCCGTCGATTCCGCTTTTGGCATTCGAGTAATACCCGCGCAGATCAACCGAAATCGTCTCAGTCAGCGCGATCTTGAACTGCGCGTTTGCGCCATAATTGCGATAACCGTCGCGCTCATTGCCGCCGCGCGCCGCGTTGAAAGCCGAAATTCCGTCGGTTCGGAAAAATCCGCCGCCGATGCTGGCCGAGACTGGGCCGAATTTGCCCGAGACATTGCCCACCACTTGCGCTGTGCCGCGATAGCCGCCTTCGGCGCGCGCATTGACGCGCAAGGCTTCGGTCGGTCGCTCGGTGATCAGATTTACCACGCCGCCGATGGCCTGGCTGCCCCAGATCACCGAGGAAGCCCCGCGCAAGACTTCGATGCGTTCGATGTTGCCGGTCAGCAGGTTGCCGAAATCGAAACCGCCGCCGGGCGCGGAAGGGTCGTTGATCTTCACGCCGTCAATCAACGCCGCGGTCTGATCGCTCTCCGCGCCGCGGATAAACACCGTGGTTACGCCGCCGACACCGCCATTGCGCGCAATCGTGAGGCCGGGCACATCGCGCAGAAAATCGGAGACCACGTTCTTTTGCGCGGTGATGATCTGTGCCCGATCGATCACCGTGATGGTTTGGCCGACCCGCGATAGCGGCTGCGCCTCGCGATTGGCGGTGACGACGATGATTTCAGCCGGCGCATCGGCCGGCTGAGCAAACGCCGGCGCCGCAACAAGAACCGCCAAGAGGGGGGAAAGTTTCGAAATTCTGCGCATAGAAAGCCCTTCTGTTACGACAAAAGGGAGCGGACACAGCGACAGGCTTTCGGCCAGACGGCGCGCACGACCCCAACGACGCCGAACGCACGAGGACTGGCCTCGATCACACAGAACATCCCGTCTGCGCGAAGGATCGACCGTAACAGGCAGGTCTCCTGGCTTCCGGGTCGTCATCCTCGCCCCACCTTCCCACGACAAAAGCCGCAGTGGCATATGGAACAAGCACTCGCCGGTCACAGTTGCGGGCACAGCCCCGGACTACGAAGACATCTTCGCTTCCGGGTTCCCTTTTCATCCCATCGCTGGAACCCTGTTACGCTGCCACTTTATAAGCGAGGAATTCGGCGGCAAGCAAGCCCTTTTTTGCGCGGCGCTTGGGCGCCGCCCGTTCGCCACGCACCACGCAAGGATCAGAGATGTCGCGCCTGCGCGGCGTTCAGGCCATAAGTGTTGCAAGCGGGCATCAGCAGGCGAATGAATATTGCGCCACCAATTTTTCCGGTGGCTTGCGCAGGTCAATACGCTATTAATGAAGCCTCTAAAACGAGGACTGCCCGGCGGGGCCTTGGGAGAGGGTGCGAAATATCGCGCCGCGCCGGGCAGTACAAATCCTCACCGGGCCAAGCGCCCGAGCGCGATTATGTCAGCGGCCGATTCGCTACGAGATTTTCCACCACAGACGGATCGGCCAAGGTCGAGATATCGCCGAGGTTGGAGACATCGTTCTCGCCGATTTTGCGCAAAATGCGCCGCATGATCTTGCCTGATCGGGTCTTGGGCAGGCCCGGAGCGAACTGGATCACATCGGGCGTGGCAATCGGGCCGATTTCGCGGCGGACCCATTGCACCAGTTCTCGGCGCAGCGCGTCATCGGGCTCGACTTCGACATTGGTGGTGACAAAGGCATAGATGCCCTGTCCTTTGATGTCGTGCGGCATGCCGACCACGGCAGCTTCGGCCACTTTGGGATGTGCCACCAGCGCGCTCTCGATCTCGGCCGTGCCCATGCGGTGGCCTGAAACGTTGATGACGTCGTCGATCCGTCCAGTGATCCAGTAATAGCCATCTTCATCGCGGCGGCAGCCGTCGCCGGTGAAATAGAGCCCCTTGAACGTGCTGAAATAGGTTTGGAAAAAGCGCGTGTGATCGCCCCACACGGTGCGCATCTGCCCCGGCCAGCTGTCGGCGATGGCAAGGCAGCCGTCGGTCGCGCCTTCGAGCACGGTGCCTTCGGTATCGAGCAGCATCGGCTTCACCCCGAAAAAAGGCCGGCTCGCTGATCCCGGTTTGAGCGGGGTTGCGCCGGGTAGCGGGGTGATCATCGCCGCGCCTGTTTCTGTCTGCCACCAGGTATCGACAATCGGGCAGCGGCTCTCGCCCACAACTTTGTGGTACCATTCCCACGCTTCGGGGTTGATCGGCTCGCCCACCGAGCCAAGCAGCCGCAGCGAGGCGCGGCTGGTGCGGGCGACCCATTCATCGCCCTCGCGCATCAGCGCGCGAAGCGCGGTCGGCGCGCCATAGAAGATCTCGACCGCGAACTTGTCGACCACCTGCCAGAACCGGCTCGGATCAGGAAAATTGGGCACGCCTTCAAACATCACCGTGGTCGCGCCGTTCATCAGCGGGCCGTAAACCACATAGGAATGCCCGGTGACCCAGCCCACATCAGCGGCGCACCAGTAAATCTGGCCCGGGCGATAATCGAACACATATTCGTGCGTGATCGAGGCCCACACGGCATAGCCGCCGGTGGTGTGGAGCACGCCCTTGGGCTTGCCGGTCGAGCCCGAGGTGTAAAGGATGAACAACGGGTCTTCCGCGCCCATTTCCTCTGGCGCGCAGTCGGCGCTCTGGTCCGCCACGCCGTGCGCCCAATCCACATCGCGGCCGGGCACGAGAGCAACGTCAGCGCCGGTGCGGCGCAGCATGATCACCGTATCGACCCCTGGGCAATTGGCCAGCGCCGCATCGACATTGGCCTTCAATGGAACCTTCTTGCCCCCGCGCAGCCCCTCGTCGCTGGTCAGAACGACGCGGCTGTCGCAATCGGTGATCCGCCCGGCCAGCGCCTCGGGCGAGAAACCGGCAAAGACGATCGAATGGATCGCGCCGATCCGCGCGCAGGCGAGCATCGCCACCGCCGCCTCGGGCACCATCGGCAGGTAAATCGTCACCCGCTCGCCTTTGGTCACGCCGCGCGATTTCAGCAGATTGGCAAAGCGGCATACCTCGGCATGCAGTTCGCGGTAGGTGATGCGGCGCACTGCCTCGTCGGGGCTGTCCGGTTCCCACAGGATCGCCACCGTATCGCCGCGCTCGGCAAGGTGCCGGTCTAGGCAATTGGCCGAGAGGTTCAGCGTGCCATCCTCGAACCACTTGATGCCGAAATCCGCTTCGTCAAAGCTGGTGTTTTTTACCTTGGTGAAAGGCTTGATCCAATCAAGCCGCAGCGCCGCTTGCGCCCAAAACGCGTCTGGCTCGGTGATCGAGCGCGCATACATCGCATGATAACCGGCCTCGTCGATCAGCGCATTGGCCGCCCATTGCTCAGGCACCGGATAGATTGCATTGCCCATTGGGGGCGTTCCTCTCACCATGCGCCTTTCGCGGCGCGCCGCCTTGCATAAGCCAACAAACGAGCACCTTGCAAAGCCCTTGCGTACCGCCGAGCGCTTTCCATGCTATCAAAGAGCAAGCGAGCCTTGTCCAGTGCCGCCGCAATACCTCTCTTTAGCCAGTAATCGGCCCCGAAAAGATGGCCTATGGCGATGTAGCGCACTGCAGTGTCGATCAATGGCGCTCGTTTTCGATCCCTCTCTCACAGGCCCGATTTGATGGTTGATGTACACGGCTGGCTCGAGCGTCTGAGCCGGATCCTTGAAGCAAACGATCCGGCGGCCACCGCCGCGCTGTTTCTCCCCACCGGTCTGTGGCGCGATCATCTCGCGTTCGGCTGGAACTTGGCAACTTACGAAGGCACCGAAGCCATTGCCGCGATGGTCGCCGCGCGCGCGCAGCAAGTTGGCGCGTTCAACTGGACCAGCGAGGCGGAAGCCGGGGCGAGCGAGGGCTATATCGCATTCGAGACCGCGCTGGGCCGGGGCAAGGGCTATCTGCGCTTGGTGGGCGATCAGGCGCTGGCGCTCTACACCATGCAGTACGACCTCAAGGGCCACGAGGAGCAGATCGGCACGCGGCGCACCTCGGGTATGATCGACGATCCGCATGGGCGCAGCTGGGCCGAAGTGCGCCGCGCTGAGGCGGAAAGTTTCGAGCAGGGCGCGCAGCCTTATGTGCTGGTGATTGGCGCGGGGCAATGCGGACTGGCGATTGGCGCGCGGCTGCGCCTGCTGGGCGTGCCGTGCTTGCTGGTGGACAAGCATCCACGCGTGGGCGACCAATGGCGCTCGCGCTATGCCTCGCTCACGCTGCACGATCCGGTGTGGTATGATCACATGCCCTGTGTGCCGTTCCCCGAGCACTGGCCGGTCTATACGCCCAAGGACAAGATGGGCGAATGGCTCGAAGCCTATGCCGACATCATGGAACTCAACGTCTGGACGTCGACCGAATGCACCAGCGCCATGTATGACGCCGCGAAGGGCGTGTGGACTGTCACGCTGCGGCGCGATGGCGGCGAGATCGTCCTGCATCCGCCGCACGTGGTCATGGCGCTGGGCAATGCCGGCTTTGCTAAAATGCCCACCTTTCCGGGGCAGGAAACCTTCAAGGGCACGCTATGCCATTCGAGCGCGCATCCCGGCGGGCAGGGGCTGGCGGGCAAGCGCATCGTCGTCGTCGGGGCCAACAACAGCGCGCATGATATCTGCGCCGATCTCGTGGTGCACGGCGCGCACCCTGTGATGATCCAGCGCTCGTCGACGCATATCGTGCGCCAAACGACGATGACCGATGTGATGTTGAAGCCGCTCTATTCGCAGGAAGCGGTCGATTCCGGGATGACTACCGAAAAGGCCGACATGATGGTCGCCTCGGTGCCGCTGCGATTGTCCGAAGTGGGTGCGCGGGCGCTGTGGAAGCAGCTGCGCCGGGACGAAGCGCCGTTTTATGATCGGCTTGAACAGGCCGGGTTCAAGCTCGATTTCGGCGAAGACGGCACTGGCATCGCGATGAACTTTCTGCGCACGTCTTCGGGATACTACCTCGATGTCGGCGCCTGCGAAATGGTCGCCGATGGCCGGATCGCGCTGCGCTCCGGGGTGGCGATCGAACGGATCGACCCGGACGGCCTGATCCTTGCCGATGGCAGCCATGTGCCCGCTGATGGGATCATCTTCGCTACCGGGTTCGGCTCGATGGAAGAATGGGTCGCGCGGCTGATCAGCCCCGAAGTGGCCGAAGCAGTCGGCTCATGCTGGGGCTATGGTTCGGGCACGCGCGGCGATCCCGGTCCGTGGGAGGGCGAATTGCGCAACATGTGGAAACCCACCGCGCAGCCGGGGCTGTGGTTCATGGGCGGCAATCTCTCGCTGGCGCGCTATTATTCGCGGTTTCTCGCGATGCAGCTCAAGGCAAAGTTCGAAGGCCTCAAGATGGAGCCTTATGCGCTGCCGCCTGTTGCTTGAACGGTGAGGAGCGCGCGCAGCGCGCTCACTGTCCGGTAGGCCTCTTGGCCAGCCCCCCATCGGCCAGCACGGCTCTAAGCCTGATGGGTGATAAACTTGATGAGTTCGGGGGCTTCGGGGCCGATCGACATCGGGCAGGCATGCCCTTTGATCACCGCGACATCGAAGATCTCTTTGACCGCGCCATCGATGCGGAACCACTCCACGCACGTCCCTTTGGCCAGATCGATGATCTGGATGCCGCACCACGGCTCGCTGTCGGCATCGCGCAACCGCTGATCGAGCGCCAGACCTTCAAACCGTTTGTAGCGAGGCTTGGATAGCCCGACAAAGGCAAAGCCGTTTTGCAGCGTCAGCCCCCGGGCGAAGCCGGGGCAGAAGATGCGCGGGACAAAGGTGCCTTTGCCCGTCGCGGCGCCCTCGACCACGCCAAGCTCTCCCGTGCCGGAATTGAGCAGCCACAACTCCCCTTGATAGATGCGCGGCGAATGCGGCATCGAGAGGCCTTCACACACGATCTGGCCGCTGCGCACGTCGATCACGACACCGCCATCATTGCGCCGGTCTCTCCAGCCATCGATCGTGTCTGAACGGCTGACCGCGGTAACATAGGCTGCCTCGCCATTCTCCATGGCCAGGCCATTGAGATGGCAGCGGTCCTCATCCACCAGCGCCGAGATGAACGGCGGCCGCCACAAGGCGCGAAAGCTGTGCCGGGGATCGGTCGTGGCCAGGCAATTGAAGCGCGTGTTCACAAAGATGATCTGGCCATCGCGGTCCACGCTGATATCGTGGGAGTCCAGCTCGCCTGTCAGGTATGTTTCGCGCGGCACATAGCAGGCGTCAAACTGCAAGTTCACCCGCTCATGCGGCTCAAGGCCGTTTTTGAACCGCATGATCTGAAAGCCGGCAGACAAGGCAAAGGCATTGTCGTTTTCGACAAAGATGCCCATCGGCTTGGCCATCGCCGATTGGTGCAAGCGGGTGGTGCGTGAGCTGACCGAGCTGATAGCCAGGCGCGGCAAGCCCAGCATGATCGTCAGCGACAACGGCACCGAGCTGACCTCGAACGCGGTGCTCGAGTGGTGCGGGGCAGCCAGGATCGAATGGCACTACACCACGCCG
>NZ_CAMBTS010000111.1 GCF_945870625.1 Novosphingobium sp. Chol11 | reverse complement strand
TGGGATACCCCTCCCCCGACCCCTCCCCAACGGGGAGGGGGGCAGAAGTGTAGCCCTCTTTCTTTAGGATATTCGCCGCGCGCTTGTAGCCTGCGAGCAGGTTGGTGCCGTCTTCGGTGGTGACGAAGGCCTGCAACGCATGGACGCGGGCGAGCAGGCGGACGAGATCATCCTCCCCGCCAAGCGCGAACACCGCGTCGATCAGGTCATGGCGGACGCCGGCTTCGCGTTGCTGGACTTTGAGGCGGTCGGCGAAGAAAGCGAGGAGATCGCCGGAAAGCTTCCGATATTGATCAATATCATTCAATATCAATCGGCCTGGTGAAAGCGAGCGGAACATCAAACCGAACTGCCGTCCATCCCGCTCGTCCTCAAAATCGGCATCACCCGCGCTAAATGCAACAGATATTGCGTTTGCTATCGATGACTCATTCATTGCCAAAATCGGAGCTACAGCATCCCATCGCGTAGTAAGGTTGGGACACCATTCGCTCATCATTCGTACATGTTGCTCGACAAAAAGGAGCGCTAACTTGGCGAATATCTCGGATAATGGTGCAGACACCTGATTTGTGTCGATAAGCCTCCACGCTGCGATTGCCTGACGGCGCAAGGCAAATGGATCTTTCGAACCTGTCGGTGGAAGCTCTTGGCCGAAAAACGCGAAAAGCGTATCCAGCTTGTCCGCCAATGCCACCGCTACGGTCACCGGCACGGTCGGCACATCATCGCCCTGCCCGACCGGCTTGTAGTGATCGCGGATCGCATCGGCGACGGCGCCGGGCAGGCCTTCGGCGCGGGCGTAGTAGCCGCCCATCAGGCCTTGGAGTTCGGGGAATTCGCCGACCATTTCGGTAACGAGATCGGCTTTGCAGAGGCGGGCGGCGAGTTCGGCTTGATCGGCGAGCGAAGCCCTCCCCCGTTCGGGGGAGGGTTGGGTGGGGGTGCTCTCAACCTGCGAGGTGGGTGCCCCCTCTCCCGACCCCTCCCCAATGGGGAGGGGAGATGCGGCAACGATGCCTTCCTCCACCAGCCAGCGGGCGAGTTTGGCGACGCGTTCGACTTTGTCGGCCAAGGTGCCGAGTTTTTCATGAAAGGTGATACGTTCGAGCTTTTTGGCCTGCTCGGCCAGCGACGTCTTGCGGTCCTGATCCCAGAAGAAGCGCGCGTCGGAGAGGCGGGCGGCGAGGACTTTGCGGTTGCCCGCGATGATCGCCGCGCCGCCGTCGCTCGCGGCAATGTTGGCCGTGCAGACGAAGGCGTTGGCGAGTTTGCGTTCCTCCCCGAGCTTGCTCGGGGAGGTGGCAGCTGCCGCGGCAGCTGACGGAGGGGCCCCTCCACCATCCTGCGGATGGTCCCCCTCCCCGAGCAAGCTCGGGGAGGAATGGCGGCAGATGAAATACTTCTGGTTCACGCGGGCGGTGAGCTGGATGACTTCGGGGGGGACTTCGAGGAAGACTTCGTCGAACCGGCCCAGCAGCGGCACCGGCCATTCGGTGAGGCCAGCGTTCTCGATGACAAGGCCCTCGTCCTCAACCAGCACCAGCCCGGCGGCAGCAGCGGCAGATTTCGCGCCATCGCGCACGATGGCCTCGCGCTCCGCGTGGTCGACGATGACATGCGCCGCGCGCAATTTCATCGCGTAGTCGGCGGCATTGCCGATGGTGATTTCGCCGCTGTGGTGAAAGCGGTGGCCCATGGTGACGAACCCTGAACGGATGCCGCCGATTTCGCAGTCAACAAGATCGTCGCCGAGCAGCGCGACAATGCCGGAGAGCGGACGCACCCAGCGCAGGCTTTCGCTCGAAAGCGATGCCGCGCCCCAGCGCTGCGATTTGGGCCAGGGGAAGGCGCGGATGATCGCGGGGATGGCTTCGGCAAGCACGGTGGCGGTCTGGCGGCCGGGCTTTTCGGTAATGGCGAACCAGACGCCGTCGCGCTCGAGGAGCTGGTCTTTGGTCAAGCCGGTCTTGCGCAAGAAACCTTCGAGCGCCTGATCGGGCGCAGAGGTGCGCGGGCCTTTGACTTCCTCGCTGACGGCCTCAGTGGCGAGCGGCAGGTCCTTTGCAATCAGGGCCAAGCGGCGCGGCGTGGACCAGACAGTGATCGCGCCGGGTTTGAGGCCCGCCCCATCCAGTTCGCGGCGGAACAGCTTTTCAAGATCGGCACGCGCGCCCGCCTGCATCCGCGCGGGGATTTCTTCGCAGCGCAGTTCGAGCAGGAAATCAGCGGTACTCACGCGGTCCACCCCGGGAACTTGGCTTCCCATTCTGGGCGGAAGCGGTCCATGTAACCCTCGCAAGCGCCGCGCGCGAGATCGCGGACGCGGCCCATGTAGCTGGCGCGCTCCTGCACCGAAATCACGCCGCGCGCCTGAAGAAGGTTGAACAGGTGGCTGGCCTCGATCGCTTGCTCATAAGCGGCGATGGGCACTTTCGCCTCGATCGCGCCGCGGCATTCGGCCTCGGCGCGGCGGAAGCCTTCGAACAGCGTGTCGGTGTCGGCAACCTCGAAGTTCCACTTCGACATCTGGCGCTCGTTCTCGAGGAACACCTCGCCGTAGCTGACGCCGTGCTCGTTGAAGCGCAGATCATAGACGCTGTCGACGTTCTGGATGTACATGGCGAGGCGCTCAAGCCCGTAGGTCAGCTCACCCGCCACGGGCTTGCAATCGAAGCCGCCCATCTGCTGGAAATAGGTGAACTGGGTGACTTCCATGCCGTCGCACCAGACCTCCCAGCCCAGCCCCCATGCGCCGAGCGTGGGCGATTCCCAGTCATCCTCGACAAAGCGGATATCGTGGAGCAGCGGATCGATGCCGATGGCAAACAGGCTTTGGAGATAAAGCTCCTGCAGGTTTGCCGGGCTCGGCTTCATGATGACCTGATACTGATAGTATGCCTGCAACCGGTTCGGGTTTTCGCCGTAGCGGCCATCCGTGGGCCGGCGGCTGGGCTGGACATAGGCGGCGTTCCACGGCTCCGGCCCGAGCGAGCGCAAGGTGGTGGCGGGGTGGAAGGTGCCCGCGCCCATGCGCATGTCATATGGCTGGAGGATCAGGCAGCCTTGGCGACTCCAGAAGTCATGGAGGCGCAGGATCATGTCCTGAAAGCTGAGCGAGGGGTGCGCGGGTTCGGCCATCAGCGCCGCCTTTGGCCGATGGGGCCGCGCAAATCAACCGCGCGCGCAAACCATCTTGCCTTCGCCGCGCGGGTAGCGCACCGCATGGGGCATGGCCACGATCCCCTGCCCCGCCCTGCTCCGCCGCCTGATCGCGCTGCTGCTCGCGGCGCTGCTGATGGCAGGTTGCAGCAACGCCAAGACGCCGCCAGCGCCGCCCGCCCGCGTGGCGCTGTGGACGATTTCGGATAACTCCGGGGTGCGCGGCTGGCTCTTGGGCACGGTGCATGCTTTGCCGCCGGAAACGGTGTGGCGGCGCGCGGAAATCGACACGGCGCTGGGCGCGGCAGACCGGCTGGTGCTCGAAATCGGCGAGCCGCTGGACAGTACCGTTGCAGGGGAGGCATTGGGCCGACTGGCCTTTACCGCCGGTTTGCCCCCGCCAAGCGCGCGGATAACCCCCGATGAGGCGCGGGCGCTGGGCAAGGTTTACAAGGAGCTGTCGCTTTCCGACGATGGCTTCAAAAATCAGGAAAGCTGGGCGGTGGCGCTGCAGCTTGCAGCGATAGCCGCGGAAAAGCAGGGCATCGATCCTGAATCCGGGGTTGAGCCCAAGCTGCGCGAGATGGCCGGGGCCAAGCCGATCACGGGCCTGGAAACCATCGACAGCCAGTTTGCCATCTTCGATGCGCTGCCCGATCGCGCGCAGCAGGTGCTGCTGGGCGAGGTGGCGCGCGAGGCCGCCGATAGCAGGGACGATGAGCGCGACGTGATGGAGCTATGGCTGCGCGGCGATGATCTGGGGATCGCGCGCGAGAGCATGACCGGCTTTCTCGCCGATCCGCAATTGCGCGAGGCCTTGTTGACCCGGCGCAATTCCGCCTGGACCGCGAAAATCGATGCCCTGCTCAAAGCCGGTGCGCGGCCGTTCATCGCAGTAGGCGCGGCGCATCTCGCCGGAAGCGAGGCGGTGCAGCGCATGTTGGCGGCGCGCGGCTGGCGCATTGCGCGGGTGCCGTAGGGTTTGGGCGAACCGCCAAGCAGATTCCGCAACCCTTCTGCTTCACCCCGGACTTGATCCGCGTTGACGGAATATTGAGCTGTGGGTTTCTGACGGCGCGCTACCTGAACGCGGTCTTTGCTTGCTATTTGCGGCCAAGCCGCTAAGCGCGCCGTCTTCCGTGTCATGGTCATCCCTGGAGGCGTGGCGCGAGAAGTATCGTAACACAAGCATCTCAAAAGGACCTGACAATGAGCGAAACGCTTAATCTGTCGGCCGAGACGCGCGATCGGGCTGGCAAGGGAGCCTCCCGAGCACTGCGTCGCGAAGGCCGCATTCCCGCCGTGATCTATGGCGGCAATCAAGAACCCATTTCCATTCATGTCGAAGAAAAAGAACTGCGCCGCCAGCTTGGCACCGGGCACTTCTTCAATTCGATCGTCGAGCTGAGCGTGGCCGGAGCAACCGTGCGCACCCTGCCCAAGGATGTGGCATTCCACCCCGTGAGCGACCGCCCGCTCCATGCCGACTTCTTGCGCGTTTCGGCCAATGCCAAGGTCGAAGTGGCGGTTCCCGTGATCTTCATCAACGAAGAGAAATCGCCCGGCCTGAAGAAGGGCGGCGTGCTCAATATCGTGCGCCACGAGCTCGAGCTGATCTGCGATGCCGACAAGATCCCCGATGATATCGCGGTGGATGTGGCCGGCACCGACATCGGCGATTCGATCCATATCAGCAGCGTGACCCTGCCCGCTGGCAGCGCATCGGCGATCACCGACCGCGACTTCACGATTGCGACGATCGTTGCCCCTTCGGCGCTGAAGAGCAGCGAAGACGGCGCGGAAGCTGCTGCTTCCTAAGACATACTGCGGGAGTTCTGAAAAACTCCCCAAACTCGCTCATGCTGAGCTTGTCGAAGCATCTTGGCGCGAATGCCGCGCCACCACCCTTCGACAGGCTCAGGGTGAGCGAGAACGTAGTATGCGTTTGAGGTAGGACGCTCCAAAGGTGCCCGGAGCAATCCCGCACAAGGAGCTCAGGTCCGTGCAACTCTGGATTGGCCTGGGCAACCCCGGCCCGCAATATTCCTTCCACCGCCACAATGTCGGCTTCATGGTGCTCGATACCTTGGCCGAGGTGCACAATTTCGGCCCGGTGCAGAAGAAATTTCAGGGCTGGACGCAAGATGGCCGGATCGGCGCAGAGCGGCTGATCCTCCTCAAACCTGCCACCTTCATGAACGAAAGCGGCCGCGCGGTGAGCGAAGCGCTGCGCTTCTTCAAGCTTGGCCCCGAAGCGCTCACCGTCTTTCATGACGAGCTCGATCTGGCTCCGTTCAAGGTCAAGGTGAAAATGGGCGGCGGCACGGCGGGCCATAACGGCTTGCGTTCGATCGACCAGCACATCGGCCCCGATTTTCGCCGGGTCCGGCTCGGCATCGGCCACCCCGGACATAAAGACCGCGTGACCGGCCATGTGCTGGGCAATTTTGCCAAGGGCGAGCAGGACGATCTGGTCACCATGCTCGGCGCGCTGGCCGCCGAAGCACCTTGGCTGGCCGCGGGCGATGATGTTCGTTTCATGAACGATGTCGCGCTGCGCCAGCAATAATTGCCGTGGGGGCGCCGCGCTACCTGTCATAAAAAACGTCGGAACCGCTTACACCCATGTGCGGCGCTGATGGCCGTTAACCATCACAACCCCTGCATTTCTCAAACTGGCACCGTCTTTGCGTTGTATCCGTTTAACTACGGCAATTTTGAAGACAGCACGTTCGTAAGGGGAACTACCATGAAGCCTTCCATCGTTCTTTCAGCACTCCTGCTCGGAACCGTCAGCGTGGCCTCGCCGGCCAACGCCACATGGTTCAAGCACAAGCATTACTGCAACTGCGGCCACAAGGGCTCGTGCGGCAGCTGCTCGAGCACCAGCTCGAGCACCTCGGGCGGCAGCACGACCTCGACCTCGTCGACCTCGGGCGGCTCGACCACGTCGTCGACCTCGGGCGGCAGCACCACCTCGACCTCTTCGACCTCGGGCGGTTCGACCACGTCCTCGACTTCGGGCGGTAGCACCGGTTCGACCTCCTCGACTTCGGGCGGCAGCACGTCGGGTGGCAGCACCTCGACCTCGGGCGGTACCGCTGTGCCAGAGCCGGGCATGCTCGGCATGATGGGTCTGGGCCTGATGGGTCTGGCATTCGCGCGCCGCCGCCGGGCCTGATCGCCAACTTTACCGCAGGGCTTCATGTGCCCTGAACCGTTCGGGCGCGGCTGGATCGATCCAGACCGCGCCCGATCTGTTTTGCGCTCAGTTCGCTCCGCCGCCGGCGCGGCCAAGGTCGGCGCGGAAAAGGCGGTTGCTGGGATCAAGCTGGAGCGCCTGCGCCAGCAGGCTGCGCGCCTGATCGGCATTCTGGCCAGCTTCGAGCCGCACCAGCCCGGCGATATGCGGCATATCGGCATTGCGCGGCGCAAGCGCCAGCGCCTTGTCGGCATAGCCGATGGCCTCGGCATGAAGGCCCGCTTTGGACGCCGCCAGCGCCAGCCGCTTGAGCACTTCGGCATCGCCTTCATAGCCGGGCAATTGCCGATAAGCCGCGATGGCAGCGCGCCAATCGCCCCGGATCGTCGCCGCCTCGCCAGCGGCGATCAGCGTCTGGTTGACCTTCAGCTGCGGCGAATGAAGCCGCGCGGCAAGGCTGGCGGCGGAGGGATCGCCCGCGCCGCGCGCCGCCTTGCTCGCAAGCTCAAGCGCGCGCGCATCGGCCATCACGCTGCCGGACAAAGGCTGGATGGTGCGCAGCGCCGAGGCGGCATCGCCGGTTTGCAGTTCCGCCTCCGCCAGCATCAACCGCGCGAAGGGATTTTGCGGCGAGAGCGACAGCGCCTTGGCAAACATCGCCCGCGCCTGTTCGGCATGGCCCAGCCGCAGCAGCGCCTCGGCGTAGGCCATGCCGTTCGCCGAGCGCGGCTCGAGTGTCGATTCCTGCCCGGTCAGCATCATGCGGACCTTTTCCCAATCGCCCTGCTGCGCCGCGAATTGCACGCGCAAGGCTTCGACTTGCCCGCTGCGCGGTGCAATCGTGGCGGCTTGCTCGACCAGCGCGATGGCTTCATCGAGCTTGCCCTGCATCTCGGCCAGCGAGGCCAGCGCGAGCAGCGGCTCGCTGCGCGCGGGGAATTTGGTCTTGGCCGCAAGATAAGCGCGGCGGGCCGCATCGAATTGATCTTGATTGGCCGCCAGATCGCCGCCGAGCATCAGCGTATCGAGGTGCGCCGGGCCAAGGACGCGCATTTTGGCAAGCGCGCCTTGCGCCCCGGCATAGTCCTGCGCCGCCATGAGATAGACCGCATAATCATGCAGCAGCGCATAATTGCCGCCCGCCGCCAACCCTTTGCGCATGGCATCGAGCGCCGCCGCGCTGTCTTCAAGCGCGGTGTGTGCGGCGGCGCGCAGGCGCCATGCTTCGGGATCGGCGTCGGCCCCCAGCAGGTCTAGTGCTTCCTCCGGCTGGCCGCGCAGCACCGCCGCCTCGGCCAGCATGCGCGCGGCTTCTGCGGTCTTGCCGCCCGCGCTTTCAAGTTGTGCCAGCGTCGCCTTGGCGCCGTCGCCATCGCCCAACCGCAATTGCGCCCGCGCCAGCAGCAGGAGCATGGCCCGGTCCGCCCCGCCCGCCCCGCTCGCCCCGCTCGCGTCGAGCGCAGCGAGCAGGCTGGTGCGCGCAGTGACATAGTCCTCCGCCGCGAATGCCGCCTTCGCCTCGCCATAGAGTGCGGCGGGATCGGGGCGCGAGCAGGCAGCGGTCAGCAGCAGAGCGGCGAGCAGGAGCGACTTTTTCATGGACGCAATTATGGACCAGGAGGCCTAAAATTTCCGTGAACCAAGGACCGCCGCAGCAGATCCTGACGCCGGCCTTGCCACCTTCCCCTTGACCTTGGCGCATCGGGCCACCATCGCGCGGATCGAGCCGGAATTTGCGGCCAAAGCTTTAAGGACCACCACATGGGATTTCGCTGCGGGATTGTCGGATTGCCGAATGTCGGCAAATCGACGCTGTTCAACGCGCTGACCGAGACGCAGGCGGCGCAGGCGGCGAACTATCCGTTCTGCACGATCGAGCCCAACGTCGGCAATGTCGGCGTGCCCGATCCCCGGCTCGACGAGCTGGCGCGGATCGCGGGCAGCCAGAAGATCATTCCGACGCAGCTCGGTTTTGTCGATATCGCGGGCCTGGTGCGCGGGGCATCGAAGGGCGAAGGGCTGGGCAACCAGTTCCTCGGCAATATCCGCGAAGTGGACGCCATCGTCCATGTGCTGCGCTGCTTTGAAAATGTCGACATCCAGCATGTCGACAACAAGATCGACCCGATCTCGGATGCCGAGACGGTCGAGACCGAGCTGATGCTGTCCGATCTGGAAAGCCTCGAACGGCGGGTGCCCGCCGCAGTGAAGAAATCGGCGCAGGGCGACAAGGAATCGAAGATCATCGCCTCGGTGCTGGGGCAGGCGCTCGATCTGCTGCGCGAGGGCAAGCCGGCGCGGCTGACCGTGCCCAAGGACGAGGAAGAGGAGCGCGTCTTTGCGCAGGCGCAGTTGCTCACCGCCAAGCCCGTGCTCTATGTCTGCAATGTCGAGGAAGAGAGCGCCGCCACTGGCAATGCCTTTTCGGCGCGGGTGTTTGAAAAGGCCAAGGCCGAGGGCGCCAATGCGGTGATCGTCTCCGCCGCGATCGAGGCCGAAATCGTAACGATGCCACTGGAAGATCGCGCCGAGTTCCTGACCGAGCTGGGCCTGACCGAAGCAGGCCTCGCGCGGATCATCCGCTCAGGCTACGAGCTGCTGCACCTGCTGACCTTCTTCACCGTTGGCCCCAAGGAAGCGCGTGCCTGGACGGTACATGCCGGGGCCAAGGCCCCCGATGCTGCCGGAGAGATCCACTCCGACATGCAGCGCGGCTTCATCCGCGCCGAGACGATAGCTTACGATGATTTCGTGACGCTGGGCGGCGAGGCAGCGGCGCGCGATGCGGGCAAGCTGCGGCAAGAAGGCAAGGAATACGTCATCAAGGACGGCGACGTGCTCCATTTCAAGTTCAACGTTTGAGGCCAGGGGCTGTTTCGAAGGAGGTCTGGGATGGAACTGCGCTATTACGAAGACATGGTCGTGGGATCGGCCAGCAGCTATGGCCATTACGAAGTGACCCGCGAGGAGGTGATCGCGTTCGCCTCGAAATACGACCCGCAGGCGTTTCACCTTTCCGACGAGGCCGCCGCAAAGACGCATTTCGGGCGGCTATCGGCGAGCGGCTGGCATACTTGCGCGATGGCCATGGCGATGGCGGTCAAGAACATGGGCACCGAACGCACTGCCGGGCTCGGCTCGCCGGGCATCGACGAATTGCGCTGGGTGAAGCCCGTTTATCCCGGCGACACACTGCGCTGCGAAAGCGTGCTGCTCGAAAAGCGCCGCAGCAAATCGCGGCCCGAAATGGGCCTGACCAAAGGCGAGACCAAAGTGTTCAACCAGCATGACGAGCTGGTGCTGCGCTTTGTGGCCAATGGGATGATCGCGACGCGCGATCCAAACGGGACGGATTGAGGCGACGTCGAAAGGCCGCGCAAGGGTTTGGGCGCTCTGACCCTGTAAACCTCACCAGCATCGACACCCCGGGTCAAGCCCGGGGTGTCGGGAACAGTGTGGGGGGGGGATTGCCGCAGCACGGTGCCGCGCCGCGATCCTGTTGGATTTGGATTTCGGGCGCACGGGTGCGGCGTCTGGGCAGAGGGGGGATCGCGCGACCGGTGCGGCGCCTGCACTGGCGCTGCGGGGAGGGCGTCGTGTTCTGCTTAGGGTGCGAGTGGCCGGGAGGGCAGA
>NZ_CAMBTS010000110.1 GCF_945870625.1 Novosphingobium sp. Chol11 | reverse complement strand
GCAACTCATGCCATCGTCCGTCGCCGCAACGACACGATCCCGCAAATCCTGAGATAAGGCTCTGGCCATCCATGCTGGCCTCCTGCCCAGCCAGCAGGATGAATCAGAATTTCACCGCCGCTGGAATCCCTCGCGATTCAGCGGCTGTGAAAAACGCTCTAAGCCGCCTATCGCTGTCTTGCCCCGTTCGGAAGATATTGAGGGTTCGCTGCCTGAAAACGACCGGGATGAATCCTTGCTCTTCGTGTTTTCCTTGTCGTCTGGCGCAACAGAGCTATCGCGCTCACGGTCAAGATCAAGGGCAGGACAAACACCCCGCTGGTTTGCATGTCGGTACGCAGGACCAGAAATAGAAAAATCGACAGACTTGCGTAGAAAAAAGCCTGCAAACTGGGACTGCGGGCAGCGCGGCACAATAGGTAAGCAAAGCCGAAGCCAATCACGAACAGGTACAGCAAGGCTCCGACTACGCCAAACTCCATGCAGGCTTCCATAACGCCGCCGATAGTGAACTGGCTGCGACTGGCTTCCCAGATGCCCGGAGAGAGCCATTGCGTGAACTGACTCGAAGCCGGAAAAGGCTTCCACTGGATATATTCGCGCGGCAGGTAGGTGATCAAAAGTCCGGCGATGCCTTCCCCGGGCCAACGGTACATGAAGGCCTGGGACAGGTTCTTCAGGCCAAACGTTATGGTTTCTGCTGTGGCCACCTCGTCGCTGCCGTACAGGCTCGGCAGCACCCCGCCCCGATCATAGAAGAAGTTGGTGATGCCCCCAGAGCCCGCGCGGACCGATCGCAAAAGCGTCAGAAAGATGATCGCCAGAGGCGCGATGATCGGTGCCCAGCCAACCGGGATCGAAACATTGCGCCGCCTGAACGCCTGCAAGGCAAAGATCGCCAGTATGATCAAGTGGATGCGCGAACCGGTGCCCCAGGACAAGGCCATAGCGGGGATGAGGTAGGCCAGGAGCACGGTCTTGCTCCGCGTCGATGTGGAGACGAGATAGCCTACCGACAATACAGACATCCAAGTCAGGACGGATAGAATCGGAAAATCGCTTGCGGTCTTAGCCTTCAGCGCACTGATTTCGGAAAAATTCTCTGAATTACTTACGATAAGTTGGATAAAAAGAAAAATATTTAGTGAAACTATTGTCAAACTAAATGGAAGTGCTATTTTTGCTGCGTCACGAGTAAATATTGCCCTATTAACGATCTCTTTAGAATTCTTTGAAAAAACTGATAGTCCGTAACCAATACCGCTCAACAGTGCTATTATTGCCAAAGTGAAAACCAGAAGTCCATATACAATATCTCTGTTTTCGCCCGTAAAATAAACTCCGCGCAAGCTAGGACTATTGTCATAATACAAATAAATGAAGTCCGTCATTTGGAAAAGAACCCAGAGAATTGGCACGAACAATGGATTCTCCAAACCCATTTGCGCGCCGGGCACTGTCTTGCCGACCCTGACCATCAGCAAGTACACACCGGACATGCACATCAGCGCGATCAGGACAAACATGTCAGCTCAGACTTTCCGAATGGCGGTTTTGAGAACACGGTTGGCCCCGGGGAAGACCGGAGGTTTGGAAAAAGTCACACCTTGCGGTGTATCGATCCGGATCGCCGACCCAATGGTTGAACGATTGCGCACCGACAGATCATGGAAGTGAACCCCGCCCATCACGTCATCGCGCACAATTATTGCCGCCTGATCCGAATTGCCCGTATCAATGTCAAGCTTCTGGATATCGATGTCATAAGCTCGGGCCGCAATCGATAGGCCAGGCCCCTTGCCACCCTCGCCGCCCAGACGCAGCCGTCCCCGGAAGCGTGAGCGCGCCACCCCTTCATGGATATGCAGGAACGTGAACGTCGGGCTGCGCACGTCCCATACCACGTCCCAGTCAGAACACCCGGTCGAGGGCGCAAGCGCGTAGGAGCCCGGCACCCGGCCCGTATGCACGAGCGGCGTGTTCCAATGCACGAACCGTGAATCGCGCGAACCGACACCGTTGTTGCCGAAGGTGAGCGTGCCGCCGTCCGAGCGAAAGCCCCATACCGACCATATCGACAGGAGCTGCAGCGCGCCCGAAGCCCGGATGACCGGGTTGATCATGGTGAAGTTCCGCGTCACCCGGTCCGAAACATTCACAATACCGTACGGGGCCGGCGAACCGTGAGCTCTTGGGGATGTCCTGCCGTCGGACAAGTCGAATTCCTGCTGGTAAGGCTTGGCCAGCGGCCCCTCCAATTCCAGCGCGCTATCGCGCACCGCGCGTACTTTGGCGAGTTCTGCGTCCGGCTCGGTCTGGAGCTTACTGAGGAGCTGGCCCGTGCGCAGATAGACAATGTCCCCCGCGCGGTAATGCCTGGTATCGGCGAGGGGAACCACGCTCGCACCCGCCTGCAATGGCCCTTCGATCGGATGGACCACTGCATCGACGCAGCGCTGCGTCGTAATCTTGCGCGCCTGACTGCCGAGCTTGGCCATGCCGCCTACAATCATGGGGCGATAGTTCTGTAAGTCACCGCGCGGGAACTCCAGCGAGCCCTCACCTTGAAACTGGAGCGTGATATCATCACCCCAGAACTCGAGTGTCGTCCAGAGACCGCCCCTTTCGGTCACCGACGTACAGAGCAGCGGCCGATCTATAACGATACGCCCGCCTCCGTTGCGCACGCAGATGTCATGGCATAGCTGAAGCGCAGCAGTTGCATCCTCGCCAGGGCAAGCCCCATTTTCGCAGGGGTTCAGGGCGGCATCATCAAGCGGCACACAGTCCCCCGCGCTCGTGCCCATGGTCACAAGCACCGCCCCGCGCGAAAGAAATGTTCTGCGATTCAACAGCAGCCGCCTTTCAAATCAGCCCCCTAGAGGCAGATTTCAGAAAAAGAAACAGACCCCCTCGATCTACGATGCGATGTATATCGCTTGAGAATTCAGGTACCACGGCAATGAAGCGAACGGACTGAAGTTCTTGATTTCGATCTTGAATTTCTCGGAAATTTGCTTCTCGAGATCCCGGAAATCAAATCCCTTATGACTTGGCCGACGATCATGCGCCCGCGCAACTTGCAGCCCCGCAGTTCCTTTCGCGATTTCCATCAAACTGTGATCACTGAAACGGCGATGCAACAGCGAACGTGAGACTTCCTTGATCGGCAAAGTAAGGCCATACATGATCGGGACTGTAACCAGCAGATGCCCGCCCGGTCGAAGCGCTCGTCTGGCATTGTCAAAAAACCGGGCAAGATCGTCATCTCCCAAGTGCTCAAGCACTTCAAATGCAGAGACAAGATCCACTGAAGCAGGCTCAACACTCCCCAAATCGGGCACCCTGCGAACGTCGGGATAATCAATCGACATGTAAGGCTCAATGCCGGTCAGATCAGCATCTGGACGAATCTGACTGAATCTGTGCAGGAATGCGCCGTTCCCTGCACCAAAGTCGATGAATTTTCCCGATACCGGAAGCAGCTTTTTGGCAAGGTCCAAAGAAATCTTGTATCGGGTTCGATGAGCATACCGAACGATTGGGTTCGGGCTGTCATAAGTCTGTTTAGCATATGAAACCATTTAAATCTTATCCCCAATAGTAAAGCAAATAATAAATATTGTTTTAAATGATATTTTTGCAGATCAGTAGGCGATGTACTGTTATAACTTTTTATTCAATCCCAATTCTGAAAATCTTGTTATGCCAAAACTCCGACGTCAAAGCCGATTGAGATGAACCTAGTTTATGTATGGCCGGGGATAGCCCCACCGAAAATTCAGCCCTGCATACACTCGACACTGACGACTTGCGGTTGCGGAACAAACTGGTTCGGGGGCAATTAGCCTGCCGGAGTGAGACTTATTCGAAAAGCGTCACCTGAACCCGTCGGGAGGCCCGCAGCAGCCGGGCCCAACGTCGCAGGTGCATCAGCCAGAAGAAGCATGGCCTTCTCCCCTTCGATTTCAGGCCATCACGCCCTGCCCTCCACAAAACTTTGATAGGCGACAGCAATCCCGTCGCGCAACCCGATTCGGGGCGTCCAGCCCAGCGCCGCCATCCGCCGCGCGTCGAGCAGCTTGCGCGGGGTGCCGTCGGGCTTGGTCGGATCGCGCTCGACGGCGCCGGCAAAGCCCACGATCTCGCAGACCAGATCGGTCAGCGCGCCGATGGAAATATCCTCGCCCGCGCCGACATTGATCGGCATGGCATCGGAATAGGCCTGCAGCAGGAACACGCAGGCGTCCGCCAGATCGTCGACATGGAGGAATTCGCGCAGGGGCGTGCCCGTGCCCCAGATGGTGATGGCGCTGGCGCCGGCCAGCTTGGCCTCATGCGCCTTGCGGATCAGCGCCGGCAGGACATGGCTTGATGCCAGATCGTAATTGTCGCCCGGGCCATAGAGATTGGGCGGCATCACCGAAATGAAGTCGCAGCCGTGCTGGCGGCGATAGGCTTGGCACAGTTTGATCCCGGCAATCTTGGCCACGGCATACCATTCGTTGGTCGGCTCAAGCGGCCCGGTCAGCAGTGCCTCCTCGGCAATCGGCTGGTCGGCAAACTTGGGGTAGATGCACGACGAACCCAGGAACAGCAGCTTGGCGGTGCCATGCAGGCGCGCGGCCTCGATCACATTGGCCTCGATCATCAGGTTATCGTAAAGAAAATCTGCGGGATAAGTGTCGTTAGCCAGAATTCCGCCCACTTTTGCTGCAGCCAGCACCACCACCTCGGGCCGCTCCTGCGCAAACCAGCGAAACACGGCGGCCTGGTCGCGAAGGTCGGCTTGCGCGCGCGATGCGGTCAGCAAGGTGCACTGCTCCTGCGCCAGCCGCCGAACCAAGGCAGAGCCCACCATGCCGCGATGCCCGGCAACAAACACCCGCTTGCCGGCCAGATCGAAAACGTCGGTGCTCATTTCAGCTGTCCTTTGCCATCTGCGCATCGCGCCTAGTTTCAAGGTCTGCCAACGCCCTGCGCACAAACCTGCGGGCATCGGTGTTCCAGTGGCGGGGACACCAGTGGCGAGCACGCCCGGTATCAGTACAAGTTTGCGCGGCTTTCAGTCAAGGCACGCCGTCTTGATCGCAACCTACACCTGCTCAAGCACCAAAACCGACCGCAAGCATGCAAGAACGTTGGCGAGAGCTGCTCAGGTATCCTAAGACTTGGGGACGCTGAACGATCCGCTCACCCGGCCGCCTGCCGCCTGCCCCGAACTCGCCGCGCCGCCAGAACGGCCATCGACGCTGGATATCCCGGAATTGAGATCGATCACCAGCCGCCCACCGCGCAAAGTGTCGGTTCCGCGCAGCAGCGATACGCTGCCCAGCATGGTGATGAGTTTGCGATTGAAATCGTAAACCGCCACATCGCCGCTAGCTCGCTCGCCGCGCCGGGTCACGATCACGCCGCCGGTCGCGTCGATCCGCTGGATGCGCAGCGCGCCATCATCGGTATACGCGACCGTCGTGCGCGCCGCGCGCATGCGCAGATCTTCCTGCGTGATGTCGACAGTGCCCGACAGAACCACCCGCTTCTGCTTGTCCTGCAGCTCGATCCGGTCGGCGGCGTAGTTCACCGGGGCCTGGCTGTTCAGCGCAGCAATCGCCTGCGCGCGCAAGTGCTGCGCACCGGCCAGCACCATGGTCGCCCCGGCAAAGCCGGTGGCCCCAGCGCGCCAGGCGCGGGCGGACAAAAGATTGCGGCGATACCGGGTCATGGCATTTTCATCTTGCCCGGCTCCATCCGGAGCCGCGCATGGCCATCGAGCGCGACCGTGCGCGCCTCCAGATCGGCTGTGATCCGGTCGGCGGCAAAGGTACCCGCCGGAATGCGGCCCTCTACCTTGCCGGTGCTGGTCAGCCGCTGTTTGCCCATGTCGATCGATGCCCCGCGCGTCACCATGCGGTAGCCATCCGATGTCTCGAAATTCACCAGCCCCGCGACCGCAATGAACTGGCGGCCAAAATCATAAGCCCCGGCATCCGTTGTCAGGATCGCCGGGCCATCGTTCAGCATGACCCGTGCGGTGATGTCTTGCAGCTGCACCACATCCTCGCGCGCGGAATGCTGCACCGCGCTGCCGGCATTGACCGAAAAATTGCGCCCGCGATCATCCTGTCCGCGATATTGCGCCGTCATCAAGCGCAAGCGATCCTGCAATATCGCAACCTTGTTGCGGTCGAGCAGAAAGCTGATCTCGCCGCGCGGTGATAGCGGGGCGAGGATCATGACCGCCAGCAGCGCCCCAATCGAGGCAGGCAGCACCACCGAAAGCACATGCACGAGCTTGTCGTGCGCGCCGCCCGGCGCGGCGAACCGCTGCCGCCGTGTCCGGTTCTGATCGGCCAGAACGGTCAAGATGCGGCTCTCATGCTCATTCGTGGCTGAAAATGTCGCGCTCGGCCCATCCGGCAATATCGAGCAAGGCACGGGTCGGCAAAAAGTCGAAGCATGCCGCCGCCAATTCAGTGCGGTCCTCGCGCGCCAGCCGCTCCACCAGAATCGCATGCATCGCGTGCAGATAGCGGACATCGGATGCCGCATAATCCTGCTGCGCATCAGAGAGGCTGGGCGCGCCCCAATCGCTCGATTGCTGCTGCTTGGAGATTTCCTTGCCCAGAAGCTCGCGCACCAGATCTTTGAGCCCGTGGCGATCGGTATACGTGCGCACCAGCTTTGAGGCGATCTTGGTGCAGAACACCGGGGCGGCCATCACGCCCAGATAGTGGTGGATCGCCGCCAGATCAAAACGCGCAAAGTGATACAGCTTGGTCCGCGCCGGATCGGCCAGCACGGCGCGCAGATTCGGCGCATCATAGCGCCGGTCCGGGCCAAACCGCACCAGGTGTTCATCGCCGCTCCCATCCGAAATCTGGAGCAGGCATAGCCGGTCACGCGTGGTGACGAGCCCCAGGGTCTCGGTGTCGACAGCGACCGTTCCGGGGCCAAGCGCGCCCGCAGGAAGGTCTTCCTCATGAAGATAAACAGCCATGGCTTCGCTTAGGCGCTCGACCGTCCGGCGGCAAGCGGACTTGCACGCCGGGGTCGCGGATCAGGAGCGGCCCACGCTGCTGTAGTGAAAGCCTGCTGCGCGCGCTTCGCTCGGATCATAGACATTGCGCAGATCCACCAGCACCCGCTGGCGCATCAGCTGGCCGACCCGTTCCAGATCGAGCCCGCGAAACGCGTCCCACTCGGTTACCAGCACCATCGCATCCGCGCCGGTCACGGCCTCGTAAGCGCTCTTTGCCATGTGCACTTGGGGCATCATCGCGGCGGCCAGATCCATGCCTTCGGGATCATACGCCACAACTTCCGCGCCGCCATCGATCAACGTCTGAACAATGGCCAGCGACGGCGCATCGCGCATGTCGTCGGTATTGGGCTTGAAGGTGAGGCCGAGCAGCGCAACCTTGCGCCCGCGCGCTTCGCCAGCGGCCGATTCGGTCAGCGCCTCGATCACCTTGCGGCCCATCGCGCGCTTGCGGCTCTCGTTCACGCGCACCACCGCCTCAACCAGCCGCACCGGGCTGCCGTAATCCTCGGCGGTCTTGAGCAGCGCAAGCGTGTCCTTGGGGAAGCAGCTGCCGCCATAGCCGGGGCCGGCGTGCAGGAACTTGCTGCCGATCCTGTTGTCCAGCCCGATCCCGCGCGCCACATCCTGCACATCGCTGCCAACCTTTTCGCAAAGATCGGCCATCTCGTTGATGAAGGTGATCTTGGTCGCGAGGAACGCGTTGGCGGCATACTTGATCAGTTCGGAGCTGCGGCGGCTGGTAAACAGCAGCGGTGCCTTGTTGAGGAATAGCGGACGATAGACTTCGGTCATCACGCCGCGCGCCCAGTCGTCTTCGGCCCCGATCACGATCCGGTCCGGCCGCTTGAAATCGGGAATGGCCGCGCCTTCGCGCAGAAACTCAGGGTTCGAAACCACCGCAAACTGGATGGGCGTGCCGCTGTCGCGGATGATCCGCTCCACCTCGTCGCCGGTGCCCACTGGCACGGTCGATTTCGTCACCACGACTGCGGGCGAGGTCAGGGCATCGGCGATTTCCTGTGCCACGGCATAGACATAGCTAAGGTCCGCGTGGCCATCGCCGCGCCGCGAAGGCGTGCCTACGGCAATGAAGATGGCCTGCGCGCCTTCAATCGATTCGGCCAGCGTGGTCGAGAAGGATAGCCGTCCGCCGCGCACATTGGTCGCCACCAGTTCGGCCAGACCTGGCTCGAAAATCGGCATGATGCCTTCGCGAAGCCGCTCGATCTTGGCTGCATCTTCGTCGATGCACACCACCTCATGCCCGAAATCGGCAAAGCACGCGCCCGAGACGAGCCCAACGTATCCCGAACCCACCATCGCGATTTTCATGCATCTATCCTTATTGCCGGCGAACACTATGCGGCATGGGCGCGTTAGCAAATGCTGCAGGTGCGATGCAAACACTATTCCCTCCACACCGGACCGCGGCTAAGTCCGGATTGGTGGCGGCGAAGGGTGCGGGGGACCAGCTGATGATGCCCGCAATTCCTGAAACGTGGCATCCGGCGCTGCGACCCGTGCTCGAATCGGCGGCCCTGCGCGGTTTGATCCTCGCCCTCGAAGCTGAAGCGGCGGCGGGCAAAGCGATCTTCCCGCCGTGCGAACGCCGACTTGCTGCACTCGCACACACCCCGTTGCAGCGCGTCAAAGTGGTCATTCTCGGCCAAGACCCGTATCATGGCCCGGATCAGGCGCATGGCTTTGCCTTCTCGGTGCCGCCCGGCGTGCGCGTGCCGCCCAGCCTGCGCAATATCTACAAGGAGACCGAGGCCGATCTTGGCCTGCCCGCTCCCGCACACGGCAATCTCGAAAGCTGGGCAGACCAGGGCGTGCTTCTGCTGAACACCGTGCTCACGGTCGAGGCCGCCCGCGCCGGATCACATCGCAATCGCGGCTGGGAGGCGCTTACCGATGCCGCCCTGGCTGCCGTGGCCGCGCTGCCGGCGCCGGTCGTCTTCCTGCTGTGGGGTGCCCAGGCGCAAGCCGCCGCCACGCGCGTGCCCGGCTTGGCCGCAAGCCGCCATCTGGTGCTGCGCGCGCCGCATCCCAGCCCGCTTTCGGCGCGCACCGGGTTCTTCGGGTGTCGGCATTTCAGCCGGGCGAACGATTTTCTGCGCGCCAGCGGGCGCGGCACGATCAATTGGTCGATCCCGCCGACCCCCGATCGCTTCGGCGGCGATCTGTTCAGCGCGGCAGTTCGCTAACCCCCATCAGGGCTTCGTCCACCGCGCGGGCGCATTGGCGGCCTTCGCGGATGGCCCAGACCACCAGGCTCTGCCCGCGCCGCATGTCGCCGCAGGCGAACACGCTCTCCACGCTGGTCTTGTAATCGCGCTCAGTGCCTTTGACGTTGCCGCGCGCGTCGAGCTCGACCCCGGCCTGCTCAAGCAGCCCTTGCGGATTCGGCCCGACAAAGCCCATCGCCAGCAGGATCAGGTCCGCCTGAATGGTGAACGCGCTGTCCGCCACTTCCTGCATCTGCCCGCCGGTCCATTCCACGCGCACGCATTCAAGCCCGGTCACATCGTTCTCGCCGATCACGCGTTTGGTCAGCACGGCAAATTCGCGGCTTACGCCTTCTTCGTGGCTGGTTGAGGTGCGCAGCTTGAGCGGCCAGTTCGGCCAGTTCAGCGCCTTGTTCTCTTTCTCCGGCGGGCGCGGCATGATTTCCAGCTGCGTCACCGAAAGCGCGCCTTGCCGGTTCGAAGTGCCCACGCAGTCGGACCCGGTATCGCCGCCGCCGATCACCAGCACATGCTTGCCTGTCGCCATCAGCGAACCGCGCGGCGCGGCGCGCACTTCGTCGTCGCCCGCCACGCGCTTGTTTTGCTGGGAAAGGAATTCCATCGCCATGCGCACGCCGGGCAGTTCCGCCCCCGGAATTGCCAAGCCGCGCGGATTTTCCGCGCCGCCGGACAAGACCACCGCATCATAGTTTTCCTGCAGCGAGGCAAACGACACGGTCACGCCGATTTCGGTGTTCACGCGAAACTGCACGCCTTCGACTTCCATCTGCATCACGCGCCGGTTGATCAGATGCTTTTCCATCTTGAAATCGGGGATGCCATAGCGCAGCAATCCGCCGATCCGGTCCGACTTTTCGAACACAGTCACCGAATGCCCCGCACGCGCCAGCTGCTGCGCACAGGCCAGG
>NZ_CAMBTS010000109.1 GCF_945870625.1 Novosphingobium sp. Chol11 | reverse complement strand
GCCCGCACCGGTCGCATCGGGCCTGCTCGCGGGGCGAACAAACCCGAAAGAGCGAAGGCAAGGCCGGCCAAGCCCGCTCCCGATCTGCGGGGCATTTAGCCTATATGGTTCGTTTTGTCAAGGAGTTTGTGTGTGGAGGCTGCCCACCCATAACCCCTCCCGCAGGCGGGAGGGGGACTGGTTGTGCGCTGTTCACATGGGTTTGCATTGGGCCTGTCCCTTGGCGGTGAACAGGGCTTTGCCTGCTCCGTCGCTGAGCGTCATCTGCGCGGTGAGCATTTCGACGACGCCGTTGACCTTGCCCTTGCCGTCGTCGACCGAGGTGAGCGCGAGGATGTAGGCGGGATCGGCGTAGCGGGTCCAGCTGCC
Organism: Novosphingobium sp. Chol11; assembly: GCF_945870625.1. GTDB lineage: Bacteria > Pseudomonadota > Alphaproteobacteria > Sphingomonadales > Sphingomonadaceae > Novosphingobium. The sequence goes on along the minus strand of NZ_CAMBTS010000109.1, from coordinate 9,842 downwards.
TTGCTTGAGCGGTTTGCTGGCCTTGTCGGCGGCGATCTTGACCAGTTTGCCGTTCAGCTTGAGCACCGCCTCGGCTTCGAGCGCCATCAGGATCGCGCCCATGCCGCCGCCATCGGCGACGAAATTGCAGCCGCTGCCGAAGAGTTTGTTCTGGGTGATGTCGAAATAGTCGATCGTGCCCGGCTCGATGGCATTGGCGGGCGGCGGGGGCGGCGCAGGCTCGCTGCAGGAAGCGAGCACCAGCAGGAATCCCATTGCCAATTTGCGCATCATTTCCTCCCGAACAGTTTTTCGATGTCGCCGTGCGCCAGCTTGATCCACGTCGGGCGGCCATGATTGCATTGGCCCGAGCGCGGGGTTGCTTCCATTTCGCGCAGCAGCGCGTTCATCTCGGCAACCGAGAGCGCGCGGCCAGCGCGGACCGAGCCGTGGCAGGCCATCGTGGCGAGCAAGAGGTCGAATTTTTCGCCGAGTAGCAGGGCATCGCCGTGTTTGGCGAGATCGTCGGCGACGTCCTGAACCAAGGCTGCCGGATCGCCTTTGGCGAGGGCGGCGGGCATCGCGCGGACCAGAACGGCGGCGGGGCCGAAGCGCTCGATCAGCAGGCCGTAAGCAGCGAGCGTCGCGGCGGCGCCTTCGAGCCGGTCGCAGGCGACCTCGTCCAGTTCGACCACTTCGGGCAGGAGCAGCGCCTGCGAGCGGGCCTGTCCGTCTGCGGCCCCGGCGGCGCGGAGGGCCTCAAGCACGAGGCGTTCGTGCGCGGCGTGTTGATCGACGATGACCAGGCCGTCTGCCGCCTCGGCGACGATATAGGTGAGCGCGACTTGCCCGCGCGCGACGCCGAGCGGGAATTCGGATGACGGGACCGGCGCGGCGGCGGCTTCGGCGCGCGCAGCAGGCGGCGCGAGCACCATCGCCTCATAACCGCGCCATGCCGTTCCGGCTTCGGAGACGCGCGCTTCGTTCCAGCTTGGCGCGGCAAAGGCGCTGGTCTGGCGTTCGCCAAACGGGGCGGCCGATGGAGCGGCCGGGGCCTCTGTCTGCCAAGCGCGCATCGCGCCTGCATCGGGGGTTTGGGCCGAGCGGCGGTCCCCCGCGCTGAGCGCCTGGCGCAGCCCGGTGACGATCAGGCCGCGCACCAGCGCCGGATCGCGGAACCGCACCTCGGTCTTGGCTGGATGGACGTTGACATCGACCTCCTCGGGCGGGACTTGCAGAAACAGCGCGAGCACCGCGTGGCGATCGCGCGCGAGCATATCGGCATAAGCCCCGCGCACCGCGCCGATCAGCAGCCGGTCCTTCACCGGGCGGCCATTGACGAACAGGTACTGATGATCGGCAACGCCGCGATTGTAGGTCGGCAGGCCCGCAATCCCGGTCAGTTCGTAAGCGCCGCGCGCCAGATCGACCGCCACCGCATTGCCCGCGATCTCGCGCGCGACGATCTGCGCGACGCGGTGCTCAAGGCTTTCGCCGGGCAGGACCTGCAGCGCGCGGCGGCCATCATGCTCGAGCGTGAAGCCGATGTCGGGCCGCGCGAGCGCGAGGCGGCGCACGACATCGAGGCAGGCTGCCCATTCCGAGCGCGCGCTGCGCAGGAATTTGCGGCGGGCGGGCACTTTGCCGAACAGGTCTTCGACCCGCACCCGGGTGCCCGGCGGCATGGCGGCAGGGCCATCGGCGATGAGCGCGCCATGATCGACCACCCGCGCCCATGCCTCGCCGACCCCTCGCTCGCTCCCGGTGCGCGGGCGGCTTTCGATGGTGACGCGCGCGACCGAGGCGATCGAGGGCAAGGCCTCGCCGCGAAAGCCCAGGGTTTCGACCAGTTCGATGGCTTCATCGGGAAGCTTGGAGGTGGCATGCCGCTCCAGCGCAAGCGCGATTTCATCGGCCCGCATGCCGCAGCCATCGTCGGTCACTTCGATCAGCGCGAGCCCGCCCTCGCCCAGCCGCACCGCGATATGGCTGGCCCCGGCGTCGATCGCATTCTCGACCAGTTCCTTGAGCGCGCTGGCCGGGCGCTCGACCACTTCGCCCGCAGCGATCCGATTGACCAGCCCCTCAGGCAGACGGCGGATGGTGCGCACGGCAGGCTCAAACCAGTCTGGAGGGACGGCGCTGTTCATAACCCCGCTTCTAGCGACCAAGCTGCCCATTTTCGAGACGAGACACGCCACTTATCCCGCAAAGCCTGCACAAAATATTGGGTTTTGCGCGGCTGCCCTGCTAATGGCCTGATTACCTGCCCTGCGCTCGCTGCGCGAGCCGGCCCCTTGGGCCGTTCCAAAGCGCAGATTATTACGGATTTCCTGATGGCATCGTTTCTTTCCCGATTCTTCAAGTTTGGTTACCAGAATATCGCGATCGACCTCGGCACCGCCAACACGCTGGTTTATGTGCAGGACCGGGGCATCGTGCTCAACGAACCTTCGGTCGTGGCGATCGAGACAATCAACGGCATCAAGCGGGTGAAGGCCGTGGGCGACGACGCCAAGATGATGATGGGCAAGACGCCGGACAACATCGAGGCGATCCGCCCCTTGCGCGACGGGGTGATTGCCGACATCGAAGTGGCCGAGGCGATGATCAAGCACTTCATCCAGAAGGTGAACGGATCGAAAAGCCTGTTGCGCTATCCCGAGATCGTGATCTGCGTGCCATCGGGTTCGACCTCGGTGGAGCGCCGCGCGATCCGCGATGCGGCGAGCAATGCGGGCGCGAGCCAGGTGTTCCTGATCCTCGAACCGATGGCGGCAGCGATCGGCGCGGACATGCCGGTAACCGAGCCGGTCGGCTCGATGGTCGTCGATATCGGCGGCGGCACCACCGAAGTTGCGGTGCTTTCGCTGCGCGGCCTGGCCTATACCACGTCGGTGCGCGTGGGCGGCGACAAGATGGACGAGGCCATCGTTTCCTATGTGCGCCGCCATCACAACCTGCTGATCGGCGAATCGACCGCCGAGCGGATCAAGAAGGACTATGGCATCGCGATGGTGCCCCTCGATGGCATCGGCGAGACGATCCACATCAAGGGCCGCGATCTGGTGAACGGCGTGCCCAAGGAAATCACGATCACGCAGGCCAATATCGCCGAAGCGCTCTCTGAACCCATTGGCGCGATTGTCGAAGGTGTGCGCATCGCTTTGGAAAACACCGCGCCCGAACTCGCCGCCGATATCGTCGATCAGGGCATCGTGCTGACCGGCGGCGGCGCGCTGATCCACGGGCTGGACGAGCATTTGCGCGAAGAGACCGGATTGCCGGTGAGCGTGGCCGAAGATCCGCTGTCATGCGTGGCGCTGGGCACCGGCCGCGCCATGGAAGATCCTATCTATCGCGGCGTATTGATGACGGCGTAAAGCCGCCGATGGCGGGTGCCGGGCATCGGATGGATTTTTGGGGCTGGTTCGGCTCGTAAAGGAACAAGAGAATGGCGCGGTGGCAAGACCGTCGCCCGGGCTTTTCGCGCAGGGCGCAGTACGGCATCTTCAGGGGCTACGTCGTTGCGGTCGTTGGCATCGCGGCCGGCGCGGTCTTGCTGATTGTCTCGCTGACCAACCCCGGCGCGTTCGGCTTTGCCCGCGCCATCGCGGGCGAGGCGGCGCACCCGGCGGGCCAGGCGGGCGCTGAGGCGCGCGCAGGCAGCCAGACCGTGATCGCGGCCATTGCCGCCTATTTCAACGCCGGCCGCCAGAACGCGGCGCTGCGCCGCGAAGTCGCCGCCGCCAGAGCCAATGCACTGGGCATGCAGGCGGTCCGTCAGGAAAACCAGCGGCTGAAAGCGCTGATCCGCATTATCGATCCGGCTGCGCCGCCGATCACCTCGGCGCGGCTGATCGGATCGACGGCATCGAGCACGCGGCGCTTTGCCGTGCTATCGGTCGGCACGCGCAGCGGGGTGCGCGCCGGCCAGCCGGTGCGCGCAGCAGCGGGCCTGATCGGACGGGTGATTGAAGCCGGCCCGAACACCGCGCGGGTGCTGATGGTGACCGACCCGGACAACGTGGTGCCGGTGCGCCGCGCCAGCGACGGACTGCCCGCCTTTGTGCAAGGACGCGCCGATGGCCGCATCGATATCCGCCTGATCAACATGGGGATCAACCCGGTGCGCAAGGGCGACGTGTTTGTGACATCGGGTTCGGGCGGGATCTATCCGCCGGGCATTCCGGTGGCGATCGCGACCGACGTGCGCCGCGAAGGCGCGGGCGGCCGCCTCGCCAGCGACCCCGCCGACGCCGATTTCGTGCTGGTCCTGCCGATGTTTCAGCCCGCCGCGGTCGCCGCGCTCGCGGAGAGCGAACAGCGCGCCGCCCCTTCGGCGGAAATCGCCAACTGATGGAAGTTCCTAAGCTCTCCCGGCCCCGGCTTTCCCCGCCCAGACCCGTGGTGCCGCGAATTGCCGTGCCCCGCCTGCCGATGCGGCCTGAAGACATCGTGCGCAATCGCATAGACCGCGCGCCGCTGCCGCTGCTGGCGGGCGGATTGCCATGGGCCTCGATCATGCTGACCGCGATGGTCAGCTTCTCGCCGATCATCGCCTCGGCGCCGGTGCTCCCGCCGCTCGCCTTTATCATGTTTCTATCGTGGCGCATCTTGCGGCCCGGGCTGCTGCCGATCTGGGCCGGGCTGCCGCTGGGGCTGTTTGATGATCTCTACAGCGGCCAGCCTTTCGGCAGCGGGATCGTGCTGTGGTCGCTGGCCTTGCTGGCGATGGAGGTGATCGACGAACGCTTCTTGTGGCGGGGCTTTTTGCAGGACTGGCTGGCGGCGAGCAGCCTGATCGCCGCCTACATCCTTCTCGCCGCCAGCTTTGCCGGGCTGGCCGCCGGGTATCCCCTGCCCTTGGCGAGCGGTCCGCAACTGCTGATCAGCATCGCGCTGTTCCCGGTGATGACCAGCATGGTCGCCTGGCTCGACCGGGTCCGGCTGATCCCCTTGCGCAGGCTTTGAGGCGATGGCCAAGCTGCCGATGACCTCTGCGATCCTGACCAACCGGTTCGAACGGCGCACGTTCGTGCTCGGGCTGGGCCAAGCCGGGGTGGGCGTGCTGCTGGCGGCAAGGCTGGGCTATCTGGCAGTGGCCGAAAACGACAAATATCGCGCGGCCTCGGAGAGCAACCGGGTCAACCTCACGCTCATTCCGCCCCGGCGCGGCTGGGTGATCGACCGCACCGGCGCGCCGCTGGCCTCCAACCGCGCCGACTTTCGCGTCGATCTGATCCCCGACCGCGTGACCGATCCCGCCGCCGCGCTGGGCACGCTCTCGCAGCTGCTGGGGCTGACCCCGGACAAGGTCCGCGATATTCGCGATAAGCTGGAGAAGGCGCGCGGGCTTCAACCGGTCGAGGTCGCCTCAAACCTCGATTGGGACAAGTTTGCCGCGGTAAGCGTGCGGCTGCCGGAATTGCCCGGCGTCATTCCGCAGCGCGGGTTCTCGCGGCTCTATCCCGGCGGTGCGGCAGTGGGGCATCTCGTTGGCTATGTCGGCCCGGCTTCGGCCGAAGACTATGAGAGCGAGCGCAACCCGCTGCTCATCACGCCGGGCTTCAAGATCGGCAAGGACGGGCTGGAAAAGCACTTCGAAGTGCGGCTGCGCGGCGTGCCTGGCGCGCGGCGGGTGGAGGCGACCGCGAGCGGGCGCGTGGTGCGCGATCTGGGCACGCGCGAGGATGTGCCCGGCAAGCCGGTGCAGCTGACCATCCATGCAGGGCTGCAGGACTATGCGGCACGGCGGCTGGGGCTGGAATCGGGTTCGGTCGTGGTGATGGATTGCCAGACCGGCGATCTGCTCGCGATGGTTTCGATGCCGAGCTTTGATCCCAACAGCTTTTCCGACGGCATCGGCCGGATCGAATGGAAGATGCTGTCGGAAGACGATCACGTGCCGCTGCGCAACAAAGTGCTGCGCGGGCTCTATCCGCCAGGATCGACGGTCAAGCCGATGGTGGCGCTCTCGTTCCTCGAAGCGGGCCTTGATCCCGAGGCCACGGTGGGATGCGGCGGGGGACTGCGCGTGGGCAACCGGGTGTTCCACTGCTGGAACCGCCGGGGGCATGGCACGGTCAACATGGCCAAGGGGATCTATCAATCCTGCGACGTCTATTTCTATCACTTTGCGCAGAAGATCGGGATGGACGCGATCGCGGCGATGGCGCGGCGGCTGGGCCTGGGGCAATCGTTTCCGATGCCATATCCGGGACAATCCTTCGGCACGGTGCCCGATCCCGCATGGAAACAGCGCAAATATCAGAAAGAATGGGCGATCTACGACACCGTGAACGCCACCATCGGGCAAGGCTACATGCTGGTCAATCCGTTGCAGCAGGCGGTCATGGCCGCGCGCATCGCCTCGGGCCTGGAGCTTAATCCCCGGCTGATCATGACGCGCGATGCGCCCCGATCAAGCCCGCTCGGGCTGAAACAGGAACATCTCGATTACATTCATGCCGCGATGAACGAAGTGGTCAACGGGCGCGGCACCGCGGGCAAGGCGCGCCTGCCCATTCCCGACGTCCAGATGGCGGGCAAGACCGGCACCGCCCAAGTGGTGGGGCTCAACATCGGCAACGGCAAAGGGGGCCTGTGGAAACACCGCGATCACGGCCACTTCATCTGCTTTGCTCCGTTTGACAAGCCGCGCTTTGCCTGCGCCGTGGTGATCGAGCACGGCGGCGGATCGGGCGCGGCCTATCCCGTGGCGCGCGATGTGATGACGTATCTGTTCGATCAGACCAAGGCGCTCGACGTGCTGGCCGGGTATGAGAGCCAGTGGGGCGGCAATGTCGAACAGCGCATGACGGCCAAGTACAACGCCTATGCCGCCAAATTCGGGGCCAGCGCGCCGCAAGCGCCAGACGAGGCGCAGGCCGCACAAGTCGTGGCCGAGGACAACCGCCCGGTGAGCGAACCTGCCGCTGCGCAGACCGCCGCCGCTCCGCCTGCGCCGGAACCCGAACCAGTGGCCGCATCCGCGCCCGCGCCCGCCGACGCGCCTGTAGTTGCCCCGGGGAGCAACGGGCCGGGGAGCGCAGCGCAGCCAGCGCCCGCGCCGCAGGGGCAATAGGGCAATGCCGCGCGCTTATGTTCCCAGCGCTCTGGCGCGCCAGCCATGGCAGGTCATCGTACCGCTGGCGATGCTTGTCGGGTTTGGCGGGGCGGTGCTTTATTCTGCGGCAGGCGGCCATTTCCAACCCTGGGCAGTGACCCATGTCGCGCGCTTCGGGGTGTTTCTGGCGATGGCGATGGTAATCGCGCGCATTCCGCAGGACTGGTTCAAACGCGCGGCGCTGCCGATCTATGTCGGCTTGTGCCTGCTGCTGGTGCTGGTCGAGCTGATCGGCGGGATCGGCGGGGGGAGCCAGCGCTGGCTCAATCTGGGCTTCATGACGCTGCAACCGTCCGAATTGATGAAACCGGGGATCGTGCTGGTGCTGGCATGGTTTTACAGCGTGTTGCCGGTGGGCGAGACGCAAGGCTGGCGGGCGATTGCGCCCGCGCTGGTGCTGCTTGGCATCCCGGGCTTGCTGGTGGCGCTGCAACCCGATCTGGGCACGGCGCTGGCGATCAGCTTTGGCGCGCTGGTGATGATGTTTCTGGCCGGGCTGCCGCTGCGGCTGTTCATCGGCGGGGGCCTGGCCGTGGCCATCATCGCGCCGCTGGCGTTCTTTTTCGCGCTGCGCGATTATCAGCGCAAGCGCGTGTTCGTGTTCCTCGATCCCGAAAACGATCCGCTCGGTTCGGGCTACCACATCACCCAGTCGAAAATTGCGATCGGTTCGGGCGGGCTGTTTGGCAAAGGGTTCGGCCAGGGCTCGCAAAGCCATCTCGACTATCTGCCCGAGGCGCACACCGACTTTGTCTTTGCGACGATGGCCGAGGAATGGGGCATGCTGGGCGGGCTGTTTGTGCTCGCGGTGTTTGCGCTCGTGCTGCGCTGGGGCCTCAAAGTCGCGATGAATGCGCCGGACCGCTTCTCGCGCCTGCTCGCCGCGGGCATGGTCACGACGATCTTTTTCTATGTGTGCATCAATCTGATGATGGTCATGGGCCTTGCCCCGGTGGTGGGCATCCCCCTGCCCTTCATGAGCCATGGCGGCTCCTCGATGATGACCAACATGATCTGCATCGGCACGATCATGGCCGTCGGCCGCTGGTCTCGCCCAGGCCGCGCCGGGCTGCTCTAGCGGCAGCGTTCATGCCTGCTTTGCTGCGCGCCCAATTTGGGGCTTGGCATCGGGGCAAAAATCGCTAAGGGAACGCTTCCCGTTTGCACGCGAACGCGGAAATGGACGCATAGCTCAGTTGGCAGAGCAGCTGACTCTTAATCAGCGGGTCCTTGGTTCGAGCCCAAGTGCGTCCACCATTTTTCAATGACTTAGCCGCTCTTTTGGCCTCGAATGCGGGCGGCTGGCACCCCTAGCAATCACATAGCAAGCACGCGGGCCAATTTCGCGCGCTCATCTGCTCATTGCGTTGTCGGCGGGCGGGCTTGGCTTCTATGCGCAAGGCCCTTTGCTTTGATTCACCAGAACGCCAGCAAGATCATGCAAAGCATGCCGAATGCTAGGACAACTGCTTCAATCGTCATGATCAGCGGTGTTGGCTCGTCGTAAGGCTGATCTTTGTCGTTATGCATGCTTGAACGCCCTAGTCGAACAAAACCGAAACACATGCGGTGTCTCATCGATACCAACGCGCCAGCCCCAGTCCAACGAGATACGCTCCTGCATCCTCGCCATTGACGCTGACGCGCGCCAACGTTCGCCCGCACTTGTCCGGCCCCATGCGCTCGATTATCACCGGCCCGCGCTTTAAGAACGCTTGCAGCGCATCCCGCGCCTGATAGCCTACCGCATAGTCGCACCACGCTTTGGCGCGGCGTTCCTCAGAGCATCGAGGTGAACCCGGCAGTTCCGGCGCATCGATATTGGCGATGCGGATGCGCTCGCCACCGCAACGGATTGAATCCCCGTCATGCACTGATAGCGAGCTGCACAAGGCACCGGCGGCAAGAATCGAGAACAAGCTCATAGCGGTTTATACGCAGTCAATTTGCTAAAATTGGTAGCTGAGAGGACACAATTCAACTGACCCGATGCGCAAAGCCTGCTTAACCCCCAAAACATCGTAAACACAAATTTTTGTCATTCCATCTTGGTATTCGCCCGACTTTAATCCTGTCGTCCTTCCACTACCTGTAATTGAATCATCTTCGACAGACATTTGGCAAAGTTCTGTTGCATTAAACGAATATACTTTCCCATTGCTATATTTGCAGAAATGTTGATTGCCTTGAACCCCTAAGTCTTTTTGAAGATAATATGTCATCGCAAGCGATGGCGATGAATAGGAGAAACCCGCAAAGGCAGCTAAGATCATGATTCTTTTGACTATCATTGCAGTCCCCCTAAAATTTGTAGTGCATGGATAAGGCACCAGATACTATCTTCAACCGTTTGCCAACGCATAGCAAGCAGGCCCGCGCGCGGGGGACAGATCGGCGAAGCCCATTGCCGAATCGTTCCGCATTCGTTCTCACTGTCGCATGGGAACCAAACGCCTCGACAAAATAAGCGACTATGCGCGGCACGGCTTCAATCTTCGGATTGTATGCCGGGGTTGTGGCCGGGCAAGCGTGATCGATGCGCGCGCGCTAACGGCCAAGTGCGCGAAGGCGAGCCTAAGCCTGAATTGTCCGTCGTCAGAACATTTGGCACAACTCGCGGCGTAAATTAGCGGAGTGCGGGCCTCGTCTGGGGTTGGGTTTTAGGCGGCGAGCTTGCGGTGTTGCAAGCGCCGATGCTCGATGGTTTGTCGCTTGATCCTTTCACGTTGTTTGA
>NZ_CAMBTS010000108.1 GCF_945870625.1 Novosphingobium sp. Chol11 | reverse complement strand
CGTTAAAGGCTCCCACATACTTTCTGCGATTTCGCTAAAGGGGATTTAACTATGCGGAATTTGGTCTTGGGCCTCGCTTTGGCGACAACGGCGCTGGCAACTCCAGCGTTTGCTCGAAATGATGCTTGGTATGTTGAAGTTGATGCCGGCTCGATGATACTGGAAGACTCGACGTTGACAGTTGGTGGCGCCAACAATGCAACGAAGCTTGACTCCAGGCTTGGTTATGATTTCGGCGGCATCATCGGTTACGACTTCGGTGGCTTCCGCCTCGAAACCGAACTGAGCTATCGCCGCGCGCAGCTGCACAGAGTGTCAAACGCAACCGGCTATGGCTTGAACGGCGGGGCACAAGCGCTCAGCTACATGATCAATGGCTTGCTTGATTTTGGCCCGGACGACGGCTTCCAAGGGTTTGTTGGTGGCGGTATTGGTGTTGCCAACGTCAAGTATTCGTTGACTTCGTTGCCCTTCGGCGTGAACGACTCGGATACCAAGTTCGCATGGCAGCTGTTTTACGGCATCCGGACCCCGATTAACAAGCACTGGGACGTGGGCCTGAAGTACCGTTACTTCAATGCCGCGAGCCTTGCTTTGATTGGCAATGGCCCCAACTTGGGTCAAACGCTGAACACCCGGTGGCGTTCGCATTCGTTTATGGGCACACTGGCCTACAACTTTGGTGGTGCTGAGCCGATGCCGGCTCCCCCGCCGCCGCCGCCGCCCCCTCCTGCCCCGCCGCCACCCCCGCCGCCGCCGCCGCCTGCGCCGGTTTGCAACAAGGGTCCCTACATCGTATTCTTCGACTGGGATAAGTCGCTTATCACAGCAGAGGCATCGGCGATTTTGGATAACGCGGTCACCGCATATGGCAATTGCGCCAGCGTTCCGATCATGCTTGCTGGCTATGCGGACCGTTCGGGCGCGGTGAAGTACAACCAGGGACTGTCGCAGCGCCGCAACGCTGCAGTCACATCGTACCTGACCGAGCATGGCATTCCGTCTAGCGCGATCACCAGCCAGGCGTTCGGTGAAAGCAACCCACGCGTTCCGACAGCTGACGGCGTTCGTGAACTCCAGAACCGCCGCGTGGAAATCACGTATGGTCCGGGTTCGGGCATGTAACTTTCGGCAATTTGCCGAATCTACTCGATTTGGGGGCTGGAGCGATCCGGCCCCCTTTTATTTGTGCTCGCCATGGCAAAAGGTTCGCTCAGCGCCGCCCCGAAATAGTTATCGATCTGGTCGCGCCGTGCCCGCAAACCCGACAGACCTTGCGTTCGACGCACGCAACCACGGCACCGATCAGCATCTCATTGGTGCAAGTCAAACGGCAACGCTCGCGTTTGAATGCACAGTTCACCTGCCATAAATTCTGAAGCCTCCATGGCCGAAGCGGGGGGGCCGCAAGAGATACAGCGCTTATGCCTGCTTCTGATTTTTAGGCTTACTGATCATGAACCGCGGCCCCAACTCGATCAATTCCTCGGCGCTTGCGGTTATTCTGGCAATCGGGACGCCCTCGATCCTGGCTGCGCAGCCATCTTCGCCAAGCGGACCGGCAACTGCTCCGTTGACCGCTGCTGCGCCATCCGAGACCGTTGACGAAGAACCTGAAATCGTCGTGGTCGGGCAGCGCGAGCGCGGCGTGGTGGCAGGCAACATCAAGCCTGAACTGCAACTCAGAGCGGCCGACATTCGGGCCTATGGGGTCAGTTCGATCGCCGAATTGCTCACCGCTCTGGCACCGCAGGTGCACGGCACAAACAGCGGCCCGCCGGTCGTCCTGCTCGCTGGTCAGCGGATTTCCAGCTTTGCCGAAATCCGCGACGTGCCGACCGAAGCCATCGCGCGCGTCGATATCCTGCCCGAAGAAGTCGCGCTCAAATATGGCTACGCAGCGGGGCAGCGAGTGGTCAACATCGTGCTGCGCCAACGCTTCCGGGCGGTGACCGGCGAATTCTCCGATATTCAGCCGACGCGCGGCGGCGCGAACAACCCGCAAGGCGAGGCCAATCTGCTCCGCATTCAAAAGGACAGCCGCTTTACGGTGAACCTCAAAGCCAGCCAGCGCGGCGCGTTGCTGGAAAGCGGGCGCGATATCATCAACCCTGCGCCGGCCAGCCCGTTCGATCCTGACAGGCAGATCACCAGCCTCACGCAGAGCCGAACGCTTACCCCCGCAACCACGAACGCATCGGCCAATGTCGTGTTCAATCAGACCATCTTCGATGACGTGGCCGCAACCATCAATGGCACGATTGAACATACCGAATCGGCGGCGCTGCGCGGGTTGCCGCGGCTTTTGCTGATAGTACCGCCGGACAATCCGTTTGCGCAGGAATCGACGCCGATGACGCTCTCGGGCTTTGTACCGGGGGTCGCGCCGCTGACTCAAGACAGTCAGGGGCTCAAGGGTCATTTGGGCATGACCTTTTCCAGCAGCGCACGCAAATGGCGCTGGAATTTGACCGCAAGCTACGATTACAGCGCGCTGCGCACGCAAAGCGATGCCGGGCTGGATCCCGCAGCCTTGCAGGCCGCGCTGGATGTGAACGATCCGGCGGTCAATCCTTATGGCTTGTTGCCCCCCGCGCTGCTGCTCCGCCGTCCACTGGACCGCGCCAGCGCAATTTCGAACAGCGGCGCGGTGGATTTGCTGGTCACCGGCTCTGCGTTCAAGATGCCGGCCGGCGAAGTTGTCAGCAGCATGAGAATTGGCGGGCAGCTGAGCACGTTCGACAACAGCGCCGACCGGCTTGGCATCCAGAGCAGAGCGGCACTGTCGCGCAATATCGTCAGCGGCCAGATCAACCTGGATGTGCCGATCACCAGCCGCCGCAGAGGCATTCTGGCCGCGATTGGCGATCTCTCGCTCAACGGCAATTTCGCCGCACAACAAATCTCGGGCTTCGGCATGCTGACCACCCGGGGTTATGGGCTGGTCTGGGCCCCGGCAGAACCGTTGAGCTTTGTCCTTTCGGTGACAGACGACGATCAGGCACCGACCGTGCAGCAGCTTGGCAATCCGCTGATTACAAACCTTGCCGTGCCTGCGTTCGATTTTGCCAGCGTCACCTCGGTGCTGGTTTCGCAGATCAGTGGCGGGAATGCGGGCTTGCTCGCGGCCACGGCGCATAGCTTCAAGGCTGAAGGCAATTGGAAGCTGCTACGAGGCTCCGATCTGACCCTGACTGCGACTTATCAGCGGCGGCGCACCGATAACGCAATAGCCAGCTTCCCGTTGGCGACTAGCGCCGTTCAAGCCGCCTTTGCAGACCGCTTTGCGCGCAACTCTGATGGAATTCTGACGCAGATCGATACACGTCCGGTCAACTTCGCCCGGACAGAAGATGAGTCCGTGCGCTGGGGCATCAATTTTTCCAAGCCGATCAAATCACGGCAAATTGCCCCCAGCGATGCGCGCAGAATGTTCGGTGGTGGCGGGGCGCCACGAAGCGGGGGCGAGCGGGCGCCGAGCGGCGGATTCGGCAGAGGCGGCGGCGGGGGCGGCGGCTTTGGCGGGGGTGGGGGCCGCTTGCAGTTTGCCATTTATCACACCTGGAACTTGAAGAATTCTGCGCTCATCCGGCCTGGTCTGCCGGTGCTTGATCTGCTGAATGGAGATGCCACCGGCAGCAACGGCGGGCAGCCGCGCCATGAGATCGAGGTGCAGGCGGGACTTTCTCGGAATGGCTTTGGCGCGCGGCTTGAGGCAAATTGGCGCAGCGCCACCCGGATCAATGGCGCGACAGGAATGCCCCAAGACCGGCTGAACTTTGCCGACCTTGGAACCATCGACCTACGGCTTTTCGCCAACCTCGGCGTGCAGCCCAACCTGATCCGCGCGCATCCGTGGCTCCGCGGGACGCGGGTGACTCTGTCCGTCGCCAACCTGTTCGATGCGCGCCAGAAGGTTACCGATGGCGATGGCCGCACACCCTTTACGTTCCAACCTGCCTATCTTGATCCCATTGGACGAACCGTCCGCATCAGTTTGCGCAAAGTGTTCTATTGAAAGCAGGCCGAGTGGGATTGCGGTTTGCCTAACCCTCGCGAGCTCTAGAGCCATTGGCAGCAGGAAATGGCAATGCATCAAGCTGGTCAAACAGACGCCTGAGCTGGCCGACGAGCACGTCGACATCTTGGGCGCGCGTGTCAGGGAAAGTCGCAGAGAACACGCGGCTTCCTTCGGCGCGCACTTTTTCAAGCGCGGCGCGGCCTGCATCGGTCATGCGCACATGCGTCACGCGGCCATCGGTCTCGCTGATTTCGGTGGCCACCAATCCATCGGCCACCATCCGCTGCACGATCCGTGTCATGGTGGCGAGTTTCACCACGCTGCGTTCAGATAGAACCGACACGGCGGCGGGCTCGTCTTCCGCCAGAATCATCAAGACCCGCCAGCGCGGCACATCCATGCCAATCGCCTTCAGGTTCCGCTCCATCTGCAACAGATATCGGCCCGAAGCCTGCGTGAGCCAATAGAACGGCGACTCTTCCAGCCGGAAACCGGGCGAAGCAGGATTGGCGCGCTCCCAGCGCGCGTTCACGGTCATGGGCAAGCTTTATCGGCAACCTCGCTGCTCGCCTAGCCGGTATTGGCTTCGCGATCAGCAAGCGGCCAAGATTCAGCCGAACTGCGCCCAATCGCGCACCAGCGACTCGGCTGATCGCAGCGCCAGCGCGTGGACGGTGAATGTCGGGTTCACGGCAGAGGCAGTGGGAAACAGGCTGGGGCCGGCCACGATCAGATTGGGAACGTCGTGCAGGCGGCCGAGCGAATCGGTGACCGAGCGGGCCGGATCCGCGCCCATGATGCAGCCGCCCATGAGATGTTGTCCTGCAATCGGCGAGCGCCAGTTCTCGCTTGCCCCTGCCGCCTTCATGATCGCTGCGCCTTCGTCTGCCGCCGCCGCAATCAATGTCTTCGCGTCGTTGCCATAACGGTGGGTTATCTGCGCCAAGGGCAGGCCGTGCGCATCGCGCGCAGCGCCAAGCGAAACGCGGTTTGCCGCATCGGGCAAAGGCTCGCACAGTGCCACCATATTGCCCAGCCCGCGCGCGGCTTTGCGCATGAACTGATCGAGCGCGGGGCCGATGATATCGGGGCGGCTCATCGCGATGCCCAGCAGATCGTTGGGCTTCAGCGCCTGCGCAATCATCCACTGGCGGCTGCCCAGCGCGCCGGGCGTTGCATCTTTGGCGAAATGATCCTGATTGAGCAGTTGGCCGCCGGTCGGGCCGAGATAATTCTGCATGTCCTGATCAAACATCCCGAACACGCTGATCGAGGGATGCGCCATCAGATACGCACCGAGCAGGCCACTGGCATTACCAAGGCCGCCGGCATGTTTGTCAGTCGCCGAATTGAACAGGATGCGCGGCGTTTCGATGGCAAAGGCAGCGATAACGACCGCGCGTGCACGCTGGATATGGCGCACGCCGCCTGCGCCAACATATTCCACCCCGATGGCGCGGGCTCCTGCGCCGTCCATCAGCACGCGGGTGACATGTGCATCGGCGCGAAACTCCGCTCCCGCCTGCAATGCCCGTGGGATGTATGTCACCAGCGGATTGGCAAGCGCGCCGGTCGGGCAGCCCGCATCGCACCAGCCATCCATCAGGCACGCCGGGCGGCCTTGATACTCCTGCGTCAGGATCGCCATGGGCAGCGGCGCTGTGTTCAGCCCGCGCGCCTCAAAGCCGCGCGCGATGGCCTGCCCTTGCGCAAAAGCCGGAACCGGGGGAAGCGGATAAGCTGCGCCGGGTGGTCGCCACTTTTCCTGCGCGGCGTCGCCAGCCACGCCAACATCGGCCTGCACACGGTCGTAAAACGGGCGCAGCGTCTCGTAGCCGATCGGCCAGTCAAGACCACGCCCGTGCTCGCTCGCCATTCGGAAATCGGCCGGATGAAGGCGCGGCCAAACCGCATAATGGTGGATCGCCGCGCCGCCATAGCCATGGCCGCCATTGAAGCTGACCCCGGCCCCGTCTGCGCCCACGTCGCTCGCGGCAGGCGCGGTCCACTTCAACCGCCGGGCCCAAAGCTGCGAGCTGTAAAGATCGCCTAGCTTGCGCGGCGGTCCGCCTTCGAGCACCACAACAGAGCGTCCGGCGGCGGCCAGCACCGCCGCGTGCACGCTGCCCGCCGCGCCCGCGCCGACGATGACGACATCGACTTCGTGGTTCGCGTGCTTGCTCACCAGCGCCTCGGCGGAAGAATGTGCTCCATATATGGCACCCCGAGCATCTCGAACCCGGCCTGCGTGCCATACACGACATCGACCGCGTCCCCGCGCAGCGCCAGATAGAACAGCCGCGCAGGAGGCCCGGTCCAGCCCGACGGGGCCCCGGCCAAAAGCGATGCAGCCAGCGTGAGCGCGGGGTCAGCGGCAAGCGCGGCAAATGGCTTCTCATGCGCCGCCTTTGCCGCCGCGTCGAGGCCGGCAAAACCAGCCGCATAAAAATCACGGAACGGCGGCAGCACACCGAAGTACCGCGCGATCAGCAGGCTCTCTGAGGGATCGGCGGCAAGCTGGCTGTCAACATACTCAGCGATACCAGCGGCGCGCGCGCCCGGCACCATGGTCTCGCAAAGATGGCCCAGCGTTTCGGCCTCCATCGGCGAGAGGACCTGCGGCACTGCGGCCATCGCATGGGCCTCGGCTGGTGATACCCGCACGAGCCGTCCTGCCACCATGCACGCAATGGTCAGCGCGCCCGCCTTGATCAGCCCGCGCCGACCCAGCGTTGCGGCGCTCATTCTGCAGCTGCCAATGCCGCTGGGCGGGGCTCAGCGCTTGCTGCCGCGACCGCAGGAGCCTCCTCCGCTAAGGCAGCAAGCGCGGCAGTCAACGCGCGCGACTCGTCATCTGCCAGCGCCGCGCGGTGCAGCGCCGCAAGCCGCTCAGCGCCGTCGCCGCGCTGGGCCAGTGCCGGCAGCTCGCGCATGATCGCGGCGAAATTGGCGAGACCGCGCGCATGCGTGTCTGAATAGCCGCGCACAAGGCGCTGCAATCGGATGACCTCGATCCCCAACGCCAGATCGCCGCGTGCGGCGCTTACCGCGCTGGCCAGCCACGCTTCGATCCGCGCTTCCTCTACCTTGAACCGCAACGATAGCGGCCGCCAGCGCCGCAGCCGCGCAATGCCCCATAGCAGGAGAAAGCCGCTGAGGCTTGATGTCGTGACCTGCCGGTCGCGGTCGATCAGCGGAGTCAGCCAGCGGCGCAGGCGCGCGCTGTTCTGGAGGCGCTGGGCAAGCCCGGCGGGAAGCATGTCGATCACTTCCTCAAAGCGCGGGTGCATGAATTCGGTTGTGCGCGCCAGCACATCCTGCCCAGCGCGCACTTCGCCCGCGACCCGCGCGGTGCGGGAGGCGCGGGTCTTGAGATCGGCCACGCGGATCACATCCTCATAACTCATCCACAAAGCGAGATGGCGCGCGGTAGCGGCGGCCAGAGCTCCCTCCCCGCCCAGCGCGCGCTCGGCCTGCGCCACGGCCTCGACCCGCTCCAGATACCGCGCCGTATGCGCCTTGTCCTGATAGTCGGTCAGCCGTTCGGCCCCGAGCCGGGCGAAAGCCTGCGCCGCCTCGGGCAGGCTTGCGATCCGTTCGGCCAGCGCGGGAAGAGCAGCGCCTTCTGGCACAGCCACTGCGCGGCGCGGCGCGGCAATCGCGGGCGGCGGCGAAGCGGCAGCCAGATCAAACCCAGCGCCAAACGCCGCAAGGCTGGTCTTGACGCCCACTCCGGCGCGGGCAATCGCCGCCTCATAATCCTGACGCGCAAAGGGCATCACCCCTGATCCAGCCAGCGCGCCGAGCAAAGTGGCCGAAATGATCGAGCCGTGCGCCGCCGCCAAAGCATCGAGATCGGCCAGCACCAGCCGCTTGGCCGAGGCGATGCACCCTTCCAGCACTGCGCTTGCGGAAAACGCGCCATCGCCCATCGCCGATTTCTCGCCAATCGCAAAGATGCGGTGAGACGAGGCGATCAGCGTGGTGCGACCGGGCGTCACCAGCCCGCGCGCCACGGCGCGGCCTGCCTCCATCAGTTCGGAAGCCAGCACGACATCGACATCGCCGGGGGACGGCATCAGGGCAAAGATCGGCTCCGGCCCGGGCGGGGCTATCTCGATGTAATAGACCGTCGCGCCGGTCCGCTGCGCCACGCCCGGCACACTGGTCGCCTGGGTCCACCAACCGGCATGTTCTGCGGTGTCGGCAATCCAGTCGGCCAGCACACCCCCGCCCTGCCCGCCCAGCGCATGGATCGAAAGGCGCAGAGGCCGTGTCATGCCAGCCGCGCCAGCCGTCGCTTGTCGCTCCAGCGTTGCAGCGTCCCCGTAACCTGCGTTTGCACCTTCGCCCAGCGGCGCTCCCATGGCCCCGCATTGTGGATCAGATCGGCGCGGTAAAAGCTGGGGCAGAGGATCGCGGCATGGGCGATTTCGCCGCAAACGCCGCAGCCAACGCAATCCTGCGCCACCGCAGCAACCGGGTCCTCGCGCAGCGGATCGGGATTGGGCGCAACCGTCAGTGTCGGACAGCCCGAGAGCCGTATGCAGCTATGATCGCCGGTGCAGACATCGGGATCGACGCCGAAGCGCGCGCGTACCCGGCGCTCCCCCTGTTTGACGGCAGCGGCAAACAGGGGCTTTTCGCGGCGTTGGCGATTGAGCATGCATTCACCCACCGCGATGATAACCTTGGGGCCCGATTCGCGCGTGGTCAGCGCCTCTTTGAGCGCGGCCTTGAACTGCTTGATCCGGTAGGTCTCAACCGTGCGGACCCATTCCACACCCACGCCGCGCACCGCATCCTCGATCCGGTGATGCCCGCTGCGGGTGGCGGGCGCGTTTTTCGAGGAGAGGATGTCCTGTCCGCCGGTTGCAGCAGAATAGCCATTGTCGACGATCACCAGGACGTTGTCAGACTTGTTGAACACCGCATTGCCGACCCCGCTGGTCAGGCCATTGTGCCAGAACCCGCCATCGCCCATCACACTAATCGTGCGCTTTGCATCGGCGACATTGAATGCCGCTGCGCCTGCAAAGCCAAGGCCATAACCCATCGTGGTGTTGCCGATGTTGAACGGCGGCAAGATCGAAAAGAGATGGCAGCCGATGTCGCAGCTCACATGGAACGGGCCCAGCTCGCGCATCAGCAGCTTCATTGCGGTGAACACCGGCCGCTCCGGGCAGCCAGTGCAAAAGCCCGCCGGGCGCGCGGGGACGTGCGCCATCGAGAGCGCAGGCGGCGCGGGCGGCGCAGGGGCCGCGCGCCCGCCATGCTCCGCTAGAAACGCCTCTAGCCCCGCCCTGATCACCGCACCGGTGTATTCGCCCGCCAGCGGGAACGTGCCCTTGCCCACAATCGCGGTATTCACATCGGCGCGGCGCAGCGCGGCGGCGATGGCATCTTCCATAAACGCCGGCTGGCCTTCCTCGACAATCAGCACCGCGCGCTTGCCTGCGCAGAATTGCACGATTTCGGCGGGCACCAGCGGATAGGTAACGTTCAGCACCAGTGTCGGCAGGTCCAGCCCGCCGATCCCGTCGCCGAGCCCCGCCATCTCCATCGCGCGCGCCAGCGTGTTGAACATGCCGCCCTGAACGATGATGCCCAGTTCGCCCTCGTCCGGTCCGAAACGCTCATTGAGCTTGTGGGCGGTAATATAGTCGATAGCAGCGGGCCAGCGCCGCTCGATCTTTTCGTGCTCGTGCAGGAAATTGGCCGGGGGCAGCACAATCCGGTCGGTATCGCGCACCGGCGCATTCATCGCATCGCGCAAAGTAAACGCCGGGCGCACGTTGTCCTTGGCGGCAAACCGCCCGGTCATGTGGCAGGCGCGGATGCGCAGTTCGAGCATCACCGGGGTATTGGAAGCCTCGCTCAGGCAAAAACCGTGCTCGACCATATCGACGATATGCGCAAGGTTCGGACGCGGATCGAGCAGCCAGATTTGCGATTTCATCGCAAAAGCATGGCTGCGCTCCTGCATGATCGACGAGCCTTCGCCATAATCCTCGCCCACGATCACCAGCGCGCCGCCCTTTACGCCGCCGCTGGCGACATTGGCGAGGGCATCGGAGGCAACGTTGGTGCCCACCGTCGATTTCCACGTTACCGCGCCGCGCAGCGGATAATTGACGCTCGCGGCCAGCATCGCCGCCGCCGTGGCTTCAGAAGCGGATTGTTCAAAATGGATCCCAAGCTCGCGCAGCAACGGATCGGCGTCGGCAAAGACGTCCATCAAATGGCTGATCGGCGATCCCTGATAGCCGCCGACATAGCTGACCCCAGATTGCAGCAGCGCCTTGGTAACGGCAAGGATGCCCTCCCCATGAAACACATCGCCCTGCCCCAGCCGCAGCCGCTCCACCTCTCGGGCAAACGAGCGCTCAGCCATCGATGAGCGCCAGGACGCGCAGCGGCGAGCCCGAGCCGCCCACAATCTTGAGCGGGGCGGCAAAAATGAGCGCCCCTGTGGGCGGCAACTGATCAAGGTTGGTGAGGCACTGGAGCCCATAGCGCCCCGCGCCGTGCAGCAATGTATGCGCCGGATATTGGGGATCAAACAGATGCGCCTGCCCCGCGTCGGTCC
>NZ_CAMBTS010000107.1 GCF_945870625.1 Novosphingobium sp. Chol11 | reverse complement strand
CCGCCAGCCATGCCGTGATCCGGGAAAGTCCTTCGCCATCTGGGATGCCGACCCGCGCCTCATCAACCCCGAGTTCACCCGCGCCGTCGATCACCTTGCGCTGGTAGGCGAGCCAGAAGGTCGGGGTGCCGAGCTTTTCGGCAACCGTGGCGGCGTGAAAGCGCATCGCGATCATCGCGCGGGCCGCGCCGATCCGGGCTGCCATGACCAGAGGATTGCCGTCATAGGGGTAAAGGGCCAAGTCCTTCAGCCCCGCTGCGGATGCCATGCGCTGAAATTGCTCGGCGAATGCAACATCCGAATCGGCCTCACCGACGCAGATGACCATGACGGTCACAGGTTCCCCCGTCTGATCTTGCCAAGCAGCCAGCGCCGCAGCCAGCGCCGCATAGAAGCGCTCGGCCGTCGGCGCGTCTGTCGTCGAGATCAGACTGGGCGCAACCAGCGAAAGCGCAAGACCGGCGCGCGGCCCATCGGAACGGCAGAGTCCCGATGCTGCGGAAAGATCGGCTTCGTGGACGGCCTGCTTGGCAAAGCCGATGGCTGCGGCATCCGCCATCGACCGTTCATCGCGCAGGCCGACATGCACCGCCGAGCCCAGCGCAATCCGCGCCATGGCCTTGGTCAGCGGGCGGCGGAGCGGGCCAAGGCCGATGCCGGGGAGGTGGACTCTGCGCCCGGCAAGCCGCGCGATCCTGAGCAGGCCGGCCACGGCGATGAGGTTCTTGCGATAGCGCTTGTGGCGTTCTGGCGGATAGGCGTCGTGAAACACCGTGCCCCCGCACAACACGAAATCGGTTGCCCAGGCGAGGCCCGCGAGAAAGCCTTTGGCCGACTTTGCATAAGCTCTTGTTACGCGCGCATCGAGATGGCCCGGGCGCGTTCCATCGGGGGTTATGATCGCCACGCTGTCCCCATCCCGAACATGGCGGTTCAGAAACCCAAGCAGCATGAGGTCGTCGCCGAAATTGCGACCCCCAAAATAGCCATGAACGAGAATGCGGCGCACAGTGCAGTTCCTTCGGGGCAATTCCTTTGGTGCAATTCCTAAAAATTGCTGTGGCCTGCGACCAGACCGGCGCACAATTCCCTGCGTGCGGGGGCACGGCGATCGGGAGCAATGCGGCCGGCTGCCCGCTGGCCCGCCATGCCCCCGACGCACGGTGTTCGCGCTATGCCATCAGGCCACGTTGCGGCGGACCTGCCATTCGATCCATTCGTAAGTCTTTTCCAGCCCCGCGCGCAGCGATTGGGAGGGTGCCCAGCCCAGCTTCTCCTGAATGAGCTGGTTGTCCGAATTGCGGCCTCGCACACCGGTTGGCCCCGGAATGTGGTTCTTCTCGATCTTCTTGCCCGCGATATCGGCAACGATATCGACCAGTTGGTTGATCGTGACCATTTCATCGGAACCGATGTTCACCGGCCCTTCGAAATCGGACCGGGTCAGGCGAAGGGTGCCTTCGATGCATTCGTCGACATACAGGAATGAGCGGGTCTGGAGACCGTCCCCCCAGATTTCGATGGCATCTCCCGACTTGGTGCTGGCCACTTTGCGACAGACTGCGGCAGGTGCCTTTTCCTTGCCGCCATCCCAGGTGCCTTCCGGCCCGAAGATGTTGTGGTAACGCGCGACCCGGTTCGAGAGCCCGTGATTGCGATTGTAAGCAAGGAAAAGACGCTCGGAGAACAGCTTCTCCCAGCCATACTCGCTATCGGGCGCTGCCGGATAAGCCGATCCTTCGGCGCAATTGGGGTTGTCCGGGTCTTCCTGATTATAGGCCGGATACATGCACGCGGATGACGAATAGAATGTGCGCTTGATGTTGCGCTTGTGCGCAATGTCCGCGACGTTCAAATTGATCGTGGCCGAGTTGTGCATGATATCGGCATCGTGTTCGCCAGTGAAGATATAGCCCGCGCCGCCCATATCGGCCGCGAGTTGATAGACCTCATCAAAGTTGCGGTCGATCACGCTGCGGCAGAACGCTTGGTCGCGCAGATCTCCGATCACAAAGTCGTCGGCCTCGGTTTCGGCGTGTTCGTTGAACTTGATGTCGACACCCCGGACCCAAAAGCCCTCTTTCTTGAGGCGTTTGACAAGGTGCCCACCAATAAATCCACCTGCGCCAAGGACCAATGCGCTTTTCATGATTTGACTCCAGTCTTAAGGATTGAGTTCTTGCAAAACTGCAATGAAACGGTCTGTGATGGCTTCGATATCGAAAGCCTTCGCTGCATAATTGCGCCCGTTATCGCCCATCTGCGTGCGCAAGGCCGGGTCTGCAGCGAGATCGGTCAACGCAGTGAGCAGCCCGGCATTGTCAGCGGACGAATCCACAAATCCTGCCTCATGCTTAGTGATCAGCCGCGCCGCAAGATTGTCGGAGGGAACCGATGCCAGGATCGGGCGGCCGACAGCAAGGTAGGTAAGGATTTTCGACGGCACCGAGTAGACACCCGCTTCGGCTTCGATCACGGCGACGAAGACGTCCGCTGCGCTGAGCATTTTGGGCAGATCGGCAAAGGGCACCCACGGCCTGACATGGAAATTGCCCAGAGCCTGCGCCTTCGCATCGGCAGCAGCCTGATCGGCGACCGGGCCTTCGGAGAAAATCATGACATGGGCTTGCGGGTTGGCCCGTGCCATCTTCAGCAGCAAGGCCGGATTGTGCTTGTAGCCCAGCGTGCCAGAATAGACGATCCGAATGCCTTCGGCCGGCATGTTCGCTGCCGCCCAATCATTTTCGCGCGGGAAAAGAGGCAATTCGTCGGTCGGCGCCCAGTTCTCGACAACCACGGTCTGGTCTTCCGATACGCCTTTCGCCGAAAGGATCGGCACGAAATCCTCGGTAATGGCCACGATCTTGTCGCTTGCTCGGAGCATCGCGAACTCAAGGTGCCGATACCAAGCTGCGACCGCATATCCCACGATTGGCAGCTTGCGCGGAACGACACGCGAGATCGCCTCGCTGTAGATGTCTTGCAGCCAGAAAATGAACTTGGCGTTGTATTGCTGCGCGGCCTTTTGAAACACGCGCTGTGTATCGAGCGGGGCATTGCTGGAAATGATGACATCGGGCCGGAAATCCGCGACAAGCGCGGCCAGTGCGTGCCCGATCTCGATCTCCTGCTGGCGGCGCGCGAAGAATGTCGACTTGGCGAACGGCTTCTTTCCGCGGATCGGCACGATATCAAAGCCATCCGGGTCGGATGCTTGCCGCGTCAGATTCCCCTTCGGCGTTTGGAACCCTGCCGAGAACGCGTGGCGCACCGTATGCCCACGCCGCGCCAGT
This sequence comes from Novosphingobium sp. Chol11, assembly GCF_945870625.1. Classification (GTDB taxonomy): domain Bacteria; phylum Pseudomonadota; class Alphaproteobacteria; order Sphingomonadales; family Sphingomonadaceae; genus Novosphingobium. The sequence goes on along the minus strand of NZ_CAMBTS010000107.1, from coordinate 7,323 downwards.
GACCGCGAAAGCTGCACCTGAAACGGGTGCCCGGAGTAATCAGAGACGAGGATCTTCATTGTTCAAATCAGATCCCGGTTGCCCGGTGCGAATGCGGCAAGGATGCCCCTGATGAACTGCACGCTGTCCCCAAATTGTAATAAATTTAGAACCGATTCCGAGGTCTATTGCCAGCAGTTGCTGCAATGCGCAACGCTGAATTATCGGGTTATTTGTCAGTCCAGAAGTTTTTTGCTGCTCTGCCACGTGAAAGATAAGGCTCAGGACCTGTTAAATTGCTTGCATGAGGCGGCATGGGTTGATTCAATGACGGCACTGAGGAGGTGCTGTGATGGATGTTCCGTTCTTGCTGAGCGAGGCGCAGATGCGCCGGATCGAGCCATTTTTTCCGTTGTCGCATGGTGTGCCGAGGGTCGATGACCGGCGGATTGTTTCTGGCATCATCTACGTCATCAAGCATGGCTTGATGTGGCGCGATGCGCCCAAGGATTATGGCCCGCACAAGACGATCTACAACCGCTTCATCCGCTGGAGCCGCTTGGGCGTGTTCAACCGCATATTTGCAGAGCTGGCGGGCAAGGCAGGCGAGCCCGACCGGATCATGATCGACGCCACGCACCTGAAGGCGCACCGGACGGCGGCCAGCCTCTTAAAAGGGGGGCTCTTTCCCGATGTATCGGGCGCACCAAGGGCGGCTTGAACTCCAAGCTCCATGCCGTCTGCGACGGATTGGGCAGGCCGATCATGATGCTGCTCACCGAGGGTCAGATGAGCGACCACAAGGGCGCATTTCTGCTGCTTTCCGCGTTGCCCAACGCCAAGGAACTGCTGGCGGACAAAGGCTACGACAGCGACTGGTTCCGGGCAGCGCTGGTCGAACGCGGCATTACACCGTGCATCCCGCCACGTTCAAACCGCAAGGTTCAATACCATTACGACAAGGCGCTCTACCGCCAGCGTCACAAAATCGAGAATGTCTTTGGCAGGATCAAGGACTGGCGCCGCGTCGCAACCCGATACGATCGCTGCGCCCACACCTTCATGTCCGCCATCTCCATCGCCGCAACCTGCTGCTACTGGTTGTGATCAATGAGTCCTGAGCCAAGACAGCATTTTGAGGGCTTTGGTCTCGCGTTGGCTCATCGGCATTTGGAATGCTTGCACACGACCGCTGGAACTTCAAGCAATATCCCCGTAAAGCGATGCCGAGCGCGGTTGCTCGGCAAGTATGTAGAAGCGTCAGGACGGAGGCAACATGCCCGGGATCACCGTAGCGGACTTAATGATCGAGAGCGGAGTTACTTTCGGCACGAGTGGGGCCCGCGGCAAAGTCGACGCGATGACCGACCGCGTGTGTTATGGCTATGTCTGCGGATTTTTGGCTTATCTTGCAGAGCTTGGCGAATTTGCGCCGGGCCGGAAGGTGGCGCTTGCTGGCGATCTGCGGCCGAGCAGCCCGCGCATTCTTGCCGCATGCGCGCGCGCAATTCGCGACAGTGGCGGAGTGGCCGTGTTCTGTGGCTATGTGCCAACACCCGCGCTGGCGCTTTTTGCATTTGCCCATGCGATGCCTTCGCTGATGGTTACCGGCAGCCATATCCCCGCCGATCGGAACGGCATCAAGTTCTATCGTCCTGTGGGCGAAGTTCTCAAGAGCGATGAGCCCGGCATGGCGCGGCAGATGCCGGATTTGGCGCAGGGCCAGTTTACCGAATCAGGGGAGCTGGTCTTGCCCGAACCGCTGCCGCCCATTACCGATGTCGAGAGCGCCTATGTGCAGCGCTATATTGATCATTTCGGCAGTGGGGCACTCGTCGGCAAGCGCATCGGAGTCTATCAGCATTCGGCGGTCGGCCGCGATGTGCTGGCCCGGATTGTCCTGACGCTTGGTGCCGAGGTCGAATTGCTTGGTCGCTCAGATACGTTCATACCCGTGGATACCGAGGCTATCCGGCCTGAAGATGTCGCGCTTGCGCATGCCTGGGCTGCGGGGGGCAAGTTCGACGCCATCATCTCCACCGACGGAGATTCCGATCGGCCGCTCCTTGCAGACGAAACAGGTCAATGGCTGCGCGGCGATGTGCTGGGCATCCTCTGTGCCGCGCAAGTCGGCGCGACCAGTGTGGTTACGCCCGTGAGCAGCAATACGGCACTCGAACTTTCGAGGCTTTTTGGACTGTGCCGAAGAACCCGGATCGGCTCGCCTTATGTTATCGCAGCCATGATGGAGGATTTGGAAGCTGGCTCGGCTTGCGTGTGCGGGTACGAGGCGAATGGCGGGTTCTTGCTGGGCAGTGCGATTCCCGGAGCGAACGGGACGACCACAGCCGCTCTCTGCACGCGTGACGCGGTACTGCCCATTCTGGCCGTGCTGACTGCGCCGGCAGCGAGCGTCGCAGCGCAGCTGGCAAGCCTGCCTCAGCGCTTCACGTTCAGCGATCGGCTCAGCCCATTTCCCCGAGAGGCTAGCGAACGGCTCTTCGCCCGGCTTCTGAAGGGGTCTTTGGCTGAGCAACTCTCCGAGCAAACCCGCTTGTTCGGCGGATTTGCCCAGGAGGCGCTTGCGCTCGATCTGACCGACGGAGTTCGCGCGTCTTTCGCTGATGGGACGATCATCCATTTACGTCCATCGGGTAATGCGCCGGAACTGCGCTGTTACACCGAAGCTGATACCGAGATGGCGGCGGTGGAGCGCAATCACCAAGTCATCACAGTCATCTCGGGCCTGTTGTAGGGCAAAGCGCAAGTGTTGCAGACCTGCGGGGATCGGCGCGCTCGGTTTGGCTGCGCAAGATATGCCTTATGCGATAAGCTGAAAGTCCGCGCGGCCTTCAGGTGCGCCATCATCGCGGCCTCGGCGCGGGCATGGAAGTTTCCTTTCTAGCGCGCGCCGGGGAATCATCACGAATACTCAACCCCGCCGATGATCAACCCCGCATTGACATTGCTGTTCGCATCCGCGCCTGCGCCGTTGTCGAGCCAGAAGGTGAGTTGGCGGCTGATCGTATCATCGCTGATTCGAAGGTAGATATTCGTGACCAGCAAATGCCCACCTGCCGTGTTGATGGCTTGCGCGGTGCTTTGACCATATAGCACGCTCTTGTCGCCGTTGCTGATATTCAGGCGCACGTTCGTAGCCGAAGTCAGGCCCGCACCGTTCAGCCGCATCCACGCTCGCACCACGGTCACGAATGGGGGGATTCCTAATGTCGTCCCCGCGATCAGGGCGCTCGGCACGGTCGAAAAGAAAGGGTTTATCGTGCGCAGTTTGCCGCTGCGGCCCACCGTATAACTGTCGTTGGCAAGCCCATGCACCGAGCAAGCCAATGCGATTACGCGGGGCTGCGCCGAGAGGTCCGCAGTATCGGCGCTGCACCCGTCATCAACTTCGAGCAGCCCGCGCCCGTCCTTCCAAACAATGCCCTTGCTCGCCTTGGCCGCACTCAGCGCAGTTGCCAGCGCCGTGTCCGCTGTGAAGAAATCGGCTTGAAGGATGCACGCTCCCAGAAAGCGCAGTGCCGCGTTCTTGCCCCGGCGCGCGGAGGCCGTAGCGCCCAAGCTTCCCGCGATCACATGATAGCCGGTAACGGGGGTCTGTTCCTTGAATGCGCAATCGCGGAACAAGGTCGTGTTGAAACCGGCGGTTTCCGTCCACTCCTTTTGCGCCGTGGCGGTCGAAAGAATGTTGCACTGTTCGAAGGCCAGGGTGCAAAATCCGATGCCCGTGTTTTTGCTCACATGCGTTCTGTTGCCGCGCAGCTCGATATGCAGGCCGGTAAAGGTTACGTTGGAATTGCCCGCATCCGGCCCCACGGTCGTTGTCGGAATGTTGACCACGTAAGTATCGGCTGCGGCATCTTCCAACTGGATGATCGCGCCGCCCTTCCAGTTGAACGCGCCTCCGCCAGCCGTTGCCGCGCCGTAGACCAGCACGTTACCATAGTTGGTTTCGGCATAACAATCGGTCAGCGAATGGCTCAGTGCTTGCGGATTGTTGATCGCAAACAGGTGCCGGTTGCGGTCGAAGTTGCAGGCCGTGAATGCGGTGACATCGGCGTTGTTTGACCCTGCCCACTCGAACGTCTGCTCAAAGAACCGAAACCCGCAGTCGATGAAGTGGTGCGCGCTTTCCCAATTCGGCCCGCTTATCTTGAACCCCTTGGCAAAGGCGTTGATGTTGGCAAGGCCGTTGGTCGCGCCGACCGCGTCGCGGCGGTGCCAGTCGGTGCCACCTGCAAAGGAAATCCCTTCGAAGGTGCAGCCCCAATTGCGCTGGCTCCCGCCGTTGCCATAAAGCCACTTGGTCGCGCCATCGGTGCAATCGAGCCAGATCACCGTGGCATCGCGGCCCTCGCCGCGCATCTTGTAGCCGCCGCGCGTCACGGCGTTGATATTGGAGAGCACCCCGCTTTGATTGAGGCGATAGACACCTGCAGGAACAAACAGTTCGGCTTGTCCATCGGCCGTCCGTGTGAACTGCGGCACAGCGAACTTGAGATACTGGATCGCAGCAATGAAAGCCGCGCTATCGTCGGTTGTGCCGCCTCCCACCGCGCCGAACATCTGCGGGGTCACCACCGCCTCGGCAATCTCCCACCAGGCGCCATCGGCTGATTGAAACTTGCCGCCATGGGCGGGAGCCGAGCCGACCCGCTTGTAAAGCGCGCCGCCACAGTCGCCCGCCACGCCAAAGCCAGCCGTGCGGATGTGACCGGAGTCAACCGGGATTGCGCTCGTACTTGCGCTGGCAAGGGAACTCGAGAAAGTGACAGCCGCCTAGTGTGCCCTGATCGCCAAGCTCCGCGCAAATGAATCCGTCGGCATGGCTCAGCTCCCCGCGCGGATGTAAACGGCAGATCCAGCGCCCTGGCGTGCCATCAGGAAGCAGTTGCCTGGAAGCCGATAGCGCCCGGCCAAGGCGATCGAAGCCAAACCGGATCCGTGCTTGTCAAGCATCAAGCAGTCATTGAAATTTGTCCCGTCGAGGCTGTCCTGAAATACATAGGCTGTCGATGGGGCACCGATTATCTGGATCTCTACGTCCGAAAAGAGCCTTGCATTGAAAGCGGTGGCCGGTGTCCAGACCGTGGGCATTACATTCGGCAACACCGTCACTTCGGCAAACGTCTGGTCGCCCATATCGACGAGCCGTTTCTGCCGGCTTCCGGCAATGGTGTAGGTTAGATCGGGCATGGAGTTCTCCTGTTGGGTTGGGTCAGGACATCTTGAAAGCCAGCGTCGAGCGCGGAGCGTTCCTGTCAAAGCGCTTGCCTGCAATTGCGCGGCGAGTATTCTCCTTTTGGTTCAAAAAGTCCAGAAAAAAACACCATATAGGTTTGTGATGAGTGGTTGGATGGCCCAAAAACAATGGTCGAAGAACAAGGCTAGACCGGGCGTCGGCCAGATCTGCACACCGTGATCGCCGCTGGAAGCCCATCGGAGAGGCTGATTATGCCCACAGCAAACACGAGAATGCCTCGACCGAGAATGTGGTCGCGCGGCGGGTTGCAGCGGCAAGTTGGCGCAGGCTCCGCGGAAAAGGCGATTCCATGCGAGTCTCGGGGGACCCGGCTTGTTAGGTGACGGGTATTGAGTGGGTGGGGTGTGCCCGTGGATTTACGAAAGGGGTTTCTGTCGGCGCCATTCTATCTTGATGCGATCCGCAAGCTGGCGACCTTAGCCCAAATTTCTCACAATCTTTGGCGGCCGAGTTGGCACACGTTCAACTTGTATCTTCCTGTTTTTCGGGAGCGCTCTCTATGCCTGTTTTCTGCCTTCTTCGAGCGGCTCTGGGTATAAACTTTCAAGAAAGAGCTTGGCTCCAGCCATTCAATATCACTAACCAACTTGACGTGCACTGTCAGGCCTAGACTGCTATCGGGCGCGCAATCCAGATTGGGGGGTGTTCAATGAGTCTCGGCCAAACCACGAAAGAGGTGATCCGCGCGACGCTGGCGAAAGTCGGCGTTTACAATGCAATCCGCAAGTTCGGCGGCAAATCCCTCGCGCATCCTGAGCACGAGGCACTCGAAGATCGATTCAGCTCCATCTACAAGTCGGGGCACTGGACATTAGGCAAAGCGGAAAATCCTGGCTCTGGATGCGGGTCCAGCCTTACCGTGACGGGGGAGTTGCGTAACGAGTTGCCAAACATTCTCCAAGAGATTCAAGTAGAGACACTTCTCGATGTCGGCTGCGGCGATTTCACTTGGATGAAGGAAGTCGATCTCGGCGGGATCAATTATATCGGCGCAGATATTGTTGCATCAGTCGTAAGCGATAACAATGCTCGATACGGTAACGATCAAAAGAAGTTTATTTTGGCAAACGCTACTCGTGACGAGCTGCCAGATGCTGATGTGGTGCTGATCCGCGAGGTTCTGTTTCACCTATGCTTTAACGACGTAGCAAAAGTATTACGCAATGTCTTATCAAAGCCGCGTCGCTACCTGCTAATAACGAGCGATGACCTCTCCTCCTTTAATGCGGACATCCGCTCCGGCGACTGGCGTCTGCTTAACTTGCGGGCCGCCCCGTTCCGCTTCCCTCAACCCGAATATAGGATCAACGAATCCGTCATCCGCGAAGGTCGCCATTTGGGAGTTTGGCGAGCGCAGCAACTTGGCGAAGTTCGCTTGATCAGTAGTGCGCACGCGGGATGATTAATTGAGTGGGTAGCGCGTACGCGTGGATTTACGAAGGGCCTTTCTTGACGGCGAGGATCTGGCTGTGGAACCCGGAGCCTACGATCAGATCATCGAGCATATGGGTTTGCACCATTGCGGTTCTCCGCACAGGGCGCTGCTCGAGATGTATCGCTGTGCCGCCAAGTCTGTGCTGGTGTTCGAGAATCGCGATTCGCTGGCAATGCAGACTGCGATCAGACTCGGCATGGTTCCGGTCTACGAGTTCGAAGCGGTCGTGGATAACGATTACAAGTTCGGCGGCTATCGTAACACGGCCATACCCAACGCCGCATATCGATGGACCGAGCGCGAGGTCACCAAGACGCTAGCTTCATTCGATCCGGCTCACGTTGTGCCCGTGCAGTTTTTCGACGGGCTGCGTTTGCCGGTTGCTCGCGTCAAGATGATCGGCAATCCGATAGTTCGCGCGTTGTTCCTTGCCAGCTGGACGCCTCGAAAAACCGGTAGCGCTTGAGGGCGCCGCGTGGTTCACTGCCGGTCGATGACGGTGGAGGCGGCGATGGCGGGACAGCCTGGTTTCTTTGATCTTTCGGACAGGTACGAGGCGTTGAGCGCGGCGGGTGATCCGCTTGAGCGCCTAGCGGCTGTCGTCGACTTCGAGGTTTTCCGCGGACCG
>NZ_CAMBTS010000106.1 GCF_945870625.1 Novosphingobium sp. Chol11 | reverse complement strand
TCAGCGTCGGCATCTACGATAGCTGGTTCAAGTCTGGCGACAGTGAGTTGCTTGATGTCAACAGCGTTGGCATCAATGCGGGCCTCTCGCGCCAGTTCACACCGCGCCTGATCGGCAATCTCGCGGTCGGGCTCGATTCTGTAAACCGCAAGGCGGTTGACGACGAGCTGGTCGCAACGGGCCTTGTCGGCCTGCGCTACAACTTCTGAGGGCCTGCCATGTACGACGATTTTTATAAGCTGACCGGGCGGCCTTTTCAGCTCACGCCCGATCCGGACTTTTATTTCGAGAGCGGCACGCATCGCAAGGCGCTGTCCTATCTCGGCTATGGCCTGGCGCAGGGCGAGGGCTTCATCGTGATTACCGGCGCGATCGGCGCGGGCAAATCGACGCTGGCCGCGCATCTCATGGCCACGATCGACCGCCAGCGGCTGACCGCCGCGCAGATCGTGACCAGCCGCCTCGATGGCGAAGAGCTGGTGCATCTGGCAGCGCGCGCGTTTGGCATTGATGTGCAAGGACACGACAAGGCCACCGCGCTCGCGCTGATCGAGAATTTTCTGCAAGACGAAGCGCGTGCCGGGCGGCGCTGCCTGCTGGTGGTCGATGAAGCGCAGAACCTGAGCGTCGATGCGCTGGAAGAGCTGCGCATGCTCTCGAACTTCCAGCTTGGCGCACACCCGCTGCTCCAGATCCTGCTGCTGGGCCAGCCCGAGTTTCGCGAATTGCTGCAAGGCTCGCCCGCGCTTGAGCAATTGCGCCAGCGGGTGATCGCCTCGCACCATCTCGATGCGATGGAGCCGGGCGAAGTCGGCCCCTATGTCGAACACCGCCTGACCCGCGTTGGCTGGCGCGGCAATCCCGCGTTCGCGGCCAATGTTTACGCGGCTTTGGCCAAGGCTAGCGGCGGTTTGCCGCGCCGGATCAACCAGATCGTCACGCGGGTTCTGCTGATGGGCGCGGTGGAACAGCGCACCACGATCGATGCCGCGATGCTGAGCGAAGTGCTTGCCGATCTCGGCCGGGATACCGCGGTGATGCCGGGCGGCAACGCTGGCCCGGCGGCCTTGGCGCAGACTATTCAGGCGGCTGGCGCTGCAGGGGGTGCCGCTTCTTCCGGGAGCGTGCCCGCGCGCGAAGCACAGGCCGCGCGCAAAGATCCGGCAATCGGCGCGCACGCCGCCGCGCCGTTTTCTGACCCGGGCGCGGCATTGGCCGGGTTTGCCGCCGCACTGGCCGTGCGCGACGAGCAGATTGCCGAATTGCAGCGGGCGGTGATCGAATTGGCCGACATGCCGGGCGCGCCGACAGCGGACCTCAGCGATATCGTGCGCCGGCTCGATGCGCTTGAAGCGCGCAGCACCGAGCAGGACAAGGCCGTACGCCACATCCTGACAATGCTGATCGAGTGGATCGAAAACGAAAACCCCCGACGTGCGGCCTGAACAGGACTTGAGCCCCATGCTGAACGCCGGGACATCAATCATCAATGGCTTGTCGGTCGACGTTGAGGAATGGTTTCAGGTTGGCGCGTTCGAGCACGTGATCAGCCGCGACGATTGGCCGACCCTCGATTCCCGGGTGGAGCGCAATTGCGAGGCCATCCTCGAGATGTTTGGCCGCGCCGGCGTCAAGGCCACGTTTTTCACGCTGGGCTGGGTCGCGCAGCGCCGCGGCGCGATGATGCGCCGGATAGCCGATGCGGGGCACGAGATCGCCAGCCACGGCTGGGACCACCAGCGCGTGTTCAATCTCGGCGAGGCAGCCTTCGCTGCCGATATCGCCCGCGCCCGCGCTGTGCTGGAAGATACCACCGGCGCACGGATCAGCGGCTACCGCGCGCCCAGCTTTTCAATCGATGCGCGCACGCCATGGGCGCACCGTGTGCTGGCCGAGCAAGGCTATGCCTACTCCTCCAGCGTCGCACCGATCGTGCATGATCACTATGGCTGGCGCGAGGCACCGCGCTTCGCCTTTCGCCCCGTAGCCGGCGCAGCGTTGCTGGAAATTCCGGTGACCACCGCCGAAGTGGGCGGGCGGCGGATGGCGGCGGGCGGCGGCGGATTTTTCAGGATGCTGCCTTATGGCGTTTCGCGCTGGGCGATCCGGCAGGTGAACCTGCGCGAGGGGCGGCCAGCGGCCTTTTACTTTCACCCCTGGGAAATCGATCCCGATCAGCCGCGCATGGCGCATGCGCCGCTGCGTTCGCGGCTGCGCCACTATACCAATCTCTCGGTCATGGCCGCCAAGCTCGAACGGTTGCCGGGCGATTTTCGCTGGGGCCGGATGGACGAGATTGCCGCGACCGAAGCGGCCGTGCTCGGCGAACAGCGGCGCGCTGCATGAACGCGCCGTTTCGCCCGGTGCGCGCCCACGTGCGGCTTGCCCATCCCGAGGACCGCGCGGCCATCGCGCGGTTTGTCGCCGATGATCCAGAAGCGACGCCGTTTCATCGCGCTGCGTGGATGGAGGCGATCACGGCTGCCACGGGTCATGGTTCGCATCTGCTGCTGGCCGAAGCTGATGGTGTGATTGCCGCCCTGCTGCCGCTTCATGCCGCGCATTCGCCGTTGTTTGGCCGTGCCCTCGTATCGTGCGGGTTTGCAGTGGGCGGCGGCATGCTGGGCGATGCGGCGCATGCGACTGCGCTGTTTACAGCCGCGACCGAGCTTGCCGGGCGGCTGTCGTGTTCCTCCATCGAAGTGCGCGGCGGGCCGATGCCGGCGGCCGAGGGCTGGCATATCAAGCGCGATAGCCACGCCGGGTTCGTGTTGCGGCTCGCCGCCGATGACGCCGCGCAATTGACTGCCATCCCGCGCAAGCAGCGCGCCGAAGTGCGCAAGGGGCTGGCCAACGCCATGGAAGTGGAAATTGGCAGCGATGCCGCTGCGCGCGCCGCGCATTACGCGGTCTATGCCGAATCGGTGCGCAATCTTGGCACCCCGGTGTTTCCGCGCGCGCTGTTCGAGGCGGTGATGGACCGGTTTGGCGCGGACGCCGATATCCTGACCGTCGTGCATCAAGGCACAGCGGTCGCCAGCGTCTTGAGCCTCTATCATCGCGGCGCGGTGATGCCTTATTGGGGCGGCGGAGTGCAGGCCGCGCGCACACTTCGCGCCAACGATGTGGTGTATTACGCGCTGATGTGCCACGCCCGCCAGCGGGGCTGCGACCGGTTCGATTTCGGCCGCTCCAAGACCGATACGGGCGCGTATCATTTCAAGCGCAACTGGGGGTTCGAGCCGCTGCCGCTGGCTTATGCGCAATGGACCGCGCACGGCGCTGCGCCGCGCGATGTCAATCCGCTAAGCCCGCGCTACCGCGCGAGGATCGCCGTCTGGCAGAAGCTGCCGCTGTGGGCTGCGAACCGCCTAGGCCCGCTGATCTCGTCAAGCCTCGCATGAGCGAAGTCTTGTTTCTGGCGCATCGTATCCCGTTTCCTGCGGATCGGGGTGACAAGATCAGGTCCAACCACCTGCTCCATGCCATTGCGGCGCGGTGGCCGGTCCATGTTGGCTGCCTTGGTGATGATGCGGCGGATATGGCGCAGGAACAGGCGCTGGCAAAGCTTGCAGTCAGCCATTGCCTCGTCCGCCGGTCCACCCCGCTGCCGCTCTGTGCGCTGCAGGCGCTCGCCAGCGGGCTCTCGGTCAGCCTGACCGCGTTCGATTCGGCGCGGCTGCGGCGCTATACTGCGCAAGTGCTGGCGACCCGCCCGATCACGACGATCTTCGTGTTTTCGGGGCAAATGGCGCAGTTCGTGCCCGCCAGCTTTGAAGGCCGCGTCGTGATGGACTTTGTCGATGTCGATTCGGCCAAGTTCGAAGCCTACGCGCAAACCGGGATGCTGCCGCGCCGCTCGCTTTATGCCCGCGAAGGCCGGCTGATGCGCCGTTTCGAGGAGCGCACCGCGCGCCGCGCCGATTGCAGCCTGTTCATCACGCGCGAGGAGCAGGCGCTGTTTGAAGCACGGCTCGCAGCGCCTGGGGCCGCAGACGTGCGCGCGCTGGGCAATGGCATCGATGCCGCGCTGTTTGATCCCGCGCTCGTCGCCCCCGCGCCGGAATTGGCGGGGCAGGGCGCGAAGATCGTTTTCACCGGGCAAATGGACTATCCGCCCAATGTCGCAGCGGTAGAGTATTTCACGTTGGCGGTGATGCCGCTGATCCGCGCCGCGCGGGCCGACGCCTCCTTTCACATCGTGGGGCGCGCGCCCACCGCGTCGGTGCTGGCGTTATCGGGCATCAACGGCGCGCAAGTGACCGGCGCGGTGCCCGATGTGAGGCCCTGGCTGGCGGGGGCCGATCTCGTCGTCGCGCCGCTCAAGATCGCGCGCGGGGTACAGAACAAAGTGCTTGAAGCGATGGCGATGGCGCGCCCGGTGCTGCTGACCTCGTCCGCCGCCGCAGGCATTGCCGCGCGCGATGGGGAACATTTTGCGATTGCCGATGGCGCGTCCGCGCTCGCCGCCAGCGCGCTCGATCTGCTGGGCAATCCGGCGCGCGCGGCGGCCCTGGGCGCGGCGGCCCGGCGCTTCGTGACCGATCATTGCAGCTGGGCCCAGATGCTCGCCGCCTTGCCCGAAATCCTGCTGGGCCATGCCGATGCAGCCTGACGTGCTCCAGCCGCCGTTCGCCGGTTTGCGCCTGCTTCACCGCCTTCCAGAACGCTGGCGCACGCCGCTGGCTCAGTTGGGCGCGGCATGGGCTGCGCTGATTCTGCTCTTTCTGGGCGATTGGCGCGATATGGCGGCGCAGTGGTGGGATAGTTCGACCTACAACCACGTTCTGCTCATTCCGCTGATTCTGGCCTGGCTTGTGGCCCAGCGGCTTGACGTTGCCGCGCGGATCGGCCGCGCGGCTGGTGGCCGGGTCTGGTGATCATGGGCGGCGCGTGCTTCGTTTGGGTGCTGGGCGATTTTGCCGGCCTGTCGATTGCGCGTCAGCTCGCCGCCGTGGTGATGCTGCAAGGCTCCGCGCTGGCGCTGCTGGGGCCAAGGGTCGCGGCGGCGATGCTCTTTCCGCTGTGCTATATGCTGTTTCTGGTGCCAGCGGGTGACGAGATTATTCCGTTTCTGCAGACGATCACTGCCAAGCTGACGATGCTGCTGCTCGCACTCACACAAATTCCGGCGCAGATCGACGGTGTGTTCATCACCACCCGGTTTGGCTATTTCGAAGTGGCGGAAGCCTGCTCGGGGGTCAAATTCCTCATTGCGATGCTGGCTTATGGCGCGCTGGTGAGCAACGTCTGCTTCAAAAGCTGGCCGCGCCGCGCCGGGTTCATGGCATTGTCGGTCGCGGTGCCGGTGCTGGCCAATGGCCTCAGGGCATGGGGCACGATCTTCATTGCCGGTCAGCGCGGGATCGAGTTTGCATCAAGCTTTGACCATGTATTCTATGGCTGGGTGTTCTTTGGGCTGGTCATGGCGCTGGTTATGGCGGCAGGTTGGCGGTTTTTCGACCGCCCGGTCGATGCCTCGATGGCCGATGCGGCTGCGATTGCGGAATCGCCGCTGCTCGCCCGGCTCGAACGGCTGAGTGTTCGCCCTGCCGCTGCGCTTGTCATCAGCGGGGCGCTGGCGCTGGGCGCGCTGGGCTGGGGGCAGGCGGCAAGCCGGCTCGAAGCGCCGCTTCCAGCCGAATTGGTCTTGCCACAAGTGGCTGGCTGGCATCTGGCGAGCGAGCCTGCCCGCTATGCTTGGGCACCGCTGCACGGGGGCGCGGATCGGCGGCTGAAGGCGCGCTATGCCGACGCTGCGGGCCATGTTGTCGATATCTCCTTCGCGCTCTATGCCGCGCAGCGCGACGGGCAGGAGGCGGGTGGGTTCGGCAGGGCGCGTTGCCGCTGGACACGCGCTGGGCATGGGAATCGCCCGGCCCCGCGTTTACCGATGCCAAGAGCGACATGATCCAGGCCCCCGGCCCGGTTCACCGGCTCGCCGCAACCTGGCTGCGCACCGGCGACACGCTGACTGGCAGCAATGCCCGGCTGAAGCTCGCAAATATCCTCGATCGGCTGCTGTTGCGCGCGAGGCCCACAGCCACCTTGATCATTTCCGCCGAGGCAGGCAGCGGTCCGCCGCCCGAAGCCGCGATCCGCGCGTTCACCGCCGCCACCGGGCCGATTGCGCCATGGATGGACCGTCTGGCAGCGATCCGGTAAGCGCGCGGCATGTGCGGGATTGCGGGTATTTTTCATACACAGGGGCTCAAGCCGGTCGATCCGGCGCGCGTGGCGCGGATGTGCGAGGTGGCGGCGCATCGCGGTCCTGATGGACAAGGCGTGTGGACCGCGCCGGGAATCGGGTTGGGGCATCGCCGACTGGCGATCATCGATCTCGCTGGATCGCCGCAACCGATGGCCTCGACCGATGGCATGGCGATGCTGGTGTTCAATGGTGAAATCTATAATTTCAGAGAGTTGCGCCGCGAACTTCAAGCAGAGGGCGCGCAGTTTCACACCGATGGCGACAGCGAGGTGATCCTCGCCGCCTACCAGCGCTGGGGCGTCGCGTGTTTGCCGCGCCTCAACGGAATGTTCGCTTTCGCACTCTACGACCTGCGCCAGCGCACCTTGCTGCTGGCGCGCGACCGGCTTGGCGTGAAACCACTGCACATGGCCTCGCTGGCCGATGGCAGCGTGATTTTCGGGTCCGAACTCAAGCAGCTGATGGCGCATCCTTCGCTGCGGCGGGAGATCGATCCGCTCGCGGTCGAGGATTATCTGGCGTGGGGCTATGTGCCCGATACGCGCTCTATCCTGCAAGGCGCGGAAAAGCTGCCGGCAGGCACCTATCGCCTGCTGCGCCATGACGCGCCGCCGTCGCCGCCCGTTCAGTGGTGGGATGTCTCGTTCGAAGCGCGCGAAGCGGGCAGCGATGCCGATCTTGGCGCGCATCTGCTGCATCATCTGCGCGAGGGGGTAACTTCGCGCATGGTCGCGGACGTGCCGCTGGGCGCGTTCCTTTCGGGCGGGGTCGATAGCTCGAGCGTGGTCGCGCTGATGGCCGAGGCCAGCGCGGCGCCGGTCAAGACCTGCACCATCGGTTTCGATGTGAGTGCGCTCGACGAAAGCGCTTATGCTGATCGTATCGCCAAGCAATTCGGCACTGAGCACCGGATGCGCAATGTCGGCGCGCAGGATTTCGAACTGGTTGACCGGCTCGCCGCGATGTTTGACGAGCCATTTGCCGATGCCTCGGCGCTGCCCACCTTGCGAGTCTGCGAACTGGCGCGGGAAAACGTGACGGTCGCGCTTTCGGGCGACGGCGCGGACGAGGCTTTTGCCGGATATCGCCGCCACGCCTTTCAGCACCGCGAAGAACAAGCGCAGGCTTTCCTGCCACAAGCCTTGCGCGGGCCGGTGTTCGGCGCGCTGGGCGCGCTCTATCCCAAGCTCGATTGGGCTCCGCGTCGCCTGCGCGCCAAGACCACGCTGCTCAGCCTCGCCAGTGGGGGCGAAGAAGGCTACGCGCGCGCGCTCAGCGTGACCGGTCCGGATTCGCGCGATGCGCTCTATACGCCTGATTTCAAGCGGCTTCGCGGCGAATACCGCGCTGAGCAACCGTTTGTCGCGCTGATGCGCGGCGCGCCGGGCCGCAGCGGGCTCGACCGGGCGCAATATGCGGATCTGAAGTTCTATCTGCCCGGCGATATCCTGACCAAAGTGGATCGCACCAGCATGGCGGTCAGCCTCGAAGCGCGCGAACCGCTGCTCGATCACCGTTTGATCGAATTTGCCGCGCGCCTGCCCGAACGGCTGCGCGTGCGTGGGATGACCGGCAAGTGGCTGATGAAGGATGCGATGCGGCGCTATCTGCCCGAAGATATCCTGTTTCGCCCCAAGATGGGCTTCGTCACGCCGATTGCCGCGTGGCTGCGCGGGCCGCTGGCAGGCGAGGCGCGCGGCATAGCGCGGGGCGGCGCTCTGGGGCGCACAGGCTGGTTCGAACCGGCCCGGATCGCCGCGCTGGCGGAGGCGCATATCGCAGGTTCATCCGATCACAGCCGCCTGCTGTGGCAGCTGTTGATGCTCGACCGATCGCTGCGAAATCTGATGTGAACCAGTGCTTTGCGTGGTTACCGAAACGTGACTAAAGTAAGGCTATGGTAACCATTACCGGCTAGTCCGGAATGGTCATCAGGAACCTGACGGTACATGCGCAAATTCGTTCGATCCCCGATCGGAATATCGTTGCTGCTCAGCCTCGCCCTGTGGCTGTTCGGTAGCAACGAGATTATCGGTCATCCCTACTGGAACATGGTCTATAAGGTTTGGCGCGAGCCTGCGCCGAAGGCCATCGTGCTGGTCAATGTGGATGATATCGGCAATTTTGGCAGCGCCGAGGCGGCCAAGGTGCTTGACCGCGTCAGACGGTACATGCCGCGCAAGGTTTACTTTGATCACGATGTCAACACCGGGCTGAATGCGGCGGCAGATAGCGATCTGGCGCGCGCGATGGCCTCGTTTGGGCCCGATCTCGCCTTGGTCGCCCGCGCCGAAAAGCTCGATGATTTTCGCCCTGAAGCCTTCAAGATCCCGCCCCGATCCGTCCGCGGCGATAGCGCCATTGTCCTTTCTGCGTGGTCGACCAACGCCTATTATTATGTAGAATCAGCACCATACTCCCTGATATTCGACGGCCATCGCTATCCGACGCTCAGTTCAGAGCTCGCCGGCGTGAAGTCGAGCTGGCAATCGATCTACTATCCCGACTTTTCCATGGACCCCGACACCGTTCAGCAAGTGTCTGGCCGCCAGTTGTTGGCAGGCACGGTCGCGCCTGGTCTTCTCGGCGGGCGCAGCGTGGTGGTCACTTCGCTCCGGCAGGCCAAAACCGGCGGATACTTCGGGCACGGCGTGACCCCCCTAGTGATGCAGGACATCGCCGGGGCGGCTGCGCTCAAAGCGCATTATGTGATCGATATCACCTTCGTGCCGCTGCTGGCGGTGTTGCTGGCGGCGCTAGTGCTCCTCTCTCGCGCGCGGTCTTCAAAGGTCAAAGTTGCGACTTATGGCATGATCTGGCTGCTTTTGCTTAGCGTGCCGATCGCGATGCGCATGGTGGGGGTGCTCGTCGGCCCTGATGTCTCGATCGCGATGCTAACTGTTTTTGGAGCCATCCGGCTTTGGGAAAAGCGCACCCGGCGGATCCAGCATACCAATGCCTCGGGCCTGCCCAATCTCATCGCGCTCTCGGCGTCCGGGTTCGAGGTTGGCCGCGATGTGGTCGTCGTCGTGATCGCGCGTTACGAGGAGATGGTGGCGACTTTGCCACGCGAGTTGCGCGGCGAATGTGCGCTCCAGATCGCGCGCCGGCTCTCGCTGGGTTCGAAGGCGAGCGAGATCTACCAGGGCGATGGCGGGCACTTCGCCTGGACCGAGGAGGCGCGTCCGCTCGAACATCAGCTCCACCACCTTGAGGGTTTGCGGGCGCTGTTTGCTTCGCCGTTGCAGGTTGGGCCGCACACCTTCGATACCAACATTCACTTCGGGCTCGATCGCAACGAAGGCATCGACCGGCTGACCCGCGTGAACTCTGCCGTGGCCAGCGCAAACGAGGCGCTGAGCAATGGCCGGGCCATCGAATTGTTCGAAGCACGGCGTCTGGCCGAGGCACCTTGGGAGCTTTCGCTCCATGCGCGGATCGAAGAAGGCCTGCAGAATGGCGACATCTGGCTGGCGTTTCAATCGCAATGGGATTTCGCGCAGGGCCGGGTGATTGGCGCAGAAGCGCTGATCCGCTGGAATCACCCGACCCGCGGGTCCATTGCGCCCGATGCCTTTATCCTGCAGGCCGAACGGGCAGGGCGCATCGACACCCTGACCTATTGGGTCCTCGATCAGGCGATCACTGCTGCGCTCGAACTGAATGCCATCGGGCCGCGCTTCCAGATGAGCATCAACCTCTCGGCCCAGATGGTCGACAAGCCTTATCTGGTGGCGAATTTTGCCGAGATCGTGCGCCGCCGGGGGATTGACCCCGCCTTGCTGACAATCGAGATTACCGAGACATCGAGCGTGAGCAATCGTCCCGCGGCCTGCGACAATCTTTCCCAGCTGCGCGCGCTGGGCTTTCGGCTGTCGATCGACGATTTTGGCACGGGCGAGGCGTCGCTGACCTATCTGGCCGACCTGCCGAGCGATGAACTCAAACTTGATCGGCGGTTTGTCTCGCGCTTGCTCACCAGCGACCGCGACCGCGCGATCATTACCAGCACCATCGCGCTGGCCCATGCGCTGGGACAATCGGTGGTCGCCGAAGGAATCGAGGATGCGGCAACTTTCGCCAAGCTCGGCGAGCTGGGCTGCGATTGCGCGCAGGGGTTTTATCTCGGCCGACCGCAAGCGTTTGCAGCCTATCGCGAGGAGTACCTCGCCAGCTTCTCCAGCCGTTATGGCGACATTTAACTGTTGTTAACCGCGTTTGACAATGATATCTTCATACTCACTAACCGTGGATGGGGATTTTTTTATGATCATGAAGCTTCTTTACAAGCTGTTCTTCTGAACATCGCAACGCGACTCAGATTTCTCTAACGCCAACAGGAAGCCGGGAACCTAGGTTCCGGGCTTCGTTTTTTGCCGGCTTTGCTGGAGTTTTAGCGACGGAAACCCCAGAAAACCGGGGCGCTGCTCGGGCTCGAGACAATGCGCCGCAATGGTTTGGAAGCAAGTCCGGGCGCTGCAACCAGTACCCTCATC
>NZ_CAMBTS010000105.1 GCF_945870625.1 Novosphingobium sp. Chol11 | reverse complement strand
TGGTGCTGAAGGCGCCGCTCTCGAGCTGACGCCGCCAGCTCCATGCTTTGGCGATGGCCTTCAGGATGTGCGGGTCGACGCCGCCGGTGTCCGGCGCGATGTCGACCGGTGGCATGATCTTTGGTCGTCCGTTGCGCTTGCGGATGGTGGCGCGGCTGACCGTCTGCCCGGCATTCTGGCGCCCGGCCAGCGCCGCCTGACGGTGCGCGACCTACTCACACCGGGCCGGACCTCCAGCACCTCTGTGCAGTATGTGAAGGAGACCGGGTTCACCAATGCCGCGGCGACCGTTTCGGAAACGACCGGCGCGCTGAAGCCTCAGTCGGACATCAAGTTCGACATCGCCACCTCCAGCGTCACCACCATCGCCCACTGGGTCCTGGCCACCCGCCAGATCCTCGATGATGCGCCGATGCTGCAGTCCTATATCGACGGTCGCCTGCGCTACGGCCTGACCCTGGTCGAGGAAAACCAGCTGCTCAACGGCGGCGGCACCGGCACGGACCTCAACGGCATCTACACCCAGGCCACGGCCTTCACCGCGCCCATCACCATCCCCGCGCCGGTGACCCGCATCGATGTCCTGCGCCTGGCCGTCCTCAAATCGGCTCTGGCGGAACTTCCGACCACGGGCGCGGTCCTGCACCCGGCCGATTGGGCCAGCATCGAGCTCCTGAAGGAAACGACCGGGGCCTATCTGATCGGCAATCCGCAAGGCGCGCTTGCGCCCACCCTGTGGAGCCTGCCGATCGTCGCCACCCAGGCCATCTCCCAGGGCAACTTCCTGACCGGCGCCTTCCGGCTCGGGGCCCAGATCTTCGATCGCTGGGATGCTCGTGTGGAGGTCTCCACCGAGGACGACCAGAACTTCCGCAAGAACCTCGTGACGATCCTGGCCGAAGAGCGTCTGGCGCTCGCGGTCTATCGCCCCGAGGCCTTCGTGAAGGGCGCCTTCGCTGCTGCCGCCACCGCGGCGACCGCTCCGTAATCCTGCAAGGAGAGCACCATGCTGATGAAGGCGATTGATACGCTTCATGTGAGCGCGGTCGGGCCGGACAATATCCAGCCCGGCCAGACCTTCGAGATCAACGACGGCGACGGCGCCATCCTGCACGAACGCGGCCTGGCCGTGCCTGTGGAGGGTGGGTCTGATCCCGACCCTGCGCCGACCCTCAAGGCTCGCGCCAAATGATCACCACGCTCATCCCATTCGCGCACCAGCCGGGTGCCGATGACCGGGTTGCGGGGATCGCTGATCACCGTGCGCCGGACCTTCTTGCCCTCGACCTCGTCGGCCAGGGCGTCGAGCAGCTTGGCGGCCGGGCCACCCAGCCCTCCGAGGGCCAGTTCCTGAATCCTGTAGGCGAGCCGATGTTCCAGAAACTGCCGGCTGTTATTCGGCGCAGGCGTGCCGATCAGGCTCTGCCACTCCGCCTTCAGTTCAACCACCGACATAGTTTTCGTCGCGGCGACCCTGCTGCAGCAGACCTGTTGCGCAGGGTCATCGAGACTCCAACGGGACGGGTTTTCGTCACCGCCTGCTGGAGGACGCCATGTCCGTCAAACACCTGAACCAGATCGACCTGGCCCGCCGCTGGAGCATCGCCGCCAACGGGGCGCTGTCCACCAACGAGGCTTGAACCGCCGTCCCTATCATCAACCCGGCCACCCGCGATTGTCGCTGGCTTTTTTATGGAGAAACGACATGGAAGAACTGAAACCTTGGTGGGCATCCAAGGCCATCTGGACCGGTGTCATCGGCAGCCTGTGGGGCGTGGCCGCGGCGCTCGGCATCTTGCCCGAGGGGCTGACCCAGGCTGATGTCCTGACCGTCGTGCTGGCACTGACCGGCATCGGCAGCGTGGTGTTCCGGAAGACGGCCAAGGCGCGGATCGGGTAAGAAATCCTTCTAGCTTAATAGGCTGGCTGGAAATTTGGCCGAGAAAGTAACCTCAGGGCGGGCAGTCTGATCGAGGCGCACCTTGGAGACACAGCAGGGCTGAGTCGTATGTTCGACCGTAAGCCTGTTTCGGCCGAAGCGGTATACCTACACGATGCCGATGGCCTCGATTGGCTCGGCGCGATCGGGGTTTACCGCCTCGTCGCCATTGTCGATGCAGGAGGAAGTCAGCCAGATGGAGCGACAGTGGTCGCGATGTTGCGGCAGCGCCTGACCCAAGTTCCAGCGGGGATCGCAAGCCCTTCGGGCAAGCGGTTGCTTTCGGCGCGCGAAGCGGCACTGAAGACATTCCTAGATGAGCTTTCGAACCAAACAGAGGCGCTCAAGACGCTTTGAATCTTGCAGCAGGAAGGATCCAATACGCATGGCCCAGTCGACCGCCTTGTCCCTCTCCCCGATTTGCGGCAGTTTCCTGCTGGCAAATGCAGTATTCGCCAGTCAAGCCTTCGCGCAGCCCGCTCCGGTCGATCTGGTGTTCGTCCACGGCACGGTGCTGACCCCGAGCGGAAGCGCGCAAGCGCTCGCGGTGGCGGGTGGCACGATTGTCGCGGTCGGCTCGGATGCCGAGATTGAGGCCATGGCGCCCGCTAGCGCGCAAAAGGTCGATCTTGCCGGGCGGACCATGATGCCCGGCCTTTATGACATGCACGTCCACACCTACTTCGCCGGACGCGGCAAACTCTCATGCCGGTTTGTGCAAGGAGCTGGTGCTTCTGCCATTGCGGTGGCGGTGAAAGCCTGCGCAGCCAAGGCAAAGCCGGGGGAATGGATCATCGGTGGCAGCTGGGTGGGCGCGGCGTTCAAGCCGGGCGAGCAGCACCGCCGCTTGCTCGATGCAGCAGCACCGGCCAATCCGGTCTTGCTCAACGACGAAAGCCTGCACAGCGTCTGGGTCAATTCGCGCGTGCTCGCGATTGCCGGGATCACCCGCGCCACCAAGGCCCCGACCGGCGGGGTGATCGACCGCGACGCTAAGGGCGAAGCCACCGGCGTGTTGCGCGAAGTGGCATCGCGCGATATCGAACGGTTCATCCCCAAGGTCAGCGTGGAAGACCAGATCGCCGCTATCAAGGCCGCGACCGACGAAATGCTCTCCTACGGCATTGTCGGCTTCACCGATGCGGCGGTGCGGCGAAAATGATCGAAGGGCTGTCCGGCTACGCGCGCTCGGGCGGCCTCAAGCAATATGCCCGCGGCTGCATTGTCTGGGGTCCGAACTCGGGGAACAGCGAGGGCCTGATCGCCGAGAGGCAGGCGTGGAGCACCGGGCGGCTCAAGCTGGACTGCGTAAAGATGTTCCTCGATGGCGTGCCGCTTGAAGGGCGCACTGCCGTCATGCTCGCACCTTATGAGCGCCGCAGCGGCGCCCATGATGAGCAGGGCCCGGGCGACGGGCGCGGCCTCAAGCTGATCCCGGAGGACATTCTCTTTCCCGCCGTGACTGCCTTCGACCGGCAGGGTATTCAGGTCAAGTTCCATGCCGCCGGGGACGGCGCGGTGCGCGAAGCGGTGGAAGCCATCGCGGCGGCCCGCAAAGCCAATGGCGATACCGGCCCGCATCACGAGATCGGCCACAACACTTTCATCGATGCGGCCGATGTGCCGATGGGCCGCGCGCTGCATTTCACTTGGGAGCTTTCGCCTTACATCTGGTGGCCTACGCCGATCACCTCGGTCGATATCGCCGAGGCTGTGGGAGCAGAGCGCATGAAGCGGCTTTGGCCGATGCGCGAGGCGATCGAGGGCGGCGCGAACGTGGTGATCGGTTCGGATTGGCCGGTGGTGCCCTCGGTCAATCCCTGGCTGGCGTTCGAAACGCTGGTCACGCGTCAGGTACCGGGCGCGACAGGCGATCCGATCAACGCAGGCCAGCGCATTAGCCGCGAACAGGCTATGGCGCTGCTCACGCGCAATGGGGCGGCAGAAATGGGCCGGCTCGATCGCGGCGGCACGCTGGAGCCGGGCAAACTCGCCGATCTCATCATTCTGGATCGCAACCCGATGACAGTGCGGGTGGGCGAGATTTATCAAACCAAAGTGCTGGCGACCTATATCGCCGGCGAAAAGGTGTTCTCCGCAGCAGAGTGAGCAACCACATCAGCAACCGCCGCCTGTTTTTAGCTGATGAGCGGCCAAGGAGCCGTAACCCATCGATCCCGGCGCGCTGATAAGGCAATGCCTCAAGCAAACCAGGGCGTTTCAAGACGCGCATGGCTGGCGCGGCGCCGAGTGGCGGGTCAGGGCTTGTGGGTCCGGCTGACATAGCGGCGAATGTCGAGGCTGAGGTCCTCGATCGGCGCGTAATAGCCATGGGTGTGGACGCGGGCGGTGATGCCCGATTGCACGCGCTCGCAAACCGCCCAGTCCTGCCGGTTGACAAGATCCCAGAAGTCCGCCGCATCGGCAGGATCGAAATTCGCCTGCGCCATTTCATCACGGTGGAACAAGAAACGGCACTCGATCACGGTGCGGTCTGCCGCCACGGGCCAGAGCACGAATGCGGCGGCATGATCGCACGAGACGCTGAGCATGAGGTTGGGATAAACGAGTTCGCCCTTGTGCCTCACTTTCTCCTCTTCGGAGAGGCCGGGGAAGGGCGCGCGCGCCGTTGTGCCGGTCAGGGTGTAGGTGTAGGCACCCTCGCGGTGCGGGATGCCCGCTTCCCAATCGAGATTAATGCCGCCGCGATCCCGGAACGCGGGAACGATGGCGCATAACTCGGGGTGGACGCCGGGGCAGTGGTAGCACTCGTTGTAGTTCTCGAGGATCAGCTTCCAGTTGGCGTTCACCTCATAGCGGATCGTTCGCGCCGTCTGTAGATCGGCGAGCGGATAGTTGGCGAGGCGGCGTGCGGGATCTGTCAGTTCCGCGTTGAAATCTGGCGCGGTTTCAGGCGAGAGATTGAGGAACACGAACCCGCCCCACGTGGCGACGCCGACTTTGTGAAGCGGGAAGTCTGATTTGTTAAAGCCCGGCGTGTCCTGCAGTTGCGGCGCGGCCAGCAGCTTGCCGTCAAAGCCATAGGACCAGCCGTGGTAAGGGCAGCGGATCATATTGCGCCCGACAACGCCCGCATCGAGCGCCACGCCCCAGCGCGCATCGTTCGCCACATCGCACATGCGCGAGCCGCGATGGCGGCAAACGTTGTAATGCGCATGGAGCACGCCGGCCTTGTCGCGGACAAGGAGCACGCTCTCGCCGACAACATCGAGCACGAGGTGGTCGCCGGCTTGCGCCAAGTCTTCTTCGCGCGCGGCGCAAAACCACTGGTGGTGAAAGATGGCGGACCGGTCTGCAGCGAAGGCTTCGGCTGTCAGGTATGCGGTGCTGGGCAGCGACTGTTCCATTCCGCCGTTTGCCGGGTGCTGGGTCATGACCATGCCTTTCGCGCCGCTTATTGGACACTTGCCTTATAAGCAGGCCTGAGGCACCTATCCAGTAGCAATCCATCGGGTGAGGACAAGTTACCGGCAATGGCATTAGGGGCGGCATTAGGGGCGGCATCAGGAGCGGCACCGGCAGCGCAGCAATATGATGCGATCGTGATCGGTGCGGGTCACAACGGGCTGACCGCAGCTGCCTATCTCGCCCGCGCAGGCCGTTCGGTGCTGGTGCTCGAAGCGCGCGGGGTGGTCGGCGGGGCCTGCGTCACCGAAGAGGTCATTCCCGGCCACCGCGTTTCCTTCACCTCCTACATCGCATCGATGCTGATGCCGACGGTGATCCGCGATCTCGATCTTGGCCGCCACGGCCTGCGCATGGTGGCCTGCGATCCGATCCTCACGGTTCCGCTGGGGGGTGGCGAAATCATCCGCTGGTGGGCAGACCCTGAGCGCACAGCGCAGGAAATTGCCCGGTTTTCCGCCCGGGATGGCGCAGCATTTCTGGAAGTGGATCGCAAGCTCAAGGCCTTGGCGGCCTATCTTCAGCCGTTCTTTCTGGAATCTCCGCCCGATCTGGCGGCGCGCGGGCTCGACCGGCTGCGCGAGGGGCTGCGCTTGATCCGCCGCTTCCGCCGCATCAAGGGCACCGAAATCGGCGAGATGGTGCAATTCCTCACCGGCAGCCTCGGCGAATTTCTTGACCGCCATTTCGAGGCGGAGCCGGTCAAGCGCATGATCCTCGCGAACAACGTCTATGGCAAGCACGGCGGGCCTTATGAACCGGGCTCGGCGGTGGGGCTACTGTTCCATCTGCTCGCTGGCGGCGATCATGCGGTGCAGGGCTTCAACGGCCATGTCATGGGCGGAATGGGCGCGGTATCCGGCGCGATGGCAGCGGCAGCGCGGGGCTTTGGCGCAGTGATCGAGACCGATGCACCCGTGGCGCGCGTCGATGTGGCGGATGGCCGGGCGCAAGGCGTGACGTTGACGGATGGGCGGCAGTTTCGCGCAGACGTGGTGCTGTCTAACGCCGACCCCAAGCGCACGTTTCTGGGCCTGCTGAGCGCAGACGAGCTGCCCGAAGAGTTCCGCCGCGACATTGCAGCGATCAAGATGGGCGGGCCTGCAGCCAAGCTCAACATTGCGCTCTCGGGCGAGCCGACGGTGATCGGCCGCGCGGCGGATGCGACGCCCCTCGAACGCGCCTTGCTCACCATTGCACCCACGCTCGAAGGCGCGCAGCGCTGCGCCGATATTGCGCGTTTCGGCGATGTGCCGGAAGAATTGTGGATCGATTGCGTGATCCCCAGCCTTGTTGATGACAGCTTGTGCCCGCCAGGGCATCACATGCTGACCTGCTTCATCCAGTATGTGCCTTACCATTTGCGCGAGGGGACTTGGGACGAGCGGCGCGAAGCCTTCACCGATGCGATTATCGCGCAGATAGCCCGCCATATGCCTGATCTGCCGGGCCTGATCCTTGGCCGCACGATGCTGACCCCGCTCGATCTGGAGCGGATCTACGGTCTCACCGAAGGCAATATCTTCCACGGAGATCTGCATCCCGGCGCGCTGTTTTCGATGCGCCCGGTGCCGCGTTGGTCGCAATATCGTACGCCGGTGCGCGGACTTTACCTTTGCGGGGCAGGGGCCCATCCCGGCGGCGGAGTGACCGGCGCGCCCGGGCACAACGCCGCGATGCAGGTTTTGCGCGATACCAAAGGGCTTAGAAGGGGCTGATGTCCGGAGCAGCACCCCATCCGCCGAAGGTCATGGGTGTTGCCGATCTGGCGATGTTCTACATTGTGACCGGGGTCAGCCTGCGCTGGATTGCGACCGCCGCTGCATTCGGGCCGAGTTCGATCGTGATCTGGATAGGTGCGCTGCTCGGTTTCTATCTGCCGTTCGTGCTCGCCATCGTCGAGCTATCCTCGCGGTACCCGCAGGAGGGCGGGCTCTATGTCTGGACGCGGCAAGCCTTCGGGTCCTACATTGGTTTCATGGCGGGGTGGAGCTACTTCACCTCGAATCTCCCCTATTTCCCGAGTGTGCTCTATTTCGATGCAGGCAATGCGCTCTACATCGGCGGCACGCGGTGGCTTTACCTCCGCGATAGCCCCGCCTTTTTCATGAGCTTCGCGCTGCTGGCGCTGCTGTTCATCACGGTCGTCAACATTGTCGGCCTGCGCTTCGGGCGCTGGCTGCACAATGTGGGCGCGGTGGGCATGTGGGGGCCCGCGTTGATCGTGATCGTGATGGGGGGGCTCGCGTGGTGGAATTATGGCTCCGCCACAGCGTTTACGCCCGATTCCTTCGTGCCGGTGTTCGATGTCCAGCACATGATTGTCTGGGCCTCGATCGCCTTTGCGCTGTCGGGCGCCGAGACCGCTTCGTTCATGAGCGGCGAGATCAAGGACCCGCGCCGCACGATCCCGCGTGCTTTGCCGATTGCGGGCGTCGTCATCGTCTCGAGTTATGTGATCGGCACGTTCGCCGTGCTGCTGGCGATGCCCTCGAGCGAGGTGAACACCTTGCAGGGTCTCATTCAGGCCGGAGCGGTTGCCGCTCAGCGGCTTGGCGCGACCTGGATCATCGTACCGCTCGCGCTCCTGATCACCATTGGCAATCTGGGCGCGGCGAGCGGGTTCCTTTCGTGCGCCGCACGGATTCCATTTGCTGTTGGCATCGATCGGCTGCTGCCGCCGGTGTTCGCGCGGGTCCATCCCAAGTGGGGTACGCCCTATGTCGCAATTCTGGTGCAAGGCGGGCTGGGCGCGGTACTTTGCATTCTGGGGCAGGCCGGGACCGGCGTGAAAGGGGCCTATGACGTGCTCGTCAGCATGGGCATCATCGCCGCGTTCCTGCCGTTCGCGCTGGTGTTTCTCTCGGTGATCCGCCTGCAGGGCCAACCGCCCGGCGCGGCAGTGACACGCCTGCCCGGCGGGCGCTTCACCTCCACCGTGTTTGCCTGCATCGGACTTGCGACCACGCTGGCAGCGCTCGTGCTGGCGGCCTTTCCCGCTGCCGACGAGCCGAACAAGGTGCTCGCGGTGATCAAGATATTTGGCCTTACTGCGGTGCTGCTTGGCAGCGGAACGCTGGTCTATGTGCTGGGGCAACGGGCTGCACGGCGCGCGGTTTGATGGCAAGCTTGCCCGAACAAGTCCGCAAGCCCCGGGCGCGTCGGGCATCACCTCTTGCGCGGCGGGAAGACCTCCTGGCCGCTACGGTGAGCTGCCTTGCCCGCCTCGGCCCGCACGGCACGACAGGGCGGGAGATCTGCCGCCAGGCCGGGGTCTCGCATGGCTTGCTCCGGCACTATTTCAGCAATCCTGACAAGCTGTTGCTCGAAACCTATGAGCAGCTTTGCGAGGATATGCTCGCACATCTTGAGGCGGTAGCGTTGCCTTTCGCCGCCAATCCGTGGGACGCACTCCACCGATATTTTGTCGCGGTGTTCTCGGATGAATGGGCAAGCCCCGAGATCATCGGGGCCTGGCTGGTCTTCTGGCAGCAAGCGCGCAGCCGCGAGGACTTTGCCGCCGTTAGCCATGATTTCAACTTGCGCCAGCGCGCGCTGCTCGAACAGCTGGTCGTGCAGCTGACGGCCGCTGCCATGGCTCCTCCGCCAATCTTGCCGATGGCCGATGCAATTGCGCTACTTTCGGCGGTGCTCGATGGCCTCTGGATCGAGTACTATCTTTGCGATGACCGCACCCCTCGCGCACGTTGCGTTGCGCTGTGCGATGCAGCCGCGCGCATGCTGTTTGCGGCCTGAGGGCATGCCTCGGGATTAACCCTGACGCGCACTGTATTAACAACAGCCCCCCGGCGATCGGCTCTGGGTTGAGCGATGGCCGGGGGGCTGGTGCATGTTGTTTCGGAGCGGCGCGCTGCGCCGCTCCGGTTGATCGAGGTGTGATCAGGCCATGATCAGGAAGTCATCGAACGCGAGGGTGGGATGCACCGTCTCGCCGATGGTCGCCACATGCACTTGCGCGCCGATGCCGGTGCCATCGCGGTCGTAGTAGAGCCGGCCGGTGGCCTCGTCGTAGATGATCCGGTCGGTGGTATCGTGCGCGCTGGCGCCGGCGTAGAAGGCATCGGTGCCCAGCCCGCCGATGGTGCCCAGCGCGGTGAACACCACCTTGCTGAACGCCAGCTTGTCGCCTTCGGCCCGGCTGAAGTCGGTCACCAGGTCGGCGCTGCTGCCCAGCGACGCTGTCGTCGTGGATGCGAACAGGAACGTGTCGGCACCAAGTCCGCCTGTCAGCACGTCCTCCCCGGTCCCGCCGTTGAGCGTATCGTTCCCGCCCATGCCCAGCAGGGTGTCGACACCGCCCGCGCCGAACAGGATGTTGTCGCCGCCATTGCCAGTCAGGATATTGGCAGTCCGGTTGCCCGTGCCGTTGATGGCGTCGGTGCCGATCAACAGCAGTTCCTCGACATTGTTTCCGAGCGTGAAGGTCGCCGAGGCTTCGACTACGTCTCTGCCCCCATCTACCAGTTCGCGCACCACATCGCCGGTGTTATCGACGATGAAGCGGTCATCGCCTGCGCCGCCGACCGCCGTATCGGTGCCGAGGCCGCCGTCGAGCAGATCGTTGCCAATCCCGCCGTTGAGGCTGTCGTTGCCGTCCATACCCAGCAGCGTATCGTTGCCGTCATTGCCCAGCAGGTTGTCAGCGCCGGCACCGCCCGTGAGCACGTTGGCAAGGGCATTGCCGATCGCCCGGCCGCCGGTTGCCTCGGTGTAGGTGAACGTCAGGTTCTCGACGTTGTCGCCCATCCGGTACGAAGCAATCGCGGTCAGGACCGTGTCGGTGCCCTCGCCCGCAACCTCGATCGTCTTATCGGCAACCGAGTCGACGATGTAGGTGTCATCGCCAAGCCCGCCATTCATCGTGTCGTTGTTGGCACCGCCGTCGAGCGTGTCGTTGCCGGCAAACCCGTTCATCGTGTCGTTGCCAGCCAGACCCTGAATGATGTCGTCGGTGTTGGTGCCGCTCAGGAAGTCAGGACCAAGGCCGCCGATGATCACATCGGTCGCATCGGTCACCGTGACCGCGATCGCCTGCGTGACGCTCAGCGTGCCGTCGGAGGCGCGGACGATCACGTCGTAGACGTTGTTACGGCCCACATCGCCCGGAGCTTCGAAGTTCGGCGCCGAGACGAACGACAGCGCGCCTGTCGTCGTGTTGATCGCAAACCGGGTCGCATCCGCCCCGCCGGCAATCGTGTACCGCAAGACAGCGCCCGCATCGGCATCGGTCGAGGTGACGGTCGTCACCGCGGCGATATTCTCCGCCAGGCTGATCGCTGCCGTCGCGCCGCCGCCGTTCGAGGTGATCACCGGCGTATTATCGTTCACGTTCGTGACCGTGACCGCGACATCCTGCTCTGCGGTGTTGGTGCCGTTGGAGGCGACAACGCGCAGGTCATAGACGTTGTTGGCGCCTGCATCGGTCGGCGTCTCGAAGTCCG
>NZ_CAMBTS010000104.1 GCF_945870625.1 Novosphingobium sp. Chol11 | reverse complement strand
CCCGCGCCGACGGACTGCCGATTGCCAAGCTGCGTTAGCCAGCGGCTGCTTCATCGAACTGCGGGATCGTCCATTCCTCCAGCGCCGCAGCCTTGACCCAGGCCTGCATCCATTCGTGATCGCCCAGCGCATCCATATAGGCCCGCGCGAACCCGGGCACAGCCACACCGTAAGTGGTAAACCGCAGGGCCACCGGCGCAAACGCGATGTCCGCCGCGCCGAAAGCGCCAAACAGAAACGGCCCGCCTTGCCCATAGCGCGCCCGCGCTTCGGCCCATAGCGTGAGGATGCGCACCACATCGGCATGCACGGCAGAGGAAAGCGGGAGCGGCGCGGGGGCGCGGCGCAGATTCATCGGCAATTCGCGGCGAAGCGCGACAAAGCCGGCGTGCATCTCCGCCGCCATCGCCCGCGCCATCGCACGGGCAGGCGCGGCCTTGGGCCAAAACCGGTCGCGGCCCACTTTGTCGGCAAGGTGTTCGAGGATCGCCAGACTGTCCCACACCACCACGTCATCGTCCCACAGCACCGGCACTTTGCCGTGCGACGGGGCGAGCAAGGGTTCGCTGCGCCAGACAGTGTCCCAGCCCGCGCCATAAAGCGGGATCACCTGCTCTTCAAACGGGAGACCCGATTGCTTGGCAGCCAGCCAGCCGCGCAGCGACCAGCTCGAATAGCTCTTGTTGCCAATGACGAGCTTCATCGTCTCTTCCTTTGATCGGATCGGCGTTTAAAGCTGTTTTAAATTGATAACCTCTCGCTGTTTCTTCCTAGCCGGTTGGCATGGCGCTGTCGAGGCAGCGCCGCGAACCGCAGCACGGCGCCAGTATAGGTAGGGCCGCGCAAGGTCCGGTTACTGCGATCACAATACTTTTGCGCCTAATCGTTGGCTAACCATGAACGCGCGCGATTTGCCCTCGACTAAGGCCGGACATGCCGATGCGCATGATGACCCGGTCGTGCGCCCGCTCGCGGTCATGCAGTTTTTGCAGCTGCGCCGCCAGCTTCCCCCAATGTATGCCCTGCTCGCGATCAATGCGGCGGCCGTGGCCTATACCCATATGGGGCTGGCCCCGCAGCTCCTGACGCAGATCATCCCGGGCATTCTCATCATGGTTTGCGCGGTCCGGTTTTACCAATGGGTCGCGCCGCTCGACATGCGCAAAGTCGATCAACCGTTTGCCGAGCGCATGCTGAAGCGCACCACGGTGATGAGCCTCGTCCTGTCGATCGGGTTTCTGCTGTGGGCGCTCACGCTCGATCAATATGGCGGCCTGATCGAACATGGCCACATCGCGGTATTTGTCGCGATCACGGTTCTGGGCTGCATCTTCTGTTTAAGCTACTTGCCCAATGCCGCCCGCATCGTCTGTTACATCGTCCTGGGCGGGTTCTTGATCTATTGCCTTGCCCAGCGGCAGACGGTGCTGATCGCCATTGCGATCAACATCCTGCTGGTCGGAATACTCGTCCTCAAGGTCAACCGCGATAGCTTTGCCGCATTTGTGAACCTCGAACGGTCGCGCCATGAATTGCAGGCAGAGCGCTTTCAGGCGGAGCTGCTGGGCGAGGAAAACGCCCGGCTGGCGCAATCCGACATGCTTACCCAGTTGCCCAACCGGCGCTTTTTCTTTGCCAAGCTGGAGCAATTGCTCAGCAGATCGGGCCCTGATGACGCATTCTGCATCGGCCTCATCGATCTTGATCGGTTCAAACCGGTCAATGACAATCTGGGTCACGCGCAGGGCGACCGGTTGCTGCAGGCGATCGGCCACGCGCTGGCCAGCCTGAGCGATGCGAGCACGCGGATCGCGCGCCTTGGCGGCGATGAGTTCGGGGTTATCCTGCAAGGCTCCGCCGCCGATGCGGAACGGCGGATCCAGCAGATCAGCGACCGCATCAAATGCCCGGTCCAGCTCGGTGATGCCCGCATCTCGGTCGGTTGCTCGATCGGGCTGGCCGCTTATCCGGAAGCCGGGTCGACCGCGCACGATCTATTCGATCGCGCCGATTTTGCGCTTTATCACGCCAAACGGCACGCGCGCGGCGGCTGTGTTCATTTCTCGGCCGATCTTGAGCATCTGATCCGGTCCGAGCAGGCGCTCGAATCCGCCCTGCAGGGCTGCGATTTCGCGCAGGATATTGAGCTGGTCTATCAGCCGATCGTGGCGGCCGGCTGCGGGAGCATGATCGGGGTTGAGGCGCTTGCCCGCTGGACCTCGCCCGCCATCGGGCCGGTGCCAGCGGAGCAGTTGTTCCTCTGCGCCGAGCGGCTGGGCATTGCCCGGACGGTCACGCTGGCGCTGTTTGACCGGGCGCTGTCCGCGCTCGCCCTGCTTCCGGCCAAAATGCGGCTATCCTTCAATCTGGCTGCGCCCGATATCACCGATGGCGAGACCATTTCGGCCTTGCTCGAACGGCTCGCGCAATCCGGTATTGCTGCCGAGCGGCTGGTGTTCGAAGTGACCGAGACCTGCCTGATCCGCGATTTTCCGGCGGCAAGCGCCGCGCTCAAGCGGCTGCGTGCCTGCGGCGCGATGATCGCGCTCGATGATTTTGGCACCGGCTATTCCAGCCTGAGCTCGCTGCATCTCCTGCCCATCGATATCGTCAAGATCGACCGCACGTTCGCCGCGCGCTTAAGCTCGAGCAAAGGGCGCAAGTTCCTTGGCGCGATCCTCAATCTGGCGCGGTCGCTCAATCTGGAATGTGTGTTTGAAGGGATCGAAACCGAAAACCAGTCGCTTGAAGCCGCATTGATCGGCTGCAAATTTCTGCAGGGTTATTTTATTGCTATGCCTACTTCGCTCGACAACATTCTGGAAGCCTGCGAACCCGCGATCGGCACCACCGACCGGAAGCGTCTTGCCTAGCTTTCCGAATCGGCCAGCACCGCCGCGCGCAGCTCGGCAATCCCCATCTTCTTCTCGGCTGAAGTCACCAGCACTTGCGGAAAAGCGGCAATCCGCTTGCGCGCCACGGCTTGCGTTGCCGCGAGCACTTCGGCCAGCTCGCTCGCCTTGATCTTGTCCGCCTTGGTCAGCACCACCCGGTAGCCGACCGCCGCCTCATCGAGCATGCGCATCATGTCGACATCGATCGGCTTCACCCCGTGGCGTGCATCGATCAGCAGCAGCGTCCGTTTCAAAACCACCCGCCCGCGCAGATAATCGCGCACCAGCCGGTGCCATTGCTCGACCACCTTGATCGGTGCCTTGGCAAAGCCATAGCCCGGCATGTCGACCAGCCGCAGCAGCGCAGGCTCGCCTACCTCGAAGAAATTGAGCTCTTGCGTGCGGCCCGGCGTAACCGAGGCGCGGGCAATCGATTTGCGCCCGGTCAACGCGTTGAGCAGCGAGGATTTGCCCACGTTCGAGCGGCCTGCAAACGCTACTTCGGGCATTTCGGGATCGGGCAGGAACTGGAGCGCGGGCGCCGATTTCAGAAACTCGATCGGCCCGGCAAACAGCATCCGCGCGCGCTCTTCCAGTGCCGCCTGCCAGGCGGGATCGATCGCGTCGATGCGTTCGGTCCCGGTGGGGGCCGGGCTATCCGGGTTCGGCGCGCTGGCCATCATGTCTTGGGCCTGCTCACCGGTTTGGCGGCCTTGGTTTCGCGCGCAACATTCCGGTCGATGTCGATCTGATCCTTGCTCGCCTGCGCTTTGAGCGTCGGGTGCTTGCTATAGAGATACTTCTGCTGCGCGATGGTCAGCAGGTTCGACGTGATCCAGTAGATCAGCAGCCCTGCCGCAAACGGGGCCATCACGAACATCATCATCCACGGCATGATCGCCATCACCTGCTGCTGCGCCGGGTCCATCGCGGCGGGTTGCAGCTTGAACTGCGCCCACATCGTGATGCCGAGCAGGATCGCGAGAATGCCGATCGCCAGAAACTCGGGCGGGGTAAACGGCAGCAGGCCAAACAGATTGGTCACATGCAGCGGATCGGGCGCGGACAAGTCCTTGATCCACAGCACGAACGGCTGGTGGCGCATCTCGATGGTCAGGACGAGCACTTTATAGAGCGCGAAGAACACCGGGATCTGCAGGAAGATCGGCAGGCATCCGGCCAAGGGGTTCACCCCTTCGGCCTTGTACAGCGCCATCACTTCCTGCTGCTGCTTCTGCTTATCGTCCTTGTAGCGCTCCTGGATCGCTTTCATTTTCGGCTGGATCGCGCGCATCGCCGCCATCGAGGCGAACTGGCGCTGCGCCACCGGGAACATCATGCCGCGCACCACCACGGTGAGGAGGATGATCGCCAGGCCGAAATTGTGGCAGGCGCGAAACAGCGAATCGAGCAACCAGAAAATCGGCTTCTCAAACCAGTAAAACCAGCCCCAGTCGATCGAGAGCGAGAAGTTGGGAACGCCTTGCGCCTCATACCCTTCGAGGACGCGGTTTTCCTTGGCCCCGGCAAACAGGCGCACCCCTTGGGTCTGCGTTTGCCCCGGCGCGATGGTCGTGGCCGGATAGATCAGATCGGCGCGAAACAGACCCGCGCCAAGCGAGCGGAAATCGGCTTGCGGGCGGGTCCCCGCATCGGGGATCAGCGCCGAGAGCCAGTAGATGTCGGTAAACCCGATCCAGTTGGCCGGGCCTTCCGGCGTGACCGTGCCCGCGCTCGCAACGTCGCCATAGTTGGTGGCAAAGCTGACTGCCTCGGCAAACGCGCCGATCGGGCCGGCATGGACATTCCACGTGTCGAGGCTGGCGGTTTTTTCGGTGCGCTTGATCAGGGCAAAGGGTTTGACCGAAACTGGCGCAGCCCCGGCGTTGCGCACCGACTGGCGCACTGTGATCATGTAATTGGCGTCAATCGCATAAGTGATCGCAAAAGTCTGGCCAGAGGCGTTGCTCCAGCTCAGCGTGACCGGGGTCTTCACCGTCAACTTGGGCGCGCTTGCCTGCCACAGGGTGCGCGCATCGGGCGCGGCTACGCCGTTCTCGCCGACCCAGCCGACTTGCGCATAATGCTGCGCCGGGGTGCCTGCGGGCGAGAACAGCCGCACGGGCGGGCTGTTCTTGGCGATGGTTTCGGTATGGCGGACGAGCGTCAGATCGTCGATCAGGCCGCCTGCCAGATTGATCGAGCCCTTAAGGCCCGGCGCGTCGATCGCCACGCGCTGCCCGGCGGCGAGCGATTGCTTGAGGTCCAGCTTTTCGAGAGCGACATCGCCCGGATCGAGCAGCCCGCCCTCGCGCGTCTGCTGCGCAGGCGCGGCAGCAGGGGCAGGCGCGGCATTCGGGGCTGCCGGTTGCGCGCTAGGGGGCGCTGGCGGATAAAAATATCGCAGGCCGGATTCCCAGCCCACCAGCATGAGCGCCATCAGCACTACCGCCAGAATCAGATTGCGCTGGTTATCCACTGTACCTCACGTAAAAAAAGTCACTCAGGATGGGCGAGTGCCTGGGCATTGCAAACGCCCGCTAGGGCACCGGATCATAACCGTGGCCACCCCAAGGATGGCAGCGCAATAGCCGCTTCGCCGCGAGCCAGCCACCTTTAATCGCACCATGCCGTTCGAGCGCCTCGATCGCGTATTGCGAGCACGACGGGCTGTAGCGGCAGGTGGGCGGCAGCACGCGCGATGGGCCGATCTGCCAGCCGCGCGCGATCAGGATCAGCAGCCGTTTCATGCGCGCGTCACTTGCGCGGCGGCGGGCGTTGTCCGCGTCCCTTGCGCGGCGCATCGCCCTTGCCCGCCGCAGCGCGCGCCAGCGCACCGGCCAATTCCTGTCGCAGCAGCGCAAAATCGCGTTCGACGCCGGTGTCGCGGCCGATCAGCACATGGTCTGCGCCCGGCACGCCCTGCTGCGGCAGAACTTCGCGCAACAGCGCGCGAAACCGGCGCTTCATCCGATTGCGCATCACCGCGTTGCCGATCTTCTTGGTCACCGTCACGCCGAAGCGCAGTGCGCTTTCGTCGCCCGGCCGCCGGTTCACCAACAGCACAAATCCGGGCCTTGCGACCCGGATGGCGTTGTTTGCGGCCAGAAAATCTGCCCGCTTGGTGATCACGGCAAGCTTCAGATCCGGGCGGGGCGGGCTTTTGCAAGCACCATCAGCCGCCGGATGGCAAGCAACAGTCTCGATCAGGCCGAGAGCTTCTTGCGGCCCCGGGCGCGGCGTGCGCGAAGGATATTGCGGCCACCCACCGTGGCGGTGCGGGCGCGAAAACCGTGGCGACGGGCACGCACAAGATTGCTGGGCTGAAAAGTGCGCTTCATGGGTTTGCTCTTTTTGTTCGAATCGAATCACGTGCCTGAACCCGCTATATCCGGCGCTTCGGGCAAATCAAGCGCAGGCCACTAGGCCAGAGCGCCCCGCGCGTCAAGCTCCGAGGCCGATTTGCGCCGTATCAGCCGGACCTGACCAGCACAAAAAAAGCCCGGCCGTTGCCAGCCGGGCTTCAAAGTTTTGGGAGAGGATGCCTGAAAGGCAAGTTTCATATGACACCAAATTGCTTATTCCGCAAGTGCGAAATGCCCGGGGTGTCATGTGATTTTCGCATATTCGTATGCCTAGCACGAACACTGCGCCGAATCGCGTATACGCGGCGTTGCGATAATGAAGGGGCGATTAATCCAACCCTTTGAGACGGGCCCGAATTTGTGTGCACTGCAGCATCGGACAGCGATATGGGCCGCCGCCCGGGCAAAATTCAGTGCGCCAGCAGGAGCGGAATGCGCGAATGATCGAGCATCGCGCGCGACACGCCGCCCAGCACCATCTCGCGCAGGCGCGACTTGCCGAACAGGCCCATCACGATCAGCCCCGCGCCAAGTTCGTGCGCGGTGGCCTCGATCATCGCGGCAGCCGTTCCCTCCCGCTTGATCGCGTGCACTTCGGCATGAATGCCGTGGCGCGAGAGATAGCTGGCGGCTTCCGCTCCGGCAAACGGCTCGTCATCGTCGCGAACCACCACAAGGTGAACCGCGCTGGCCATCCGCAGCAGCGGAACCGACGCGCGCATTGCCCGCGCGCCTTCATTCCCGCCGTCCCATGCCACCAGCATCGGCACATCAAAGCGCAGCAAGGGGACACCGTCGGGGATCGCCAGCACCGGGCAATGCGTGCCCAACACGATTTCCTCGATCACCGGATCGCTCAGGCCCATCACGATAACATCGGCATAGCGCGCCGCTGCGGTCACCCCTTCGATCCGGCCCGCGTCGGTCATTTCGACATCGAAGGGCACATCCTGCGGTGCCAGCCGCGCTTCGAGCGCGCTGGCCAGCGCCCGATCGTTGTCGCGCGCCTGATCGATCACTTGCGCGGTCAGCGCGGCGCCGCCAAACGGCTCCCACGCAATCATCTGGCCAAAGGGCGAGGCAAAGTCGAATGCAACATGGCCATCGACAAGGCGGGCGAGCGCCAGCGCGGTCTCTACGCGGTCATCAAGGGTCTTGGCGGCATCGGCAGGGCAGAGGATCGAGCGCACGGCATTTCTCCTTCTTAAGTTTGCTGAACACGGGACCTTAACTACGGCAGCGTTCCAATGATCCGCATTGATCAAAATCAATTCAGCGCGGCATCTTGCCGGGTCAGGGGCAAGCGCTATGGCGGCACCTGTTCACACAGGTCCATTCCATCAGGCCCATTCAGGCAGGCCCACGCAAACAAGGACGCCTCATGAAGTATCGCGCGGTGATTTTCGATTTCGGCGGGGTGATCACCTCCTCGCCGTTCGAAGCGTTCAACCGGCTTGAGGCCGAACGCGGCCTGCCGCAGGATTTCGTCCGCCGGGTCAATGCGATCAATCCCGATGGCAACGCCTGGGCGCAATTCGAACGCGCCGAGATCGATACCGCCACGTTCGACACGCTGTTTGCCGCCGAAGCGGCGGCACAGGGCCACGCGCTCGAAGGCGGCGCGGTGCTCGCGGTGCTGGCCGGCGCGGTGCGCCCGGCGATGGTGGCGGCGCTCGATATTCTGGTGGGGGCCGGCCTGCGGATCGGTTGCATCACCAACAACGTGCCGACCGGGAGCGGCGCTGGCCTTGCGCGCAGCGCCGATCGCGCCGACGCGCTGGAGCAGATTTTCGCGCGCTTCGAGCATGTCATCGAAAGCAGCAAGGCCGGGGTGCGCAAGCCCGATCCGCGCATTTACCTGATGATGTGCGAGAAACTGGGCCTTGCGCCTGCCGAATGCATCTATCTTGACGACTTGGGCGTGAACTGCAAACCGGCGGCGCAGTTGGGTATGCACGCGATCAAGGTGACGAGCGAGGCGCAGGCGCTGGCCGATCTTTCGGCAGTGCTCGCCATCGATCTCGCCGCGCGCTAAACCACCTTACCTTGAGCGGAGCATATCGATGGCCAACAAGCTTTATCCCGACGCCGCCGCCGCGCTGGACGGTCTGCTGCGCGACGGGCTGCTGATCGCCTGCGGGGGCTTTGGCCTGTGCGGCATTCCCGAGCGGCTGCTTGACGCGGTGCTGCAAAGCGGGGTCAAGGACCTCACCTTCGCCAGCAACAATGCCGGGATCGACAACGAGGGCATTGGCAAGCTGCTGCGCAGCCGCCAGGTCAAGAAAATGATCGCCAGCTATGTCGGCGAGAACAAGGAGTTCGAGCGCCAGTATCTGGCAGGCGAGCTCGAAGTCGAGTTTTCCCCGCAAGGCACGCTTGCCGAGCGGATGCGCAGCGGCGGCGCGGGCATCCCGGGCTTCTACACCAAGACCGGCGTGGGCACTTTGGTGGCCGAGGGCAAGGAGGTCAAAAGCTTCGGCGGGCAGGATTATATTCTGGAGCAGGGCATCTTTGCCGATCTCGCGCTGGTGAAGGCGTGGAAAGCGGACGAGACCGGCAATGTCGTGTTTCGCAAGACCGCGCGCAATTTCAATGTGCCCGCAGCCACCTGCGGCAAAGTTTGCGTGGTCGAAGTCGAGGAAGTGGTGCCCGCTGGCAGCCTTGATCCCGATGCGATCCATCTGCCTGCGGTCTATGTCCAGCGGATGATCGTGGGCGCGCCTTATGACAAGAAGATCGAGTTCCTCACCACCCGCAACACGGATGTCGGCTGATGACCAAGCATGATGGCATAACGCAGGGCTGGACCCGCGATCAGATCGCCGCGCGCGCCGCGCATGAATTGCAGGACGGGTTCTACGTGAACCTTGGCATCGGCATTCCGACTTTGGTGGCGAACCATATCCCGGCCGGGATGGAGGTGACGCTCCAGTCCGAGAACGGCATGCTGGGCATCGGCCCGTTTCCGGTGGCCGGCGAGGAGGACGCCGATCTGATCAATGCGGGCAAGCAGACCATCAGCCAGCTGCCCAACACCGCCTTTTTCGACAGCGCGACCAGCTTTGCCATGATCCGCGGCGGGCATATCGATCTCACCGTGCTCGGCGCGATGGAAGTGGCCGAAAATGGCGACATCGCCAACTGGATGGTGCCCGGCAAGATGATCAAGGGCATGGGCGGCGCGATGGATCTGGTCGCCGGGGTCAAGCGGATCATCGTGGTGATGGAACATTGCGCCAAGGATGGCAGCCCCAAGTTCATTCCTGCCTGCACTCTGCCGCTGACCGGCAAGGGCGTGGTCGATATGGTGATCACCGATCTGGCGGTTTTTGCGCGGCCAAGCCATGCCGAACCGTTTCGCCTTGTCGAGCTGGCGCCCGGCGTAAGCGCCGAAGACGTGCGCGCAAGGACGACCGCGCATTACACGGAGTAAACCACATGGGTTATATTCTGGTCACGGCCAATCGCAATTATTCGAGCTGGTCGCTGCGCCCATGGGTGCTGATGAAGGCGCTCGGCATCGAGTTTTCCGACCGGCTGGAGCCATTTGCCAAACCGGATAATTTCGAAGAGTTCCGCGCCTTCTCGCCAACCGGGCAGGTGCCGGTGCTGATCGACGGCGCGGAAACGGTGTGGGATTCGCTTGGCATCGTGCTTTATCTGGCGCAGCGGCATGCCGGGATCTGGCCCGAAGATGCCGCCGCGCGCAGCTTTGCACAATGCGCGGTCTGCGAAATGCACGGCGGCTTCGCCGCGCTCAGAAACGATTGCACGATGAATGTCGGCGTGCGGGTAAAGCCGCTTCCGATGCGGCCGGCGCTGCTCAAGGATGTGGCCCGGGTGCGCGAACTGTTCGAAACCGCTCTGGCGCGCTTCGGCGGGCCGTGGCTGGCGGGGCCGGAATTTACCGCGCTCGATGCGTTCTACGCGCCAGTGGCGTTCCGGGTGCGGACTTATGGGCTTGATGTCGGTGCGGGGCAGGCGTGGGTCGATCGCGTGATCGCGCACCCTGCGATGCAGCAGTGGGAAGCCGAAGCGCTGGAGGAAACGTGGCGCGAGGTGAGCCATGAGGAAGACCTGCTCGCCTGCGGGGCGATCATCGCGGATTATCGTCAGGGCTAACGGTCAGGGTTGATCGTCGGCTTTCGCGCTGGCGTTCGGGTCGTTCGAAACGTCTGCGGCCCCCGCTTCCGCCGCCTGGTTGACATACTGCGAGGCCGCTAGCCAGCCCTTGAACGGGCGCAAGGAGGCGATGCAGCCGAGCACGAGGATCGGCACCGAGGTGATAAGGTGCACCCACCAGGGCGGATCGAACCGCACCTGCACCCACACCACCACGAACATCAGCGGAAACGCGGTGATGCACAGCGCGAAGAACGCCGGGCCATCATCGGTGCTGGCATAGGAATAATCGAGCCCGCAGGCCGGGCAGGTCTTGGCCAGTTTCAGCCAGCCGGCGAACATCGGCGCTTTGCCGCAGCGCGGACACAGCCCCTTCCACCCAGACCAGACGATCCAGCGCAGCTTCGGATTGGAGATCAAGGCCATACGGCGGCAGGTAGTCTTCTCCAAGGCGCGGGGCAAGCGCCGCTAACGCCGGGCGCAGCGATGCCGCCATCGGTGTGCGCCGACGGCAGCGACGGGGAACACCACTTGACGAAGTGAACGTTATCATTCAAATGAACGTTATCAACGCGGCTGTCCGTCGTCAGAACATTTGGCACAACTCGCGGCGTAAATTAGCGGAGTGCGGGCCTCGTCTGGGGTTGGGTTTTAGGCGGCGAGCTTGCGGTGTTGCAAGCGCCGATGCTCGATGGTTTGTCGCTTGATCCTTTCACGTTGTTTG
>NZ_CAMBTS010000103.1 GCF_945870625.1 Novosphingobium sp. Chol11 | reverse complement strand
GGTAAGTCGCCTGATCAAGGACTTGGGGAAACCGCCCCACCTTGAACCCGCAGCCCGCACCGGTCGCATCAGCCTTTCCCGGTGAGGGCAAAGGCCGAAAGAGCGAAGGCAAGGCCGGCCAAGCCCGCTCCCGATCTGCGGGGGCATTTGGCCTATATGGTTCGTTTTGTCAAGGAGTTTGTGTGTGGAGGCTGCCCACCCCTAACCCCTCCCGCAGGCGGGAGGGGGACTGGTTGTGCTTTCGCCCCCCCCCCCTCGCGCTCATCCTGAGCCTGTCGAAGGGGGGAGGGGGAGTGGTTGTGCTTGATTTGCGAACGCGCGCACTTTCTTCTCCCCCTCCCGCTTGCGGGAGGGGTTGGGGGTGGGCATTCTTGTTTACATGCCGACCTTCAAACCCCGCAACACCGAGTGCGCCCGCGCCCTGCGCCGCGAGGCGTCTCCTGCGGAGCGGCGACTTTGGCGTTATCTTGCGCGCGGGCAACTGGGCGCAAGGTTCAGTCGTCAGATGCCGGTCGGGCCGTATTTCGCCGATTTCCTGTGCCGGGAATTGATGTTGGTCATAGAAATTGATGGCTTTAGCCATGAGATGCGGCAGCAGGCCGACGAGGCGCGGACGCGCGCGATCGAGGCGGCGGGTTATCGGGTGGTGCGGTTCACCAATGCCCAGGTGCTCGGCAATGCTGAAGGTGTTGCGCTTGAGGTTCAGGCGGTGGTTGCGGCGGTGAGGTTGCGAGCCCACCCCTAACCCCTCCCGCAGGCGGGAGGGGGACTGGTGGCGCTTTTGTCCCCCCCTCGCGCTTTAGATGAAGAACTGGGTGATCCATTCGCAGATCAGCGCGGGCTTTTCCTCGCCTTCGATCTCGACGGTGATTTCCATCGATTGCTGCCACTGGCCGGGGCGCTTTTCTTCGAGTTCGAGCAGTTTGAAAATGCCGCGCACCGACTTGCCCGAGCGGACCGGGGCGATGAAGCGGGTTTTGTTGCCGCCGTAGTTGACGCCCATCTTGACCCCGGCGGGGCGCGGGCAATCGCTTTCGGCGGTGAGCAGCGGGATCAGCGAAAGGGTGAGAAAGCCATGTGCGATGGTGCCGCCAAAGGGCGTTTGCGCTGCGGCCACGGGATCGATGTGGATGAACTGGAAATCGCCGGTCGCCTCGGCGAAAGTGTTGATCCGCTCCTGCGAGATTTCAATCCATTGCGATGTGCCGACCACCTGGCCAACCAGTGCCTTGATTGCGTTTGCGTCCATCAGATTTGCCATGCCGTCTTATCCCTGCTGCGAAATGTGCTGCCCTGTCATGGCCGCAACGCGCTTGCCGCGCAACGGGCAACGCGCTTCACATGGCAGGTTCGAGCACCGGCGGGGCAGAGGTTTTGCGGGCAACGCGGAAAGGAGGAGGCACCGTGCGCCGGATGCGGCCCATATAGCCGCTGAGCCCGCATTGCAGCCCGACCAGCATGTAGCAGAACGGCTGGAAGGCGATGCCGACAAACGCGCCCCCGATCAGATAGACGATCTGCGCCTGTTGCAGCGCATCGGCGAGCGGCGTGACCCAGCCAAAGCCATCGGGCGCGTTTTTGGCATAGCGACGGCGCAGCACTTCCATTTGCAGCACGCCCATCAGATGCAGCAGCAGCCACAGACCCAGGCCGGGGTAGCCTTGTTCGCCGAGCATCTCGAAGTAGCTGGAGTGATAGGCGCGGGCCTTTTCAACGATCCGATCCTTCGCGATGACGGCGTTGTTCGCCCCGGCATAATCCGCCTTGACCGTCTCATAGACCACCTCATTCTGGCGGAAGGCATCGAAGCCGCCACCGAACGGATGCGTCTTGGCGTAGTCGATGGTCCATTTCCACACTTCAAGCCGGGTGGAGGCGGACTGATCTGCCTTGTGATTGCCGATCGTGCTCATCCGCTCGGTAAAGCTTTGCGGCAACAGCGGCATCGCGACGAGCCCGGCGATCGTGACCAAAGAAATATAAGTCATCCGCCGCTTGGTCGAGCGCAGCATCATGATGCCGAGCACGCCCACGCAGATGAGGCCGGTGCGCGCCTGGGTGCCGATCGGCATGAGGATGCAGGCAAAGCAGATGCCCCACGCGAACAGCGTGATCATCCAGCTCGGTTTGAAAATCGTACCATAGCGGGCAAGCCACAGCGCCAGCGGGATAATGCAGATCGCCACTGCCGAAATGATCGAGCCTTCATAAAGCCCGGTGTTGTCGTTCACGAGCAGCTTGAGCTCGCCATAGCCGCCGCCGCCCGAGGCCAGCGTCTTGATCCCGCCGCCGATGACGATGACGCCGACCGAGAGCACCATCACCAGAATTAGCGCCTCGATCCGCAGCTTGGTGCGCAGAGTGAGCGGCAGAAACAGCGCAAAGATCAGCGCTTTCCAGACCCATGACCATTTTTCGGCGGCTTCGACGGGAAAATCGGCGAGCTTGGTGGTGATCCCGCAATAGATGAGCAGCGCCAGCAGGACGAACTGGCGCGGCGAAAAGCGGGCGCCGTCCTTGTTGTCGGCCACCATCCAGCCGATGAAGGCGCACGCGAACGCGATCAGCGAAACCGGAACATGCGCGAGGAAGCCCCAGGTGACCTTCTGCGGCCCGACCACGTCGATATAGGCATAGGCCAGCACGAACAGGAATGGCCGCTTCATGCCGGCGCCAAGGAACCCGGCGACAAATGCGGTCAGGAAGAGATTAAGCATCGCGGGTACGCGCCGGTTTGGGATGAGCGCGCTCGGCCTTGAGCGGGCGCTTTTGGCGGAACATGTCTGCCTTGACCGGAAGATGCGGATCCTGATCGAGATCATCGCGCGGCAGCAGACGCCAGATGGCCAGCGCCATCAGGGCATGCGGCACTATCACGGTGAAGATATCGATCATGCGGCGCGCCCGGAATTCCTGAAGATGGCAACGCAATAGCGCGCTGCGGTTGACGCGGCGTTAAGCCTTCCCGTGCCATCAGACGCGCCATGACCCGGGTGCTTCACGTTCTGGACCACAGCCTGCCGTTGCAAAGCGGCTATGCCTTTCGCACGCGCGCCATATTGAAGGCGCAGCAGGCCGCCGGGCACGAGGTGCAATGCGTGACCGGGCTGCGCCAGGAGGGGCCACCGGCGGTGACCAATCCCGAGGTGGTCGACGATCTGATCTTTCACCGCACGCCCGGCCGGCCTTCCGGCCCGCCGCTGATCGGCGAATGGCGCGAAATGGCGGCGCTGGCCGAACGAATCGAAGCGGTGGCGCGCGTATTCCGGCCCGAAGTGCTCCATGCCCATTCGCCCGCGCTGGGCGGGCTTGCGGCGCTGCGCGCTGGCGAGCGAC
Organism: Novosphingobium sp. Chol11; assembly: GCF_945870625.1. GTDB lineage: Bacteria > Pseudomonadota > Alphaproteobacteria > Sphingomonadales > Sphingomonadaceae > Novosphingobium. The sequence continues at coordinate 7,827 of NZ_CAMBTS010000103.1, read as the reverse complement.
TGGGTTTGCCGGTGGTTTATGAAATCCGCGCGTTTTGGGAAGATGCCGCAGTCGGCAACGGCACCGGCACGCGCGGCTCGGCCAAATACTGGCTGACGCGCCAACTCGAAAACCATGTGATCGCTGGCGCAGGCGCGGTGGTGACGATCTGCCGGGGCCTGCGCGATGATCTGATCGCGCGCGGCACCGCGCCGGAGCGGATCACGATCATGCCCAACGGCGTGGATATGGCCGTGTTTGGCCAGCCGCAGCAGCGCGATGCCGCGCTGGCGCAGCAACTCGATCTGGGCGAAGGCCCGGTGATCGGATTTCTGGGCAGCTTTTATCCCTATGAAGGGCTCGATGATCTGATCGCGGCGATGCCGGGCATCGTCGCGGCGGTTCCGGGCGCGCGGCTGCTGCTGGTCGGCGGCGGCCCCGCCGAAGATGCGCACCGCGCGCAGGCGAGCGCATCCCCCGCAGCGCATGCGATCCGCTTTGTCGGGCGCGTGCCGCATCAGGAGGTGGAGCGATACTACGCGCTGGTCGATGTGGTGTGCTATCCGCGCAAGGCGATGCGCCTGACCGAGCTGGTCACGCCGCTCAAACCGTTGGAGGCGATGGCGCAAGGCACGCTGGTGGCCGCAAGCGCGGTTGGCGGGCACCGCGAGCTGATCGAGGACGGCGTGACGGGAACGCTGTTTCCGCCTGACGACCCCGCCGGACTTGCCGCCGCGATGATCGCCCTGCTGGGCAGCCGCGATGGCTGGGACGCGCAGCGCGCGCGCGGCCGCCGGTTTGTTGAAACTGCGCACAACTGGGCCGCCAATGCCAAGCGTTATGATTCTGTTTACCAAACAGTGTTAGCCCAAAGCTCTTCGCTCGTCAGGGCTATTGCCTGAATTTCCGGCAGGCTCTGGCGATCCGCGAACCGCTAATGGGGTCCGAGCCAGGTGATCAGCCGTCCGAACACGTCCAAGAAGGCTGGCAAGAAGGCTGGCAGGCCCGCTTCGCAAGAACTTCATGCCCTTGCCGCGCACCGGCTTTTTCCGATGTTCACCGCGCTGTGGTGTGCCGCTCTCTTCGGGCTGGGCAGCCTCGCGATTTCGGCCAGCGCGCTGGCGCGGCTGGTTGTCATGACCGGCTTGCCCGCGATCATCCCGGCCGCCGCGCCGCCTTTGGGCTTTACCGCGCGCATGGCGCTGGCGCTGTTCATGGCGCTGGCGGGAGGTGCTGCGGGGATGATGATCGGCATGGCGATCCAGCGCCGCGCTCCGGCCCGGGAACCTGTGCAGAAAAATACGCCGCCGCTGCGCCGAACGGCTGGCGCGACCGCTGCTGCGGGGCCAGTGTCGGCCCCTTCCTCGGCCCCGCCTTTCACCATGCCCTCGGCCCCGCTCCCGGCGCAGGAACAGCCCGTGTCGACCGCGGCACCGAAAGTGCGCGCGCGCGACGCGCACCCTGATGCGCCGCCGCGCCGTCCGCTGGAACTGACCGATGATCTGGCGGCTGATCCCATTCCCGGCGGGCCGGTGGCGGATGACCTGCCCATCTCGCCTGCGCCGCAAATGGCGGATGCGGACCCGCCGACCCGCTTTCCCGCGCGGGTCGCCGCCGTATCGAGCGATGAGGCGGCGGCCGTCGATGTGCCTTTGGCGCAGGAGCCGATCCTGCTCAGCGAGCTTGCTCCGCCCGATCTTGCAGAGCCGGATGCGCCCGACGCCTCGCCTTCTCCCGCACCCTTGCAAGAGGCCGCGATTGATGCGGCGCGCGCGGCGGGATTGCTGGATGGCGACAGGCTGACGGGCAAATTGCTGACTGAGCTGCCGCTGGACAGCCTGGGCATGCTGCAATTGATCGAGCGGCTGGCGCTGGCGCTGGACGCGCGGCGCAGCAACCGCCAGAGCGCTCCAGCGGGCGAGGCCATGGCTGCCCCGCCGGCGCGGTTTGCGCGTCCGTTAGCCGGTTCGCCCATCGCGCCGACCGGCGCTGCTCGCGAGAATGCGCTGGCCGATCCGGGCGCGATTCCCGAGGTGCCGGGGTCCGAAGCGCCGGGGCCATCGCTTGTTCCCCCGCTGAGCGACCTGACCGCGCGCTATGCCTCGTTAGTGGCCGCCGTGCCCGCCGCCGAGGGCGGCGACGCGCGGACCGCCGCCGATCCCGTGCTGGCGTTTCCCGGCGAGGCGGCGCGCCTTGGCCTGGCGGCGATGCGCCAACAGGCGCGCGCGGCGCCTGCTGCCAAAGCGCCGGTCCCGATGCCGCGCCCGCAGTTCACCTCGGCCGAAGATGCCGATGCCGCCTTGCGCGCGGCGCTCGCCACATTGAAGCGGATGGCCGCGCAGAGCTGATCGGGGCGGGGCCTTGCCCGAGCGCGGCGGCTGAGCAGCGGCGCGCGCGCACCGGCAATCGTATTTCCTCCCCGGCTCTAAGGGCAATCGGGCGGGCGTTCTTGCAAAATAACTTTCCTGCAGTCATGGGGGATCGCCGCGCAACATTGTTTGCCTGTCGGGCATGACGATTCGTGCGCGCGTGTTCTTTTTTCTGGGTGCAGGACGATTATTGAGATGGGTTTTCCGCCGGTTCAGGGCCTTTATGATCCGCGAAACGAGCATGATGCATGCGGGGTTGGGTTCGTTGCCCATATCAAGGGCACCAAAAGCCACGCGATTATCCAGCAAGCGCTTGAAATCCTGCATAATCTTGATCATCGCGGCGCGGTCGGCGCGGACCCGCTGCTGGGCGACGGCGCGGGCATCCTGATCCAACTGCCCGATGCGCTGCTGCGCGATTGGGCGCAGAACGAAGGCAAAATCTTGCCTGCTCCCGGCGATTATGCCGTGGCGATGTGCTTCCTGCCGCAGGATGATGCCAGCCGGACTTTCGTCACCGAGTTTTTCGAGAAGTTCATCGCCAAGGAAGGGCAGGAGCTGATCGGCTGGCGCGATGTGCCCACGACCGCCGCGGGTCTGGGCAAGGCGGTGATCGAGCAGATGCCGGTGATCCGCCAGTGCCTGATCAAGCGCGGCGAGAACTGCCCCGATCAGGACGCGTTCGAGCGCAAGCTGCTGGCGATCCGCAAGCAGACCCAGAACCCGCTGGCGGCGCTGGCCGCCAAGCATGGCCTGCCGGGGGTGCGCGAGCTTTACATGCCGAGCTTTTCCTCGCGCACCATTGTTTACAAGGGGCTGCTGCTCGCGACGCAAGTCGGCTCGTTCTATGACGATCTGCGCAATCCGGCGTGCGTTTCGGCGCTCGGGCTGGTGCATCAGCGCTTTTCGACCAATACCTTCCCCAGCTGGAAGCTGGCGCATCCTTACCGCCTCATCGCGCACAACGGCGAGATCAACACGGTGCGCGGCAACGTCAACTGGATGAATGCGCGCCGCCGCACGATGGAATCGGAGCTGCTCGGCCCCGATCTGGACAAGATGTGGCCGCTGATCCCGCATGGCCAGTCCGACACCGCCAGCCTCGACAACGCGCTCGAACTGCTGCTCGCGGGCGGATACAGCCTTGCGCATGCGGTGATGATGCTGATCCCGGAAGCGTGGTCGGGCAATCCGTTGATGTCGCCCGCGCGCCGCGCGTTTTACGAATATCATGCTGCGCTGATGGAGCCGTGGGACGGCCCGGCGGCGGTCGCCTTTACCGATGGCCGCCAGATCGGCGCGACGCTCGATCGCAACGGTCTGCGCCCCGCGCGCTTCTCGATCACGCGCGATGATCTGGTGTGCATGGCCTCGGAAAGCGGCGTGCTGCCGTTTGCCGAAGCGGACATCGTGCGCAAGTGGCGGCTGCAGCCGGGGCGCATGCTGCTGATCGATCTGGAGCAGGGCCGGATCATCGAGGACGAGGAGATCAAGGCGCAGCTTGCCGGCGATTACCCGTATCAGGAATGGCTGGAGGCCGCGCAGTACAAGCTGAAGGAGCTCGAAGTCGTCGAGCCCGAAGCAGGGTCGCTGCCGGTCGTGACCAGCACGCTGCTGGATCGCCAGCAAGCGTTTGGCTATACGCAGGAAGATATCGCCCGGTTCCTCGAACCGATGGCGCTGGCGGGCGATGATCCGCTGGGCTCGATGGGCACCGACACCCCCATCGCCGTGCTCTCGCGCCGTTCGCGGATGCTGTACGATTATTTCAAGCAGAACTTCGCGCAAGTGACCAACCCGCCGATCGACCCTATCCGCGAGGAATTGGTGATGAGCCTGGTTTCGATGATCGGGCCGCGTCCCAATCTGCTGGGACATGATGCGGGCACGCACAAGCGGCTCGAAGTCGACCAGCCGATCCTGACCAATGCCGATATCGCCAAGATCCGTTCGGTCGAGGCGGTGCTCGACGGCGCGTTTCGCACCGCGACGATCGACACCACCTGGGCCGCGGCGAGCGGGGCCGAGGGCCTTGAGATGGCGATCAAGGAAATGTGCTGGGCGGCGACCGAGGCGGTGCTGGCCGACAAGAACATCCTGATCCTGTCCGACCGGGGGCAGGACGAGGACCGCATTGCGATGCCGGCGCTGCTGGCAACCGCTGCGGTGCATCATCATCTGGTGCGCCAGGGCCTGCGCATGCAGGCCGGGCTCGTCGTGGAAACCGGCGAGGCGCGCGAGGTGCACCATTTCTGCGCGCTGGCGGGATATGGCGCGGAGGCGATCAACCCCTATATGGCGTTCGAAACGATCGAGGCAACGCGGATCGCCAAGGACCTGCCGATTGCGGCCAAGGACGCCGAGAAGAACTATATCAAGGCGATCGGCAAGGGTGTGCTCAAGGTCATGTCCAAGATGGGCATTTCGACCTATCAATCTTATTGCGGGGCGCAGATTTTCGATGCGGTCGGGCTGTCTTCGGCCTTTGTCGACAAATACTTCACCGGCACCGCGACGATGATCGAAGGCGTGGGCCTGCGCGAAATCGCCGAGGAGACGGTGCGCCGCCACAGCGAAGCTTATGGCGACAACCCGATCTATCGCAAGATGCTCGATGTCGGGGGCATGTACCAGCTGCGCCTGCGCGGCGAGGAGCATGCCTGGACCGCGAGCAATGTTGCCAGCCTGCAACATGCAGTGCGCGGCAATCTGCCCGAAAAGTACCGCGAATTTGCCGCCTCGATCAACGATCAGTCGGAGCGGATGCTGACCATTCGCGGGCTGATGGAATTGAAGCCGGCAGGCCCTGCGGTTGCGCTGGACGAAGTGGAGCCGGCCAGCGCCATCGTGCGGCGCTTTGCCACCGGCGCGATGTCGTTCGGCTCGATCAGCCGCGAGGCGCATACTACGCTGGCCATCGCGATGAACCGCATCGGCGGCAAATCGAACACCGGCGAGGGCGGCGAGGAGCCGGACCGCTATTTGCCGATGAGCAATGGCGATTCGATGCGTTCGGCGATCAAGCAGGTGGCGAGCGGGCGCTTTGGCGTGACCACCGAATACCTCGTCAATGCCGACGACATCCAGATCAAGATGGCGCAAGGCGCAAAGCCCGGCGAAGGCGGCCAATTGCCCGGCGACAAGGTCGACAAGGTGATCGGCAAGACCCGTCATTCGACCCCCGGGGTTGGCCTGATCTCACCGCCACCGCACCACGATATCTATTCGATCGAGGATCTGGCGCAGCTGATCCACGATCTCAAGAATGTGAACAGCGCGGCGCGGATTTCGGTCAAGCTGGTCTCCGAAGTGGGCGTGGGCACCGTGGCGGCGGGCGTATCGAAGGCGCGCGCCGATCATGTGACGATCTCGGGCTATGAAGGCGGGACCGGGGCTTCGCCGCTGACCTCGCTGACCCATGCCGGAAGCCCTTGGGAAATCGGCTTGGCCGAGACGCAGCAGACCTTGCTGCTCAACAACTTGCGCAGCCGGATCGCGGTGCAGGCCGATGGCGGCCTGCGCACGGGCCGCGATGTGGCGGTCGCCGCGCTGCTCGGCGCGGACGAATATGGCTTTGCCACCGCGCCCCTGATTGCGGCGGGGTGCATCATGATGCGCAAATGCCACCTCAATACTTGCCCGGTGGGCGTGGCGACGCAAGACCCGGTGCTGCGCGCGCGGTTTACCGGCCAGCCCGAACATGTGATCAACTATTTCTTCTTCGTCGCAGAAGAATTGCGCGCGCTGATGGCCGAACTTGGCTTTCGCACCGTGAGCGAGATGGTTGGCCGGGTCGATTGCCTCGATGCGCGCGGCGCGGTGTCGCACTGGAAGGCGCAAGGGATTGACCTGTCTAAGCTGCTCCACCGGGTGAAGCCGGCCGAGGGCACCACCCTCGGCTGGAGCAAGACGCAGGATCACGGGCTGGCCGCCGCGCTCGACAACGATCTGATCGCCGCTGCTGCGCCCGCGCTGGAGCGGGGCGAGCCGGTGCGGATCGAACGCGCGGTGCGCAATGTCAACCGCACGGTCGGCGCGATGCTTTCGGGCGAAGTGGCGCGCCGCTATGGCCATCGCGGGCTGCCCGACAATACGATCCACATCAGCTTCAGCGGGGTTGCCGGGCAATCGTTCGGTGCGTTTCTGGCGCATGGGGTGACGCTCGATCTGGTGGGCGATGCCAATGACTATGTCGGCAAGGGGCTCTCGGGCGGACGGCTGGTCGTGCGCCAGCCGGGCGATGTGGACCGCGATCCGACGCGCAACATCATCGTTGGCAATACCGTGCTTTACGGCGCAATCGCGGGCGAGGCTTATCTCGGCGGTGTGGCCGGTGAGCGCTTTGCCGTGCGCAATTCGGGCGCCATCGCTGTGGTCGAGGGCACCGGCGATCATGGCTGCGAGTATATGACCGGCGGCGTGGTGGTGGTGCTGGGCGCAACGGGGCGCAATTTTGCCGCCGGCATGTCTGGCGGGATCGCCTATGTCTATGACCCCGAGGGCCGGTTCGCCATGCTGTGCAACCCCGCGATGGTCGATCTGACCCCGGTTTCGCCGACGCGCGATGATGATGCCGATGAGGCTTGGGGCACGGATCGCCCGCAGCAGCGCGCGATCGATGTGAGCGATTATGGCATGGGCGATATGCTGCGCCACGATGCCGAGCGGCTGCGCATTCTGATCGAGCGGCACCATCTGCATACGGCGAGCGCGCGCGCGCGCATGATCCTCGACAATTGGGCCGAGGAATTGCCGCGCTTTGTCAAAGTCATGCCGCGCGATTATGCGCGCGCGCTGCGCCAGATCGAGAGCGAGCGGCGCGAAGCCGCCAGCATCGCGGCCGAATAAGGACAGGACTGAAAAAACGTGGGCAAGACCAAGGGTTTTCTTGAACTCGATCGCAAGGATCGCGGCTATGACGCGCCGGCCGAACGGCTGAAGCATTACCGCGAATTCACCGTGCCGCTGGGTGCCGCGAGCCTGAAAGCGCAGGCGGCGCGCTGCATGGATTGCGGCATTCCCTATTGCCATAATGGTTGCCCGGTGAACAACCAGATCCCCGACTGGAACAATCTGGTCTATGAGGACGATTGGCGCGAGGCGCTCGACAATCTGCATTCGACCAACAATTTCCCAGAGTTCACCGGGCGCATCTGCCCCGCGCCGTGCGAGGCGGCGTGCACGCTCAACATCATCGACCAGCCGGTGACGATCAAATCGATCGAATGCGCGCTGGTCGATCGCGGGTGGAAAGAAGGCTGGATCACGCCGCAAGCGGCGGCGCGCAAGAGCGGCAAATCGGTGGCGATTGTCGGTTCGGGCCCGGCGGGCCTGGCCTGTGCGCAGCAGCTGGCGCGTGCGGGGCATTCGGTGACTGTGTTCGAAAAGTCGGACCGGATCGGCGGATTGCTGCGCTATGGCATCCCCGATTTCAAGATGGAAAAGCATCTGATCAACCGGCGCGTGATGCAGATGGAAG
>NZ_CAMBTS010000102.1 GCF_945870625.1 Novosphingobium sp. Chol11 | reverse complement strand
AGGAGTGTTGGGACTTCATCTTCGTTCCTTCGTCACTACGACGAAGCCCCAACACTCCTTAAATCACAACCTCAAATCTGTGCCATTGGTGCTGACGGGGAACACGTTTACCAGGTTGCGGGGTGAAGCACGCGCGCGGGAAGGGCGTTGGCCTTCGTCCGCACCGAAAGCAGCCTCAAGAAAGCCCACCCGACCGCAGCGCTCGCACCGGCGCGAGCGATCAGCTTGCGCAGGCCGGCTTTTTCCCGTGCCGCCTCGAGCCGCAGCGATGCCAGCCGCATCGCTTCCATCGCATCGCGAAACTTTGGATTGTCGGTATCGAGCAGGATCGGGAAAACCTGCCGGCTGATATCAGAGCAGATCTTGAAGACCTGATAATCGTAGTTGGTGATGTCGAGGCCCATCGCGCGGTGCAGCGCCGGGCGCATATGATCGCGGCAATACATCGTCGCGTAGACCGAAACGAGGAAGAACCTGATCCACAGCCGGTTGACCCCGCGCGTCAGCTTTGGGTCGGCCCGGATCAGCAGCGCGATCGCCTCGCCATGGCGGTACTCGTCGTTGCACCATTCCTCGAACCGGTCGAACAACGGGTGGAAGTTGTTTTCGGGATGCGCTTCGAGATGACGGCAGATCGCGATGTAGCGGGCATAGCCAATTTTCTCGGAGAGATACGTCGCATAGAGAATGAACTTCGGGCGAAAGTAGTGATGCTTCTTGGCTCTGGTGAGGAAATCGAGGCTGATCGGCAGCCCTGCATCCTTGAGGCTATCGCGGATAAAGCCAGCATGCCGGCTTTCATCCCGGGTCAATAACCGCATCAAGCGCCGGATATCCGGATTCGTGGTGCGCCGCGCGATCTCGGAGTAAAAAATGCAGCCCGAGAATTCCGAGGTCATCGAGGAGAGCAGAAAAGCGATGAACTCATCGCGGACATCGGGCTCCAAGGCCTCGACAATGCCAGTGAAGCGGTCGCGGCGGCGAAAATGCAGGCGATTGGGATCGGCTTCCATTTGCGCGAGCAACACTTCCCATTCATCGCGCACCGGCCCGACATCGATGCGGTCGAGCGCCGCAAAGTCGGTGGTGTAAAAGCGCGGCGACAAGATCGTCTCGTCGACGATCTGCTGCTTCAGCACCTCTGTGGTTGGCATCGCACTCATGGCAACAGCAGGCATTGGTCCCTCCCCGATAGTTCGCAGAGTTTGGAGAGGCCGCGGCCTCATCGCATTGATCCAAATCAAAACGCGCCGCCGCCGCGCGCCGCTTTATCTGCGCGCTGGTCCGTGCCGCAGAACGGCGACGGCAGCGGCTCTGGATGGGCGCCGTATCAAAAGGATAGCCGTCAACACGGCAAGTTGAGGGAACGGACGCCGGACGTGCACCGGATTCGATGCCATCACCCCCTCAGGGGAAGTTTTCCAAAACTGTTTGGTGCGGTCGAGAAGACTCGAACTTCCACGGGCTTTCGCCCACAACGACCTCAACGTTGCGCGTCTACCAATTCCGCCACGACCGCAAATCGCACGAGGCCCCCGAAGTTTCTGCCGGGAGCGACCCGTTGGGGTAGGAGGGGCCACTAGCAAAGGACTTTGCGCGGTGCAACCGCGATCGGGCGGAATTTTCAGTCAGGCTTCCACCCGATTTCGGCAACGCTGGCGCTCTTGGGCACATCGGTGACGGCTTCGTTGATGGTCACGCTTTCGCCCGGGCGCAGGCTTTCGCGCGGCGGGCTGACGTTCCAAGTGTAAACCACCCGGTTCTTGTCGTCGCGCAGCACAATCACGATCGGCGGCACCTCGTGAATATCCTTGCCGACATTGGTGACGGTGCCGCTGGCACCGAAGTATTCCGTTCCATTGGGCAAAGTGCGCCGGTCCTGCCGTTCGGGCGGAAACGACAGTTCGAGATCGCGCGGCGCGACGGCAAAGGTCGAGCGCGCGATCGGCAGCCAATCGGGCAATCCGAACACAGCGGCCAGCCCGATCAGGCCAGCGACCGACGCAGCAAAGGCCGCTGCTGCAATCGTCCAGAGCCTCGCCGTGTTGCGGCGCGGGCGAAACGGCGGTTCGTACTCGAAGCTTGATGGCGCATCGGCGTATTGCCCAGCCTCCTTGCGCACCCGCCCGCGTGGTATCGTCAGCGGTTCGGGCAGATCGTCGCCGCGAAAGACTTTGCCCGGCGCCGCAGGGCTGACCGGCAGGGAATCAGGTTCGGGCGGCGTGGATACCGTGGCTTGCGGCTGCGGGGTTGGTTGCGGGGATGGTTGCGCGGCCGGTTGCGGCGGCGCTGGCGCTGCGCTTTGATCGGGCTCGGCGCGCGGCGGCAGCGGTGGTCCGTCCTGAAACCAGCTATGGCGACAATTGGCGCAGCGAACAGTGCGGCCCTCTAAGCCGATCGCGCTGTCGGGGACGACATAACGCGTCGAGCAGGCGGGGCACGCGATAATCATCCAACGTGGTTAGGCATGGCCTGCGGCGGCGACAATAGGGGCAGGCGGGGAGAAGTGCTTCTGCGGCCTTTTTTCCACATGGATTGCCGGTTATAGCCCGCTCGGACGCAAAACCCGCGCCCCCCAGTGCCAGGATCACCCCGCCGGAAATGAGCCATCCAGAAAGCGAGATTGTCCGGTTTGACAATGTTGGGCTGCGTTACGGCACCGACAAGGAAGTGCTGACCGATATCTCGTTCACGCTGTTTCCGGGATGTTTCTATTTTCTCACCGGCGCGAGCGGTGCGGGGAAAACCAGCTTGCTCAGGCTTTTGTACTTGTCGCAGCGGCCCTCGCGCGGGCTGATCCGGTTGTTTGGCACCGATGCGATCACCCTGCCGCGCAGCCGCCTGCCCGGCTTTCGGCGGCGCATTGGGGTCGTTTTTCAGGATTTCCGGCTGGTGTCGCACCTCTCCGCGTTTGACAATGTGGCGCTGCCGCTGCGCGTCGCCGGGGTCGGCGAAGCAGATATCACCAAGCCGGTGAGCGACATGCTCGAATGGGTCGGGCTAGGAGACCGCATGGGCGCGAGGCCCGCCACGCTCTCGGGCGGGGAGCAACAGCGGGTGGCCATCGCGCGCGCGGTGATCGCGCGGCCCGATATGCTGGTGGCAGATGAACCGACCGGAAACGTTGATCCCGAGATGGCGCTCAAGCTGCTGCGCCTGTTTGAAAGCCTGAACCGGCTCGGCACCACGGTGGTGGTCGCGACGCACGATGCCCATTTGATCCGGAATGTGCCCGAATCGCTGATCATGCGGCTTGACCGGGGGCGGCTCAGCGATCCGACCGGCGCACTGCGTTATCCGCCGCGCCGCAGCGCCCCTGCAGCACGGCTCGACATGACCGACCAATGAGCGTGGCCGATCCGCAAGCAAACAAAGCACAGCAGCCCGGCACGCAGACTTACGCCGCAAGGGCCGCGCGCTGGCTGGCCGCGCTGCGCATGCGCAGCGCTTCTGGCGATGCGCGCCTGCTACCAGAAAATCAGCTTACCGGGCCGATGCCGTGGGTCATCGCGATCATGATCGCGCTGACAGTGGTGGCCGCAGCAAGCGGCCTGGCGCTGCGCAACATGGCGCAGGCCGCCAGCGCCGATCTTGAAGGCGGCGTCACGGTTCAGATCGTGTCGGCGGCCCCGGCCGAGCGCAATCGGCAAGTTCGCGCGGCGCTGGCCGCGCTGCGCGCCGCGCCCGAAGTGGTCAGCGCCGAACCCGTAGCGCAGGATGATCTCAATGCGCTGGTCGAACCGTGGCTGGGCACGCGCCCCGGCGACGATCTCGAAGCGCTGCCCATTCCCGCCCTGATCGACGTGCGACTCGACGTGGCGCTGAGCGGGGGCGCAACCCCCGCGCGGCTCGCCGCCTTGCGCGCCAGAATTGCAGACGTCGCCCCAGCGGCACGGATCGATGCCCAGGCCGGCTGGCTTGCCCCGGTATTCCGGGCGATCAATGCGCTGCAATGGCTGGCGAACGGGCTGATCACGCTGCTGGCGGCCGCAACGATGGCGGCGGTCTTGCTCGCCTCGCGCAATGCGCTGAGCAATCACCGCGAGACGATCGAAGTGGTCCACATGCTGGGCGGCACCGATCGCCAGATTGCGCGTGTGTTTCAGCGTTCGATGGCCTTCGATGCGGCGGCGGGCGGGCTTGCCGGGCTAGTGCTGGGGATTGTCACCATCGCCTCGCTGGGGCGGCAGTTTGCGCCGCTTGGCTCGGGCATGACCGGTTCTGCGGTGCTGGCTTGGACCGATTGGCTGGTGATTGTGCTGATCCCGGTGCTGGGCGTGGCGCTCGCCGTGCTGACCGCGCGGCTTACGGTGCTCGCCGCGCTCAGGCGCATGCTGTGATGAAACCGCCCGGCCTGCTGCGCCGCCTGATTTCTGCCGTACTGCTGGCCTGGGTGCTGGGGTTTTTGTGGTTTGCGCTGTGGTTGCCGCAGCCGGCCGGCTCCCAGAAAACCGATGGCATCATCGTCCTGACAGGCGGCGCAGGGCGCATCCCGCGCGCGCTCGAAACGCTGCGTGCCGGGCGTGCACGCCAAGTGCTGGTAGCAGGCGTAGCCAGCGAGGTCCGCCCGCAGGAGTTCGAGGCGGAATACGGCGTATCGCAGGCGCTGATGGCCTGCTGCATCACGCTGGGCTTCGATTCAGTCGATACCCGTTCGAATGCGCTCGAGGCATCGCGCTGGATCGCGGGCCAGCGGATCCGTTCGGTGCGGCTGGTCACGACCGACTGGCACATGCGCCGCGCTATGTTCGATCTGGCCCATGCCGCGCCGCCCGGGCTGGAGATCGTGCCCGATGCGGTTGCCTCGCGGCCCAGCCTCAAAACGCTGTTCATCGAGTACAACAAGCTGGTGGCGCGCGGCGCGGCCTGGCTTGCCGGGTGGTAGAACCGCACATGGTCCAGAATGATCGCTCGGCGACCGCAGCCGAGATACTGCGCAGTCTGGTCTTCTACGCCGTGTTCTATGCAGGCTCGCTGATCGTAGTGCTGGCCGCAATCATTGCCGCGCAGCTGGCACCAAAGCTGTTTGACCGCGCGGCATGGGCGTGGTCTGGCTATCATCGCTGGTGTGCTCGCGTGCTGCTGGGCATCCGGGTCTCGGCCGAACGCTTCAAACCGCGCGAAGGTGTGCTTTATGCCATCAAGCACGAATCCTTTTTCGAGGCGATCGATCTGCCGTATCAATATCCCCGCCCGGTGGTTTTTGCCAAGGCCGAGCTCTTGCGCATTCCGCTTTGGGGGCCGGTGGGACGCCGCTTCGGGCTGATCGGGGTGGACCGTGAAGCCGGCGCGCGCAGCTTGCGCAACATGCTGAGCGAGGCGCGGCGGCGCATTGCCGACGGGCGGCCGCTGGTGATCTTTCCCGAAGGCACCCGTGTGCCGCATGGTCGCCCTGCCCCGCTCCAATCGGGCTTTGCCGGGCTTTACAAGCTGCTCGGCCTGCCGGTCATCCCGGTTGCGGTGGATAGCGGCCCGCTCTACAATCGCCGCTGGAAGCGCAGCGGCACGGTACATTACCGCGCGGGCGCAGAGATCCCGCCGGGGCTTGATCGCGCCGAGATCGAGGCCCGCGTGCTGGCTGAGATCAATGCGCTCAGCGGCACGGAAACATGACCTGATGGACCCGCAGAGCAGCGAAGACGCGGGGTCCGGCTCTTGCCTGAAGCAACTTGGCCCCGGGCTGGTCACAGGTGCAGCCGATGATGATCCCAGCGGCATTGGCACATATAGCCAAATCGGTGCGCAATTCGGCTATTCGCTGGCTTGGGCCATGCTGCTGGCATTTCCGCTTTTGGTGGCGACCCAATCCATCTGCGCGCGGATCGGTGCCGTAACCGGACAAGGGATCGCGGCGAATGTGCGCCGCCATTATCCGCCGGCGCTCCTGCGGCTGATGGTTATGGCGTTGGTCGTGGCCAATGTCATCAATCTGGGGGCCGATCTGGGCGCGATGGCGGCGGCGCTCCACCTCCTGCTGCCGGGGCCAGTGCTGCTTTACACCGCGCTGTTCGGGATCGGCAGCATAGCCGCCGAGGTGCTCATTCCTTACAGCCGCTATGCGGGCCTTCTGAAATGGACCACGCTATCGCTGCTTTCCTATTTTGCCGTGCTGCTGGTCACTGATGTCGATTGGGTCGCGGTCCTGCGCGGCCAGTTCGTGCCGAGCTTCGTGTTCGACCAGCCGCACGCGATGGCTCTGGTTGCGATGTTCGGCACAACCATCAGCCCCTATCTGTTTTTCTGGCAATCCGCGCAGGAGGTGGAAGAGCAGCACCGCCGCAAGACGCGCCCGCTGTTCATCGCCCCGCGCAAGGCCGGGCCGGAACTGCGCCGGATCGATACCGATACGCTTGTCGGCATGGCCTTTTCGAACCTAACTGCGCAGGCCATTGTCTTTGCCACCGCCGCCACGCTGCACGCCCACGGAATCACCACGATCACGTCGGCCGATCAGGCCGCCAATGCGCTGCGCCCCGTGGCCGGGGATTTCGCCTTCGCGCTGTTTGCGCTGGGCATCATCGGCACCGGGTTGCTCGCGGTTCCGGTCCTGGCGGGCTCGGCGGCTTATGCGGTGAGCGAAACCTTCCGCTGGAACGAAGGCCTCGATCGCCGCCCGCAGGAGGCCAAGGCGTTCTACGGGGTGATCGCGGTGGCCACGCTGTCCGGACTTACCCTCAATTTTCTGTCGGTCGATCCTATGCGCGCGCTTTATTGGGCGGCAGTGGTCAATGGCCTGCTCGCCCCGCCCGTCATGGTCATGACCATGCTGATTGCGCGCAATCCGCGCATCATGGGGCATCTTACGATTTCGTGGAGGCTGGCGGCGGTGGGCTGGACCTCGACTGCGGTCATGGCCGGGGTGGGATTGCTGTTCCTGCTATCGTGATCGCGCCCGCATCCCCATGATCGCTGCGCCCGAAGTCAGGCCGTGCGTCGTCCTGGCCCATCTCGATGATCGAGCGGCGCACCGCGCGGGTGCGGGTGAAAGTATCGAACAGCGCGTCGCCATCGCCCTTGCGGATGGCCTTCTGCAGCTCGGTCAAATCCTCAGTAAAGCGCTGGAGCATTTCGAGCACCGCCTCGCGGTTGCTCAGAAACACATCGCGCCACATCGTCGGATCAGAGGCCGCGATACGGGTGAAATCCCGAAATCCTCCCGCCGAGTATTTGATCACCTCGCTTTGCGTCACCGCTTCCAAATCAGACGCGGTGCCGACAATGGTATAAGCGATCAGGTGCGGCAGGTGGCTGGTAATCGCCAACACGCGGTCGTGATGCTCGGCGTCCATCGTCTCGCACCGCGCGCCCAGCGCTTCCCAGAAGCTGATCAACCGCGCAAGCTTCTCCGCATCGGCATCGGCGGGCGGCGTCACAATGCACCAGCGCCCGCGCAGCAAGGTCGCGAACGCGGCATCGGGTCCGCTCTGCTCGGTGCCGGCCACCGGGTGCGAGGGGATCACGCAAACCCCGGGCAAAGCCTCCGCCAGCGCGCGCGCGACCGCCGCCTTGCTCGATCCAACATCGGTCACGACCACTCCCGCCGCCAGCCCGCTGGCAATCGCTTGCCCCGCTGCCAGCATTGCCCCCACCGGCACGCAAAGCACGACCAGATCAGCCCCCGCCACTGCCTCAAGCGCGGTTTCGGCAATGTGATCGGCAAGACCAATTTCCCGCGCCCGCGCCCGCACCGCCGGGTCGCTGTCAAAGCCCGAAGTCATGATGCCCGGCACGCAGGCCCGCGCTGCCAGCGCAACCGAGCCGCCCAGCAAGCCCAGCCCGATCACGGCCATGCGGCAAAATGGCGGGTTCATCCTGCCTGCCCGGCCATCGCGCGCAGGATATCGGCAATCGCGTCCATCTGCGGCGCGGTGCCGATGGTGATGCGCAGGCATTGCGGCAGCCCCTGCCCCGGCAGCCACCGGGTGATGTAGCCCCGCTCCATCAGGCCCAGATAGGCCGCCTCTGCGGTCAAAGCGCCATTGAACTCGATCAGCACAAAGTTGGCTTCGCTGGGCAGCGGGCGCAAACCCGCATTGCCCATCGCCGCAAGCGCCGCGACGAACCGTGCCCGCTCGGCGCGGTTATGGTCGCGCGAGGCCGCGACGAAACCCTGATCCTGAAGCGCGGCCAGCGCGGTCGCCTGGCCCGACAGCGAGACATTGAAAGGCCCGCGAATGCGGTTCAGCATGTCGATCAGCGCGGGCGCGCCGGTCGCCCAGCCGACCCGCTCGCCCGCTAGCCCATAAATCTTCGAAAAGGTAAACGTCACCAGCACATTGGCCGCGCTATGCGCCAGCGCGAGCGCGCCGTCGTTCTGCTCGGGCGCGAGGTATTCGCTATAAGCATGGTCGATTACCAGCAGAATGTCTGGCCGCAATCCCGCATGCAGCCGCGCCAGTTCGGCGCGCGGCAGGAAGCTGCCGGTGGGGTTGTTCGGATTGGCCAGAAACACCACCCGGGTGGCCGCGCTGACACAGCCGAGCAGCGCATCGACATCGGTGCCATAATCGGCATCAGCTGCCACCACCGGGACCGCGCCGCAACGCCGCGCCGCAATATCGTAGACCGAAAAGCCGTAGCGCACATAGAGCACTTCATCGCCCGGACCGGCGAACGCCTGCGCCGCCAGATTGAGCAGCTCGTCAGAGCCGGTGCCCATCACGATGCGCGCTGCGTCGAGCCCGTGCAGCGCGGCGATGCCTTCGCGCAGCGCGGTGCTGGCAGGATCGGGATAGCGCGCCGGATCGCCCGCCTCGGCCCGCGCCGCCAACGCCAGCGGGCTGGCCCCGAGCGGGTTCTCGTTGGCCGAGAGTTTGATCAGCGGCTGCCCGTCGCTCCCGCTCGATTTGCCGGGAACATAGGCGTGGATCCCGAGGATCCATTCCTTGGGACGGGGAGCATCGGAAACGGAAGCTTCTTGCGGACTTTGCGGATGTGCCATAGCGCTGTGGCTTTAGCGGGCTTGCGCGCGCGTGCAAATACGGCTTGTTCAGTTAGCGGGCAGGCCGATCAGTCGTCTTCGCTGCGCTTCATGGCGCCGTTCCAGTCGCTGGCCATGCCAAATGCGGGCATCGAGGCCTTGCCATCCTCGCGCCTGCCCATCTGGTGCGGGCCGTCGACGCGGGTATTTGCCGGCAATCCTGCCGCCGCCAGCGGATAAGAGGAAACGCGGCTGCGGGTGCACAGCCCGCCGTTGCCGTCTGCGACCAGCGTCTGCTCAAACTCCAGGCCCTGCTGGCTCTTGCGCGAGCGGCGCACGGTGGAAACGGTCAACTGCCCTTCGCCCAGATCGACCACGAACTTGGTCCCAACCGGCACCCCGACGAGCCCTTCGATCAGCGCCCCCGAAGCCGAGAGATTGCGCAGCACGACGGGATAATAGTGCTCGTCATGAATGACGCCGATGCGGCGGAACATGGCCTGCCGATCATGCCGCTGGAGCGCGGGCCCGTTCGGTTCGATGACCCAGACGCCGCTATCGATCTCGCGTTCGAACTGCTCGTTGGCAATCGCCTCGCTATAGATAAAGCCTTGTACCTGGGTGACGTCGAGGCTTTTCATCAGATCGAACTGGTCGAAGCTTTCGACGCCTTCGGCGGTCGTTTCCATATCCAGCGCTTTTGCCAGGGCGTCAATCGCGGCGATGATGGCGCGGTTGCGCGATCCTGCTTCGGTGGCTCCGCGCACAAAGCTTTGATCGATCTTGATCTTGTCGAACGGCGCATTCTTGAGATAGCCGAGCGAGGAATAGCCCGTGCCGAAATCGTCGAGCGCGAGGCGCACGCCCAGCCCTTTCAGCGCCTTGAACCGCTCGTTGGTGGTTCCGCCCTCCTGCAGGAAGACGCTTTCGGTGATTTCAAGCTCGAGCCGCGCAGGCTCGAGGCCCGAACTGGCCAGCGCATTGGCGACCAGCGCCGGAAAACCCTCATCGGCAAACTGTACCGGCGAGACATTGACCGCAACGCGCAAGTGGCCCGGCCAACCTGCGGCCTCGGCGCAGGCGCGGCGCAACACCCATTCGCCGATGCCCTTGATGAGGTTTGATTCCTCGGCGATCGGAATGAACCGCACCGGTGAGATCATGCCCTTTTCAGGATGATTCCAGCGCACCAGCGCTTCCACCCCGACCACGCGGTTATCCGCCGCGCGCACGACAGGTTGATAATGAACTTCAAACTCGCCGCGTTCGAGCGCGTCGCGCAGATCCTCTTCGAGCAACCGGCGATCTTCGGCGGCCTTCAGCAAGTCCTTGATAAAAAACCGGAATCCGCCTCGCCCGCCGCCCTTGGCGGCATAGAGCGCCAGATCGGCGTTGCGGACAAGTTCTTCGCTGCCATCGCCATCGAACGGCGAGATGGCAACACCGACCGAAGCGCCAATGATGCAGCGGTTGCCATCGATCGAATAAGGCTGCGAGGCGACCGCGATGATATCGGTGGCGATGCCGCCCAGAATGCCGCGGTCTTCCTCGCCCGGGAAGATCACCTGAAACTCGTCGCCGCCAAGCCTTGCGACATGCTCCTTGTTGCCCACCACGCGCACCAGCCGCTCGGCCACTTGCTTGAGCAGCGCATCGCCTGCGGCATGGCCGAGCGTGTCGTTGACTTGCTTGAACCGGTCGAGATCGATCATCATCACCGCGCAAGGGCTGCCCTGCGCGGCGCAATTGGTGAGGGTGCGCTCCAGCAGCTGCGACATGCGCCGCCGGTTGATCAGCCCGGTCAGCGCATCATGCATCGCCAGGTGCGAGCTTTCCTCGGCGCTGCGCCGCTCGCTGGTGATGTCCTCACAGTGCCCGAGAAAGCCGGCGAATGCGCCTCGCACCATGACCGGCTCTGCCGAAACCGACCACCACAGGATTGATCCTGCGCGCTCGCTGCGCACCACGTGCCCTTCGAACCGGCGCATCCGGGTCATCAAGAATGGCAGCGACCGCTCGCTTTCGCCTTCGGAAGGAAGAAAAAGCTCGTTGAAGGAGCGTCCGATGCAGCCCTGCTCCCCGCCCAGCGCCGTTTGCGCGGCGGGCGAAAAATAAGTGACCCGGCCGGTTGCATCGGTCGACCAGAAGCAGCCGAGCCCGATATCTTCAAAGGCATAGCACAAGGCAGCCGCTTCAGCTTGAGGCGCGCGCTGGGGCAAGGCGCTTGGCTGCGCTGCCGGAACCACCATCTCTCGCGACTTGTACAATGCCAAACGATCAACCTTCCCGGCGCAATCTGGGGAATG
>NZ_CAMBTS010000101.1 GCF_945870625.1 Novosphingobium sp. Chol11 | reverse complement strand
TCAATCGCTGCAACAACTCGGTCCCGAAGATCCTGTGAAAGCGTTCGTGCCATCCATGCTGGCCTCCTGCCACCAGCAGGAAGTCTGAATCACAACGCCGCCGCAAAAGGAATCCCCGCCGAGTCACTTCGTGTGGAAACCGCTCTAATACACGCGTGCATTATCCCTCATGATCACGCCGTGATAATTGACACCCGTCCGCCAGCATGGCGCTGCAACCGGCCTGCGAGTTCAAGCTCAAGTAACGCGAATTGTACCGCGCTCGGCAGCGCACCGCTTTGGCGGATGATCTCGTCGATGCTGACCGGCGCGGCGCCGAGCATGCCGGCAATATCGGCCGGGGGCACATCGGGTTCGTAGTCCGGCATGACCTGTTCCTGAAACGTCGATCGCGGCGTGCCGTCGAAGCGTTCGAGCAATTCGGCAATATCATCGGCGGATTGCACCAGCACCGCGCCATCGCGGATCAGCTTGTTGCAGCCAAGCGAGCGGCTGTCGAGCGGGGAGCCGGGGACGGCCATGACTTCGCGCCCAGCCTCGCCTGCTAGCCGCGCGGTGATCAGTGAACCCGAGCGCGGGGCGGCCTCGACCACCACGGTCCCGCTGGCCAGCCCGGCGATGATGCGATTGCGCCAGGGAAAATGGCGCGCCAGCGGCTGGGTGCCAGGCGGCATTTCGGCAATCAGCAGGCCGCGCATGGCGACATCTTCTTGCAAGCCGGCGTTTTCGGGCGGATAGACCACATCGATCCCGCTGGCGATCACGCCGACGGTTCCCCCGCCTTCGCCCATTGCCGCCAGTGCGCCCTGGTGCGCCGCCGAATCGATTCCGCGCGCAAGGCCCGAGATCACGGCATAACCCCGCGCGGCCAGGCTCGCCGAAAATTCGCGCGCCAGCTTGATCGCGCCGGCCGAAGCATTGCGCGCGCCGACCATGGCTACCGACGGCCTAGCCAGCAGCGTGCCATCACCGCGCATGGTCAGGATCGGTGGCGGGCTTTCCAGCGCGCTCAGCGCTGCGGGATAATCGGGCGAATCAAAGAACAGATAGCGTGCGCCGAAGCTGCGTATCCGCGCAGTTTCTTCCTCGATCCGTGCAGCCGGAGCGATCGCATAGCGCCCGCCCCCGCGCGCGGCGAGATCCGGGAGTGCCTCGAGCGATGCCGCCGCGCTACCAAAGCGGCGGATAAGCTGCATAAAGCTGACCGGGCCGATATTGGGCGAACGCAGCAACCGGATCCGGGCAAATGCTTCGGCCTGAGTTAGCGCAGGCGGCAAGGTCACGGCTTCGCGCCGCCGATCCGGGGCTCTGTTCCGCTGCGCAAACGCGCGATATTGGTGCGGTGCAACCAGATCACCAGACCAGCAATCACCCCAAGAACGGGGCCATAAGCCGAGTATCCCAGCGCCATCGCCGCGAGCGGTGCCGCTACCGCAGCGCTCATCCCCGCCAGCGAGGATGTCCGGCCCGCATAGAGCACGCCAAGCCAGACAGCGGCAAAAACGAGGCCGATCGGCCAGGCCAGGCCAAGCGCTACCCCCATCATAGTGGCCACGCCCTTGCCGCCGCGAAAGCCGAGCCACAGCGGAAAGCAATGCCCGAGCACTGCGCCCAGCGCCGCCAGCGCCTCCGCGCCCGGCAGAAAAGCGCGAACCAGCATGACAGCTGCGCAGCCCTTGGCCAGATCGAACAGCAAGGTAGCAGCCGCCAGCCCCTTCCGCCCAGTGCGCAGCACGTTGGTCGCGCCGATATTGCCCGATCCGATCGCGCGCAAATCACCCGCACCGAACAAGCGCGTCAGCAGCAGGCCAAACGGTATCGAGCCAAGCAGATACGCGGCGGCAGGGGCAAGCCCCGGGGCAAGAATGGTTTCCACACTTCTGCTCCTAGCAATGCGCGCGGACAAAGGGGAGAGGCGGCGTTTTCTTTTTGCCGCCGCACGCGATATGGGACCCCGATGCAGGGGCAAAACGACACAGCAATCGCGGACGGCAGCGGCGAAGGGCAAACGGCGGGACCAGCGACAGTCGATCCCGCAGCGCCGCTGCTGGTGTTCGATTCAGGTGTTGGCGGTCTCTCCGTCCTCGACGAGGTTCGCCTGCTGCTGCCCGATGCGCCGGTGATTTATGCCGCCGATCTGGCCGGGCTGCCCTATGGCAACAAGACCGAGGCGCAGATCGCGGCGCGGGTGTCAGGCCTTCTCGGCCGCATGACCGAGCGCTTTGCCCCCCGGCTCGTCTGCATCGCTTGCAATACTGCATCGACCATCGCGCTGGCTTCAGTGCGCGAAGTGCTCGAGGTGCCGATTGTCGGCACCGTGCCGGCCATCAAGCCGGCGGTGATCCGCACGCGTAGCGGCGTGATCGGCTTGCTTGGCACCGAAGCCACCATCAGGCAGGCCTATGTCGACCGCCTCGAAGCGGAATTTGCAGCGGACAAAGTGCTGCTGCGCCATGCTGCGCCCGAACTGGTCGGCGCGGCCGAGGCCAAGTTGCGAGGAAACCCAGTCGATCCAGCTGTTTTTGTGCGGGCGGCGCAGGCGCTGCGCACCATGCCGGGCGGCGAGGCTATCGATACGGTTGTGCTGGCCTGCACGCATTTCCCGCTGGTGGCAGAGGAACTGGCTGCGGCCTTCGGACCGGGCGTCGAATTCGTCGATGGTTCGGCAGGGATTGCCAGGCGCATCGCCTATCTCACAGCGGGGCAGCCTTGGCAGAGGGAGCGCGCCGATCGCGCCATTTTCACCCGCGGCGGGCCAGAGATGGATGCGCTCGCGCCCGCGCTTGCCGCGCGCGGGCTTGATCAAGGGGGAGTGTTTTGAGGGAAGCTTTGGCATCGGCCGATCAGCAGGGTTTGCGCATCCCTCTGCTCACCAAAGTGGCGATTATCGCGGCGCTGCTGGTCAGTATCCCGTATTATTGGTTGCTGGTTGATGCGGGGCCCAGCAATGCCCCCGCGCGCGCGATCGATCTGAACCGGCTGCGTATGGCAGCAAACCAACTGCGCGGGCCACTGCCCACGGCGATCGAGGCAGTTGTTCCTGCTCACGATGATTATCCTGGCACTTTTCTGGTCGCCAGCGGCGGCCTCAGATTCAATCGGGTGGGCGCGATTGTGTACCGATTGGTGACGCCGGGCGGCGATACGGTGCTCGATGCGGGCTTGAGCCCCGATCAGGCCATGGCGGCCGGGTTTACGGTTCATGACCCCGGTTCCCAGCGCACGGCCAATAACTGGCTGCGCGGTGCACGCCGGATTGTGTTCACAGGCCAAGATATCGATCATATCGGCGGTTTGATCGCATCCCCAGCGCGCGAAGGGTTCGCGGCGCGCGCTATTGTCAATCCCGAGCAAGCCCAGCGGATTTCGCAAGTTGCTCCGGCGCTGGCGCTGGAGAAGTCGGTCAATGCGCATCGCGCAGATTATGCAGCGATAGCGCCCGGCGTGGTGATGCTGCAGACGCCGGGTCACACGCCGGGTTCGCAGATGATCTTCGTCCGCCTCGCAAGTGGGCGCGAGTTCCTGTTTGGCGGAGACAACATGCCGATGGCGCGCAATCTTGCGTGGCTGCGACCACGATCCCGCTATATGGCGGAATGGCTTGGCAACGAAGACCGCGCAGCGGTTATCGGCTGGCTGAAGGGGCTGGCCGCGCTGCAGTCGCAGGCGCCTGCTATCATCATCGTACCTGCGCATGATCTGAGCTGGATGAATGTGATCGGCCATAAGCAAGGCATTACAATCGTGCGGCCCGGTCCATCACCGGAACAGACGCAATAGCGCCGCCGCCCCTACGGTGAGCACTTCCTACACTTGAGTGCGAGGGCTCGATAGATGCTGGATAAGCGTGCCCGCGCAGTCTAATGCCCCCGTTCCGCTGATCGCCCGGTCATGTGCAAAGTTATGTGGTCGCGGCGGCGGAGACACATGTGTCTCCATTGAAGGAAGGAGCGGCGGGTGAACTACGATCAGGTTTTTGAGGCAGCGATCGAGCGTTTGCATACCGAGGGCCGCTACCGAGTCTTTATCGATATTCTTCGCAACAAAGGCTCCTATCCCAATGCACGGTGCTTTGCCGGGCACAACGGCCCCAAACCGATCACGGTCTGGTGCTCGAACGACTATCTCGCGATGGGCCAGCATCCCAAGGTTATCTCGGCGATGGAAGAAGCCCTGCACGACGTCGGCGCGGGTTCGGGCGGAACCCGCAACATCGGCGGCAACACGCATTATCATGTCGATCTGGAAAGCGAACTGGCCGATCTGCATGGCAAGGACAGCGCGCTGCTGTTTACCAGCGGCTATGTTTCCAACGATGCGACATTATCGACACTCGCCAAGATCCTGCCAGGTTGCATAATTTTTTCAGACGAACTCAACCACGCCAGCATGATTGCGGGCATCCGCAATTCGGGCGCCGAGAAGCGCGTGTTTCGGCACAACGATGTTGCGCATCTTGAAGAATTGCTGGCCGAGGCCGATCCCGCCGTGCCCAAGCTGGTGGCGTTCGAAAGCGTCTATTCGATGGACGGCGATGTCGCCCCGATCCATGCGATCTGCGATCTGGCCGAAAAGTACCACGCGCTCACCTACATCGATGAGGTCCATGCTGTGGGAATGTACGGCGCGCGCGGCGGCGGGATTTCCGAGCGCGACGAGGCATCTCATCGCATCGACATCATTGAAGGCACGCTGGGCAAGGCCTTTGGGGTAATGGGCGGCTATATCGCTTCGGATGCGCGGGTGATCGACGTTATCCGCAGCTATGCGCCGGGTTTCATCTTCACAACCTCGCTCTCACCGGTGCTCGCCGCCGGGGTGCTCGCCTCGGTGCGGCACCTCAAGAACTCGAGCATCGAGCGCGACAGCCAGCAAGCCGCCGCAGCCACGCTCAAGCGCCTGTTTGCGCAAGCTGGCCTGCCGGTGCTGCCCTCGACCACGCATATCGTCCCGCTGATGGTGGGAGACCCGATCCGCGCCAAGAAAGTCAGCGACATCCTGCTGGCGGAATATGGCGTCTATGTGCAGCCGATCAATTATCCCACCGTGCCGCGCGGCACCGAGCGGCTCCGCTTTACTCCCGGCCCGGCGCATACCGATGAAATGATGATCGAACTCACGCAAGCGCTGATCGAAATCTGGGCGCGGCTTGACTTGCAGATGCGCAAGGCGGCCTGATCGGCCCCGCTGCTCGGACCTAAAACGCCGCGGTCTGCGGCGACTGCCGTGAATGGAAAGGGGCCCGTACAGCCGTGCGGGGCCCCCTTCTTTTCTTGATCGAAGCGACAGGATGGCGGCCGCCGCCCTGCGCTCGGGTTCAGAACCGGTCGGCGTTCATGACCTTGTTCCACGCCTTGGCAAAGTCCTGCGCGAACTGGGCCTTGCCGTCCTGCGAGGCATAGGCTTCGGCCACGGCGCGCAGTTCAGAGTTCGATCCGAAAATCAAATCGACCGGAGTGGCAGTCCATTTCAGCGCACCGTCTGCGCGGGCACGACCTTCATAGAGCCCCGCTCCCCCAGCCGCCTTCGACCACTTCGTATCCATGCTCAGCAAGTTGACGAAGAAATCATTCGTGAGCGCACCGGGGTTGCTCGTGAGCACGCCATTGGCCGATCCGCCGGCATTGGCACCCAGCACACGCAGCCCGCCGACCAGCACGGTCAACTCCGGCACCGTCAGCCCGAGTGTGGCCGCTTTATCGACCAGCGCCTGAACCGGAGCGAGATCGGATGCGCCGCTATACCAATTGCGAAAGCCGTCGGCCTTGGGTTCGAGCACAGCAATCGACGCCGCGTCCGTCTGCGCCGTTTCGGCATCGACTCGGCCTGGGGTGAACGGCACTTCGAACGTGAACCCGGCCTTGGCCGCAGCCTGCTCGATGGCCGCATTGCCGCCCAGCACGATAAGATCGGCCATGCTGACCTTCTTGCCGCCGCCCGCGCTCTTGTCGAACTCGGCCTTGACCTTGCCCAGCGCCGCCAGAACCTTGGCAAGCTCGGCCGGTTCGTTTGCGGCCCAATCCTTCATCGGTGCAAGCCGGATGCGTGCGCCATTGGCCCCGCCGCGCATGTCAGTCGCGCGAAAAGTGGAGGCCGAGGCCCATGCAGCCTTGATCAGCTGAGCAGGGGCCAAGCCCGATCCCAGCAGCTTGCCCTTGAGCGCGGCCACATCGGCTTGGCCAATCATGGCGTAGTCGGCCTTTGGCAGTGGATCCTGCCAGGCAAATTCCACTTTGGGAACATCGGCACCGAGATAGCGCGCGCGTGGCCCCAGATCGCGGTGGGTCAGCTTGAACCAGGCCCGCGCGAAGGCATCGGCGAAATACTTCGGATCATCCTTCATCCGCAAGGTGATCTGGCGGAAGCCGGGGTCCTCGCGCATGGCGATGTCGGTGGTGAACATGATCGGCGCGTGGCGCAAATTGGGATCATGGGCATCGGGCACCAGCCCTGCGGCATTGGCGTCGGTCGGTATCCACTGGGTGGCTCCGGCCGGGCTCTTGGTCTTGACCCAGGTGAACCCGTAGAGATTATCGAGATACTGGGTGGTGAAGGTGATCGGACTGACCGACCATGCCCCCTCAAGACCGCTCGTCACCGCGTCAATACCGCTGCCCTTGCCGCATTTGTTCTGCCAGCCGAGACCTTGTTGCTCGATCGGCGCTGCGGTTGGATCGGCGCCCACGCACTCGTCCGGCTTATGCGCGCCGTGGGCCTTGCCAAAGGTGTGCCCGCCCGCAATCAGCGCGGCAGTTTCTTCATCGCTCATGGCCATCCGGCCAAAGGCCTGCCTGATATCGTGCGCCGCCGCCAGCGGATCGGGATTCCCGCCCGGCCCTTCGGGGTTGACGTAGATCAGGCCCATCTGGGTGGCCGCAAGCGCGCCCTTAAGCCTGCGCTTGTCGTCAAACCGTTCGGCAGCGGCGGCGAGAAGCTTGGTCTCCGGCCCCCAGAACACCATGTCTGGCTCCCACGCATCGGCCCGACCGCCGGCAAAACCCAGCGTCTTGAAGCCCATGTTTTCCAGCGCCACGTTGCCCGCCAGCACCATGAGATCACCCCACGACAGCGCGCGGCCATACTTCTGCTTGATCGGCCAGAGCAAGCGGCGTGCTTTGTCGAGATTGCCGTTATCGGGCCACGAATTCAGCGGCTCGAACCGGTGTTCGCCGCCATCGCTGCCGCCGCGTCCGTCAATCGAGCGATAGGTCCCCGCGCTATGCCAGGCGAGGCGGATGAAAAACGGACCATAGTTGCCATAATCGGCTGGCCACCACGGCTGCGACGTGGTCAGCGCCGTGTCGATGTCCTTCTTCACAGCCGCCAGATCAAGTTTCGCAAACGCCTTCGCGTAATTGAATTCCGCGCCATAAGGATTGGCGCCAGCGGTGTCGCGGCGCATCGCAGAAAGATCGAGCAGATTGGGCCACCAATCCTTGTTGGCCATCGGCTTGGCCGCAGCCGGTGCGGCGGATTCCTGGGCGAGCGCGGCTGCGGGAGCCAAAGCCCCGGCCAGCGCGAGCGCGATCAGTGAAATCGAAGTGCGCAACATTATCCTGTCTCCCGTGAAGGGGGCCTGGCAGGGAGGCCCCCGATTCTGATGCAGCCGCCGCGCGCTGTGCGTGTTTCTCGACACCGTTCGCGCCGGAGCGGTTGCAGGTGTGTTCCAGCGCGCAGACAAAGGAAAACGGATTTATCCGCTCAGAGAAATCGGCTCACCCGATCAAGCATGGCGGAAGCCAAAATAAAGGCCCCGCGCAGGTGCACGGGGCCTTCGATAGCGTCCAATGATGTGCTTGCGACGTCTTAGCGAAGCGACACGACGTTGTTCGACACGCGCTCGTCGCGACGATCGCCGCGATACTGGCTCGACATCGGCTCGTCGCTGACTTCGAACACGTCGTTCGCGCCGAATCCGTTGAACACAGTCTTCATTGCTGCGCCATAGGCGCCCAGCATGCCGATCTCGATGAAATCGCCCGGCTTGATATCAGCGGGCAATTCGAACGGCCCTTCCATGTGATCCATGTCATCGCAAGTCGGACCCCAGAAGCTGAAGGGCTCCATCGGCTGCTCGCTCGCATTCGCGCGCAACAGCTTGACCGGAAAGCGCCAGCCCACGTGCGCGGCATCGAACAGAGCGCCATAGGCGCCGTCGTTGATGAACAGTTCGCTCCCGCGGCGTTTTTCCACGCGCACGATGATCGAATTGTATTCGGCACACAGCGCGCGGCCCGGCTCGCACCATAGCTCGGCGGAATAGGACACCGGCAGCGATTCGTAGGTCCGGTCGATCAGGCCGAAATAGTCCTCGAGCGCGGGCGGCTCCATTCCGGGATAGATCGAGGGGAAGCCGCCACCGACATCGATGATGTCAACCGTTACCGAGGCATCGACGATAGCGGCACGCACGCGCTCCAGCGCTTGCACGTAAGCATGCGGGCTCATCGACTGGCTGCCGACATGGAAGCATATGCCCAGTGCATCGGCAACCTGACGCGAAGCCTGAAGCAATTCTGCCGCGCCGGTGAGGTCAACGCCGAACTTGGAAGCAAGGCTAAGCTCGGACCCTTCGGACGACACCCGCAAGCGAACGCAAAGCGTCAGATCTTCAGGCAGAACCCCGCCATTGGCGGCGGTTGTGGCAAGACGGATCTTCTCCAGCTCTTCCAGCGAATCGAGGCTGAACACGCGCACCCCGTGGTCGCGGTAAGCCTCTTCGATCGCGCTCGCTGTTTTCACCGGGTGCATGAAGCAAAGCACCGCTGCGGGCAGCGTTGCGCGCACCAGACGCGTCTCGCCGATCGAGGCGACGTCGTAATGCGTCACTCCTGCGTCCCACAAAACGCGGAGCAGATCGGGCGAAGGATTGGCCTTTACCGCATAGAGCGACTTGCCCGGAAACTTCTCGACGAAGAAACGAGCAGCGCGCGCAGCAGCGTGCGGACGATTGAGAATGGCGGGTTGATCAGGCGCGTGTGCGCCAACTACAGCCAATGCGTCATGATGGATGTGCAACTCAAGGGACCCCCAAACGGAACAGTGAACAAAGCTGCCTTGCGGTTTGGAAGTCCCCATGGGGCAGCGAGGGCGTAAATAGTGGTCCTACTCTGAACATCAAGTGAAAAAAGGGGCTGCACAAACATCTGTCAAAAAAATGTCTTATTTAAGACATGGCTTCGCGTTTTCAGGAGCTTAGCGCATCCGCCAAAGCGCGCCAGACAGGCACCGAATGCGGATCGTTCGCAATGCTGCTGGCAATGCGATGCGAGCCGAATCGCGAAATGACCATTTCGGCCACCGGATCGATCCACAGGGTCTGCCCGTGAATGCCGCGCGCATTGAAGGCGCCGTGATTGTCGTGGGAATGCCACCACTGGCTGCCGTAGCTCCATCCCGGAAGATGCGGATACGTGACCGGATCGAAACGCGCTGGATAGCCGCCGCTGCGAATGCGGGCGACATCAGCCTCAGGGATCACCCCCGCCCCATCAAGCCGCAGCGCCTCACCAAAGCGGGCGAGATCCTCAAGCCGCAAGTTCAGCCCGCCGCCAGCAAACGGCGAGCCTGCCTCATCCACCATCAGATCGGCATCGCCAAGCATGCCAAGCGGCTGCCATAGCCGCTGCGACAGGACCTGGTGGAGCGGTTTGCCCTCGGCGCGCGAGATGATCCAGGCCAATACATCAGTGTTGGGCGTGCGATAGACGAACCGCTCGCCGTGATTGCCCACCGCGCCTTTCGAACCTGCGCCGGGCACCGTGGCCAGATAATCCCACAGATTGTTGGGGCCGGTATAGCCTGCGGGCCGCGGTGTAAGGCCGAGCGCGTTGCTATAAGCACCGACGCCCGAATTCGGGTCGGTATAGTCCTCGGAATAGTCGAGCGCGGTGGTCATGGCATGCACTTGACCGATAGTGGCGTTGCCGAAGCCGCTGGAGGCGAGTTCGGGGATCACGCTATCGACCCGCGCCGAGAGGTCGATCCGCCCTTCCCCGACGAGCATCTCGAGCAAGGTGCCAACGAAGCTCTTGGTCACCGAAAAGGCGATGTGGCGGGTGAGCGGTCCGGTGACGCCGAACCAGCGTTCGAACACTACTTCGCCCCGGTGGAGCACCAGAATGCCGTCGGTATAGTTGCGGATCAGCGACTGCTCGAACGTCATGTCCTCGCCCGCGCCCAGCGGCGTAAAGCGCAGCGCCGCAAGATCGGGCCGCAGATTGCGCGGGAACGGGGTGCCCGTGCCGCTCGCCGCAACATTGGCAGTCGCTGCGAAACTGCGCATGTTCGAATAGGACCAGCGGATCATCGGGAAGCGCATGTGGTCTGCCCGCGCGGCAAGGATGCGCTTATCGAGCGGCGGCGGCGCGCCGACCATCCAGCCCATGGCCACCGGATCGCTGGTCACGCCGTCAAGCTGCACGTCAGCCATTCACACTCTCCGCCAATCATTACTCTGGCGAACACGATGCCTCAGGAAAGGCGGTCGCGGAAGTCCTCCCACGAAAAACGTTTCACGCATTCAAGGGCATCGGTCGCGCTGTCCCACAACCAGATCGACGGGAGCGGCACGCCGTTGAATGTCGTGGTCTTGACCATCGAATAGTGCGCCTGATCGAGGAAGGCAAAGCGCGTGCCGGGCTCGCAGGTCACACCCATGCGGTAATCGCCGATGACGTCGCCGGCAAGGCACGAGGGGCCGCCAAGGCGGACCGGCACGTCACCTGCGCCATCCTCATACTCGTCGATTGGCAGTTCGCCGAGCATGGCCGGGCGATAGGGGGCCTCGATCACATCAGGCATATGGCAAGTGGCGGAAATGTCTGTGACCGCGAGCGGCATGCCGTTGTCCAGCGTATCGAGCACAGTACCAACAAGAATGCCCGCATCGAGCGCGATAGCCTCACCGGGTTCAAGGTAGATCTCGCATCCGGTTTCGGCCTTAACGCCTTGCAGAAACGCAACAAGATCTTCGCGCTGGTAGTCGGCACGGGTGACATGGTGCCCGCCGCCGAAGTTGAGCCACTTGAGCTGGCCGAAGTAAGGCGCGATGTGCGGTTTGAGCGCGGCCCAGGTGCGTTCGAGCGGCGCGAAATCCTGCTCGCAGAGAGAATGGAAATGGAGGCCGCTGACGCCTTCGAGATGGTCGGGCCTCAGCTGGTCAACCGGGAAGCCGAGGCGCGAATGCGGGGCACACGGATCATAGCGCGGCACTTCACCTTCCGCATGCAAGGGATTGATCCGAATGCCGATATCGAAGGCGT
>NZ_CAMBTS010000100.1 GCF_945870625.1 Novosphingobium sp. Chol11 | reverse complement strand
GCGCTGCTGGCGGGCAATGCAGTGGTGTTCAAACCTTCGGAGCTGACCCCGGCATCGGGCGCATTCATGGCCGCGCTGTGGCACGAGGCGGGCCTCCCGGCGGGCGTGCTGTCGCTGGCGCAGGGGCGGGCCGACACCGGGCGGGCGCTTGCGGCGCATCCCGGGCTTGACGGGCTGCTCTTCACTGGCTCCTCGAATACCGGCCTTGCCTTGCATCAGGCGTTTGCCGCGGTGCCGGACCGGATTCTGGCGATCGAGACCGGCGGCAACAATCCGCTGGTCGCATGGGATGTTCCGCCCGAAAATCTGGAGCAGGCGGCGGCGGTCATCATCCAGTCGGCGTTCATCTCCGCCGGGCAGCGCTGCACGTGCGCGCGGCGGTTGATCGTCGGTCCGGGCAGCGAGGGGCTTATCGCGGCGGTCGCGGCGCTGGCCGATCGGCTGATCGCGGGCGGTCCGTTCGATGATCCTGCGCCGTTCATGGGGCCGGTCGTGGATATGAATGCGGCGGCGCGGGTCGAGCAGGCATGGCAGGCGCTGGTGGCGCTTGGCGGCCAGATCATTCGCCCGCTGGAGCGCCTCAGCGAAGGCACCCCGCTGCTGGGCCCCGCCATGATCGATGTCACAGGTCTTGCCGCGCCCGATGAGGAGATTTTCGGGCCGGTGCTGCAGATCATCCGCGTGGGCGATTTTGCGGGCGCGATTGCTGCGGCCAACGCCACCCGGTTTGGCCTTGCCGCCAGCCTGCTCGGCGGGGATGCGGCGCTTTATGAGCGGTTCTGGGCGGAATCGCGCGCAGGCGTGGTCAACTGGAACCGACCGACCACCGGGGCAAGTTCGGCCGCGCCGTTTGGCGGCGTGGGCGTTTCGGGCAATCACCGCCCGAGCGCCTATTATGCCGCCGACTACTGCGCATGGCCGGTGGCCAGCCTCGAAAGCGATACGATCGATGCCGGGGCGATCACCGGCCTCAGGCTTTAAGCGGGACGCCTGATCAAGTGGTGGGCCCGGCAGGACTTGAACCCGCGACCTAGCCGTTATGAGCGGCCAGCTCTAACCAACTGAGCTACAGGCCCACTGCTCAGGGGCGTTAATGCGCCGCCGGAGCGTTGGCAAGCGCCCTAAGGCTGAACGGCGGCCATGATGTCGGCCACGCTGGCGGGGCGGATCTGGCGCTGTTTGAGGTATGCAAAGACCGTCCGCCACCACGTGTAAAGCTGCGCGAGCTCGGCCTCATTGCGCACATACGGCGTGTAGCCCGCAGCGAGCGAGGGGCTGTGGAACGAGAAGACCAGCAGTGGCAGGCCATCATCGATCGCAATGTCGATACCCTTGATCGCCTCGGCCACGCTGACACCTTCGGGGGTCTGCGGAATGCGTTCGAGCAGTCCCGCCCGCGCCAGCAGGCCGCGCAGCTGCGGCGCGCGCCACATATAGGGGTAGAGCCATGCCCCCTGGCGGCGCAGAATTCCCCAGAACACCGTGGTCAGCGGCACTTCCAGCAAGTTCGCGGCTTGGTCGATCCAATATGGCGTGACCGGATGGTCGCGGAAATTGGGCCCGCCGCCGGTGCTGTAATCAAACCGGGCCCGAACCGAAGTGTCGATGGCAATGCCGCTTTTGGCGAGGATATCGGCCGTTTCCGGCCCGATGCCATAACGCCCGGCGCGATAGATCATCGGGGCTTTGCCAAAGGCTGCGCTGATCGCGTCCTGCAACTGCGCAAACTTGGCGGCTTCAAGCGCGGGCGCAAGGTTGCCGGCATAGCTGTTGTGGTTGTTCACATCCTCGTCGTGTGGCGGGCTCACCCATGGGTGGAGCTGCACGCCCACTTCGGCGCGGCCCGCGCTCACGGCCGCGCCCAGTGCTTCGACCACTGCCGGATCGCAGGCCACCGGATAGTCGATCAGGTAGATCGGTACCACGCCGGATTCTTCGCAAAACTGCTGAAATCTTGCGAGTTCGGGGACATGGTTCAGGCCATGCCCAGTGCGCGCCAGCGGCTTGCCCCAGTCAAACTCCTCCTCGGTGTCAACGGTGACGATAAACCGCTGTCCGAAATCGGCCGCAAAGCTTACGCGATCAGCATTCGCCGGAAGAGCGAGGATATTCGGCAATGCCACGTTGCGTTAAGCTCCCCCCGGCGCTCATTAGCTAAAGCTGTTGCTTAGTGCCCGTGGCGGCGCGGTCAAGAGCGGCAGATCGATCATCAACTCCGCACCGCTGCGCGTAAAGGTTCCGCCGCCCGCGCGGATTTCCGCCGCCGCCAGCCGCAGCGCAAATCCGCTGCCCAGCATTGCCCCGCCGCCCGCGCTCCCCGCGCTGTCGGGTGCAAACAGCGCCTCATCCGCGCGCTGTGCCAGCGCTGCAGGAAGTTGCAGCGCGAGGCGCGCGAGGCGGTCGCTGTGATCGAGGCGCAGGGTCAGCCGTTCGCCGGGGGCGGCCGCCCCCGCGATCACCGAAAACAGCCGCCAAATGCTGCGTTCGAGCGAGAGCAGCGGGAAGGATACCTGCACGCTTGCATCGGGCCAGTGGCAGGCCAGCGCGATCTCGCGGGCTGCGATCACCGGCGCGATCTGCGCGACCAGCCTGTCCAGCAGCGCAATGAGATCGGCCGCGCGCTCGCCGGCTGCGCTGTCGCCCGCGGCGGGCGCAGCGCTGGCGCGGGGGCTGCTCTCGAACTTGGTGAGCTGCTCGACATCTTCAAAACCGGCCAACATGCGCGCCGCGTCAGAGGCGATGGAGGCGGCGATGCTGCGGTATTCGTGCGGCGTCGGCCCGAACAATTGCTGCTGGATCAGTTCGGCAAAGCCCTGAATGGCATTGATCGGCGTGCGCAGCTCGTGCAGCAGTTGGCGCATCTGGTCCGCGCTGCTCGCGCCTTGTCCGGCCTCGGCTCCGTTCATTTGCTGATCCGCCGCAGCGGGCCGTCGCAGGCGCGCGTGATATCCTTCAAACCGCCCACCCTCGGGCGAAAAGGCCGGGGCGGCATCGATCTGCCAGAGGCCGGCAATCACAGGCGCACCTTCGAGCATCAGCAGCCCCGCGCTGACCGGAAGATGCGCCCGCACCGCGCGCAAGGTCTCGGCGTCGCAACTGGCGGGCGCGGCGGCTTGGCCGGTGAACGGGCGATGGCCGACCAGCATCGCGGCATGCGCGGCATCGGCGCCCGTGATTGTGCCCGCCGCATCGGTGCGCAGATCGACCGTGTGCAGCAAGCGCGCCGGCGAAGCGGCTTCTGCCGAGGATGATAGGCGCGCCGGCGCTGCGGCGGGCGGGGCTGCCACGCTGGTCTCGGCAATTTGCTCGCTGGTGCCGGTCGGAGCCCGGTTCAGTCGGTAGGCCTCGATCCGGCGCACGATCGCCCCGATCCCCTCGCGCGGCGGCGAGGCCATGGCTGCGAGGGCGGGTTTTGGAGGCGGCGGCGCCAGCGCGGCAATATGGGGCACAGCAGGCTGGGGCGCAGCAGTTTGGGGCGCAGCAGTTTGGGGCGCAGCAGTTTGGGGTTCAGCAGGCTGGGGCGAAGCGGCCTCGGGCAGCACGAAATCTTCGATGCCAAGCTGCCCGAGCAGCAGCTCGACCCGGGGGCCGAGATCTCGGCGGTGGCGCAGAAAACCGCGTGCCTGGACCGGCAGAGCCGGGATCAGGGCGAGCCACTGCGCCTCGCTCAGCCGCGCCCGGGCAATCGCGGCCAATGCGGGTTTCGAGCCGCAGCTGGCAAAATGCGCGACCAGCCGGGGCGATTGCACGGCGCAGGCGCGGAGCAGGTCGGCGCTCGCCGCATCGCCCAGCGCGCCGTGCAGCGAATCGAGCCGGTGCAGCGCTTGCTCGTGGGTCGGGGTCCACGCGTCGTCCGGCGTGCGGCCCAGCAGGTCTGCCAGCTGGCGAAACTGCGTGCGGATGGCCGCCGGCCCGGCCGCGACGGTGCGCAGCACGGTGTTAAGACGATCATCAATAATCAAGCGTGGCTCCGCTCTGGTGCCGTCGCCCGGATTGGCGGAGCACCCAAAATTACCCTAACAAATTGCAAAGAAGCGCAAAGCGCGGTGTTGATTGCGTTGCATAGTGGGACGATTGCGATATGAAACAATAAAGTTGTCCTGTTGCGATCCAAAAGGTGTGGAAAATTGCTGGCACGGTGCCGCCGGACCCTTGATGAGCATGCCGCCGCGCCTGATCGGCTATCGAACGCGAAAACAAGAATGGGCCATGACAACACTTGATGGAATTGATCGGCGGCTTCTCGCCGAACTGCAGGACGAAGGCCGGGTGACCAACGTCGAGCTGGCCCAGCGGGTCGGGCTCACCGCGCCGCCCTGCCTGCGGCGGGTCCGCGCGCTGGAAGAGGCGGGGGTGATCCGTGGCTATCATGCCGATCTCGATGCCGCCAAGCTCGGCTTTGCGATCACCGTGTTCGCGCTGGTCAGCCTGAAAAGCCAGGCCGAGGAATCGCTGCGCCAGTTCGAAGACCACATGCGCACCCTGCCCGAAGTGCGCGAATGCCATATGCTCAACGGCGAGATCGATTTCATCCTCAAGATCGTTTCGAAAGACCTGCAGAACTTTCAGGAATTTCTCACCAGCAAGCTCACGCCAGCGCCCAATGTAGCCAGCGTCAAGACCTCGCTGACCATCCGCACCGCCAAGCAATTGCCCGGCGTACCCTTCACCGATTGAGCCGCGATAAGCCTACTTGCTGCGGGCCCGCTCGTGGTGGTGGATCACCTCCTCGATGATGAACCGCAGGAACTTCTCCGAAAATTCGGGGTCGAGCCGCGCCTCCACTGCCAGCGCGCGCAGCCGCGCAATCTGGCGCTCCTCGCGCCCCGGATCGCTGGGCGGGAGCTGATGCGCGGCCTTGTGTGCGCCCACCGCCTGCGTGATGCGAAACCGCTCGGCCAGAATGTGGATCATTGCCGCATCGATATTGTCGATGCTCTGCCGGTATCCAGCCAGCACCGGATCTTCGCCTGCCGGATTATGTGTCATGCCGCCCCCGCTTTGCCCGCCGGGCTTATGCCCGAATGTGCTGCGAGCGCGCTAGCTTGCAACTTGCATCTTGCCAAGCGCCGACCCCTCGGCCAAGCGATGACGCCATGACCGCTTCGATCCACCCGTTGCCGCGCCGCGCCGAACCATCGCTTCAACCGATGATGGCACTGGTCGCCGATGGCATGAACAGCGTCAATGCGGTGATCCTCGACAAGATGCAATCGCGCATCCCGCTGATCCCGGCGCTGGCGGGCCACCTCATCGCCGGCGGCGGCAAGCGGCTGCGCCCGATGCTCACGCTCGCCGCCGGATCGCTGCTCGGCTATGGCGGCGCGCGCCATTTCAAACTCGCTGCTGCGGTCGAATTCATCCACACCGCCACCCTGCTCCATGATGATGTGGTCGATGGCTCCGACATGCGGCGCGGCAAGAAAGCGGCCAACATCGTTTTCGGCAATCCCGCCACCGTGCTCGTCGGCGATTTCCTGTTCAGCCGCAGCTTCGAACTGATGGTCGAGGATGGCAGCATCAAGGTGCTGCGCATCCTCTCGGGTGCATCGGCCATCATTGCCGAGGGCGAGGTCGATCAGCTTGTTGCGCAGCGCCAGATCGAAACCAGCGAGGAACGCTATCTTTCGATCATCAACGCCAAGACCGCCGCGCTCTTCGCCGCTGCCTGCCGCATTGCCGCCGTCGTCGCCGAACGCAGCGACGGCGATGAACTGGCGCTCGATGCCTATGGCCGCAATTTGGGCATCGCGTTCCAGCTGGCAGACGATGCGATCGACTACGATTCGAATGCCGCCGAAATGGGCAAGGATCAGGGCGACGATTTCCGCGAAGGCAAGATGACCCTGCCGGTGATCCTCGCCTATGCGCGCGGATCGGCCGAAGAGCGCGAATTCTGGCGCGACGCCATTGCAGGTGATTGCAACAGCGACGAGGATCTGGCCCGCGCCATCGCGCTGATCGACCGCCACCAAACGGTTCACGCCACCCGCGAACGCGCCCGCCACTATGCGCGCCGCGCCATCGACGCCATCGCCGCCTTCCCCGCCAGCGCCGCCAAAGCCGCGATGATCGAAGCCGCCGAGTTCGCCGTCGCGCGGCGCTTCTAAACTGGCCGTTTCGCGCCAAGTTGACATAGTTGACACAGTCCTGAGGAATAATTCGGATCGATCAGTGGCTGGATATTGATCGATTTGGTCGATTAATTGAGCATTGGTTTGGCTCATCAATCATCCGCTCTCCGCATCTTGCGCCAGCGCTTTGTGGCACAATCGCGCGGCGTAGGAAAATGGCGCGGCATTCCCCCCCATTCCGCCTGCGCTAGGCGGCAGCGCCGCCAAGCTGCGGCATCCTTCCCTCATTGAGGGGGAAGGGGAGCTGCAAAAAAGGTGACAGAGTTGACACCGTGTCAACTTTTGTTCGGGCGTTAAAACGTCTCTGAAACAAAGAGATAGGAAGCGTGAGTGACAAAGTGACACTCTGCGCGATTTTGCAGTAAGTTTACAGGATCAAAGAGCCGGTCGCGCTATTGTTGCAGGTTTGCGTGATGTAGGAAAGCCACACCCGTCCTGCCGGAAATCACCCCCATCCAGCCTGCGCTAGGCGGCTGCACCGCCAAGCTGCGGCATCCTTCCCCCATCGAGGGGGAAGGGGGCAGCGCAACCCCAACCTTCCCCCTCGATGGGGGAAGGATACGCAGGCTTGGCAGCTTGTCTGCCTAGCCGGAGTTGGATGGGGGTGTTGGCAGGAGTTACGGTGACACGTGCAATAACCCCCAAAACCAAGCCCGACGACATTGTTCCGAATGCCAAGGATGATGAGGTGCGGGAGGCTGGGCATGGGGCTTTGGTATAGCACACGGGTGGCCAAGCAAAGGGGGTATTGGACGTGCCGCCGTAACTGCGCTGGGTCACGTGGTGCGGGATGCCGGGGAGCGCGAGACGGGGGAGACGGGCCATTTGATTACAGCATAGCGCTGCGCGTGAGGAATAAAGGGGTTACTCCACGTGTCACTGTAACCGAGTTATTGGCCTGTAAGAGCCTCTGGCACCCTTCAACGGGCCGCGATTTTGCAGTATC
Organism: Novosphingobium sp. Chol11; assembly: GCF_945870625.1. Lineage (GTDB taxonomy): Bacteria > Pseudomonadota > Alphaproteobacteria > Sphingomonadales > Sphingomonadaceae > Novosphingobium. Next base: position 4,362 of record NZ_CAMBTS010000100.1, on the reverse strand, counting down.
TTGTTCCCACCAGCAGGTCTGAACGGACTTTTGCGCAGGGGACCAGTGATGACCATCGTTACCGATCGCCGCGCGATCGTAAGCTATTCATGGGTAGGATCTGACAGCGCCGGTCAGCCGCTCGTCGATCGGCCCGTTTTCATCAGCTATTCGTTCGAGACGTCGACGACGGCACTCGGCTTGGGTGGACGCTTCAATGGCGAAAGCCAAGCCTATATCGACAGCTTCAGGCCGCTGAGCGCCGCGCAGCAGGCAACCGCGCGGGGAGCCTTCCAAGCGTGGGATGCGGCAAGCGGGATCACGTTCCTCGAGGTGCCGGCGGGCTACGGCGACATCAAGGTCGGCATCTTCAATTTCGATCTTGGTGGACCGTATACTTCGGCTGAGGCGGCAGCTTATGCCGGCGGCGATGAATTGATAGTTTCCGACAAGATCTCCCAGCCTTCGACGCAACTTTTTCTCCACGAGATCGGACACAACCTCGGGTTCAAACATCCCTTCGAAGGCACCTATACGCTGGACCCAGCGATCGACAACTACGCGACGACGGTGCTGAGCTACACGTCGGGCGGCTTCAGCGGTTCGACGCTCGGAACGCTTGATCTCGACGCCGTGAGCTATCTCTATGGCACCGCCAGCGAAGACGGGCAGCAAGTGCAGAGTTGGTCTTGGAACGCCTCGACCAGCACGCTGAGCCAGACCGGGTTCGATACCGGCGGGAAAATCCGCGGAGTGGGCGGGAACAACGATATTCGCAGCGGGCCGGGAGCGGACGACATCACGCTCAACGCCGGTGGCACCAATGTCGTGGATTCAGGCGCGGGCAAAGATACGATTAATGTCTCGGGATATGGCTTGCCCGGAGGCAGCGTTTCGATTTCCAGCGGCGAAGGCGACGATCAGATATACCTCCCGATGACCGGACGCTTTGCGATCAATGGCGGTACGGGCACGGATTCGGTGCAGTTCGTCGCCGCTTACAACATCGCAACGACCTTCTCGCTGGTCGCCGCACTCGCTTCGGGCAACAGCCTTAGCAACGTTGAATCCATTTCCATAACAGGGTCGAATCTGGGCGATAGTCTGACGGGTGGTGCCAGCAACGACTTCTTGAACGGCAATGGGGGCCGGGACCGGCTCTTTGGGGGCGAGGGCAACGATCAGCTCTATATCAACATTAGCGGAGATTTGACCGGCTACAGCATCGACGGTGGTTCCGGAGACGATTTGGCGGTTCTCACCTTTACCGATAACACTCCGCGCACGCTGACCACCTCGCAACTCGGGGCCACGGCGATTGAAAACACCTACGTCTACCTTGGTGACGGCAACGACATCGTCTCGGCGGATAGTACCAACACAGCGGCATATTTCTACGGCAGGGCGGGCAGCGATGTGCTGCGTGCTGGTGCTGCGAGAACCGATCTCAATGGCGGCGAAGGTGCCGACGTGCTTTTTGCCGGGACCGGTTTCAGCTTCCTTTATGGCGGGAACGGAGCAGACCGGTTTGTGTTCGAGAGCGTGGCAACCTCGAACAATGTCAACGGCACCGACCAGATCGAGGATTTCCAAAGCGGCGTTGACATTATCGACCTGACGGCGTTTCGCCCGACCAACGTCACCATTACGCCGAATGGCGGCGGCGCGAGCTTCATCGATGCCACCGCCGCGTCCGGGACATTCCGGCTCTTTGTCAGGAACCCCGTCACCCTTGCCGACATTGCCTATAAAGTGGTCACCGGCACCGAAAATGGCGAGACGCTGACCGGCAGCGCAGACCGCGATACCATCCTGGCGCTTGGCGGCGGCGACGTTCTGATCGGCGGTAGTGCCCCAGATACTCTGACAGGCGGCGCGGGGGTCGATATCTTTCAAGGCACCCCCGCCGAGCTGAACGGCGACAGCATAACCGATCTCGCAATCGGTGAACGCATCCGGTTTATCGGTGCAGGCGCGGCGGGCAGCCCCGCCTTCACTTATGCGCTGAGCGGCAATACACTGACCTTCACCGGCGGATCGCTGACGCTCGGCAGTCTTCCTCCGCAAAGCACGCGGATGCGCGCGTTCACCAACGCTCTTGATGGCAACGTGGATGTCTGGCTGCAAAGTGTGCGCAACGATTTCAACGGCGACGGGCGCAGCGATGTGCTGTGGCGCAACGACAATGGCTTTCTCAGCCAATGGCTCGGCACGGCGAGCGGCGGATTCACAGACAATGGAACGCTAGTGAACCAGTTCGTGCCAAGTGCGTGGAAAATTCAGGATGCTGCCGATTTCAACGGTGACGGTTTCGCCGATGTGCTCTGGCGCAACGACAATGGCCAGCTCAGCCAATGGCTGGGTAGCGCGACCGGGCGGCTGATCGACAATGGCGCGGTGGTGAACCAGTTTGTGCCGAACGCTTGGAAGATCCAAGGCACTGGCGACTTCAACGGCGATGGCCGCGCGGATATCATGTGGCGCAACGATAATGGCCAACTCAGCGAATGGATCGGCACCGCGAACGGCGGCTTTATTGATAACGGCGCGGTGGTCAATCAGTTCGTGCCGAACGCGTGGGCAATTCATATCGAGGATTATAAGGCGATTTGACGATTGCGGCGGGATAACGGTCACACGTGCAATAACCCCCCAAATCATGCCGGACGACATGGTTCTGGATGCCGGGGATGACGAGGCGCGGGCGCGTGGCCATAGGGGCTTGGTCGATCCCTGCAATAGTCTCGCGCAGAAGTGCTGGAAAGGTCTCTTGCTGACCCTAGACGAGCATCGGATTGATTGCTTCAATTGGCGTGCGCTTGGCTTGTGCGCCCGGCAGCTTGCATCAAGGCGGATCTTCCGGATTTCGAAGCACGATGAATTATCGCCATTCCTTCCATGCCGGCAATAGCGCCGATGTCGTGAAACACTGCCTGTTGATCGCTCTGGTGAGGGCCTTGCAGCACAAGCCGGGCGCGCTGACGCTGATCGACACCCATGCCGGCTGCGGGTTGTACGACCTCGATGGCGCGCAGGCGCAGCGCACCGGCGAGGCAGCGCAAGGCGTGCTGCGGGCCTTTGCCGACCCGAACTCCTTGCTGAACGACTACCGCGCCGTGGTTCAGGCGGTGAACGCCGGTGCCGCGCCGCGCTTCTATCCCGGCTCGCCGCGGATTCTGGCGCAGCTGCTGCGCCCGCAGGATTTCCTTATCCTGAACGAGAAACATCCCGAGGATGCCCATGCCCTGCGCGGTGCGATGCGCGGCACATCCGCCGCCGTGCATGAGCGCGACGCCTACGAGCTTTGGCTGGCGATGATCCCGCCCCGGACGCCGCGCGGCGTGGTGCTGGTCGACCCGCCCTATGAGCAGCAGGATGAACGCGCCCGGATTACCGCTACCTTTGCCGCTGCCTGCCGCAAATGGGCGCACGGCGTGACGGTGATCTGGTATCCGCTGAAAGACCGCGCCGCGCATGGGCAGTGGAAGGAGCAGTTGCGCCGCCTCGGCATCCCGAAATTGCTGCGGGTGGAGCATTGGCTCTATGACGGCGATCAGCCCGGCATCTATAATGGCGCGGGCCTTTATATCGTCAACCCGCCCTACGCATTCACCGAAGGGCTGCCGCCACTGCTCGAAGCGCTGCGCGCCGCGCTGGCGCCTGAGGGGCATGGGGGCGAGATCACCACCGATTGGCTGGGCGATTGAGCCAAGCACTCGTCGGGATTACGAGAATTACGGTGACGTTGCGGAATTGATGTAGGATTGGACGTTTCTAACAAGAGTGTGACCCGGAGAGCTGACCATGACCATACGCCGCCGCTATGCCGATTGCCGGGACGGGCAGATCCATGTGCGCGAGGCGGGCGATCCGGCGCTTCCGGTGGTCTGCCTGTTTCACCAGACCGCCTCCTCGGGCGCGATGTTCGAACAGGTCATGATGCGGCTGGCGGATCGTTATCACCTGCTGGCTTTTGATTCGCCCGGTTTCGGCCGATCCTATCAGCCGAGCGCCATTCCCAACATGCGCTATGTCGCGGACCGGCTGATGGAAGCGGTGGACAGCCTCGGGGTGGCGCGCTTTCATGCCTGCGGGCACCACACGGGGGGCTGCGCGGCGGTGGAAATGCCGCGCGCCTATCCGGGGCGGCTTGCGTCGCTGACCTTGATCGGGCCGGTGCTGGTGAACGAGGCGGAGAAGGCAGAGTACCGCAAGGTGTTCGTGCGGCCCTTCGCGGCGGAGCCGACGGGCGCATTCCTGATGACGGCGTGGGACTATCTGGCGATGATCGGCGCGGGGAGCAGCGTCGATCTGCATTGCCGCGAAATGATCGACCACCTGATCGCGCGCGAGACGATGCCGATGGCGTTCAGCGCGGTGTGG
>NZ_CAMBTS010000099.1 GCF_945870625.1 Novosphingobium sp. Chol11 | reverse complement strand
CCCCCGCAACCGCATTAGACCAACGTCAAAACTGATGCTTCATGAAATCGGTCACCGATTCCCCGATCGTCCGGACGTAACGCTTCGTCTGCGGATATAGAATAGAAGGTTGTTGCCGACTGTTTGACGATCGAGGGCTTCCGCCCAATGTGCAAAAATGTGGCTGAACGTGAAACCTGTCACCCGACGACGTCCTTCAGGCCTGTTGCAACACCACTTATGCCACCGCCTCCAACCCTTTCCGCTGGATGATCGATAGCAGCCTCAGTGCTGGTCCACCCGGCCGTTTCTTGCCCCTCTCCCAGTCGGAAACAAGGTTCTTCGAGACATTGAGATAACGCGCAAATACCGGCTGCGAGACATGCTGCGCCTCGCGAATTGCTTTGATCTCATCGGCCTTTAGCGGTGTCGCCGGGGCAAGACATGCATCGTCGAACTCACGCAACGTGCGCTTGTCGATGGCCCCACCTTCGTGAAGCCCTTCCATCATCTCATGGACGGCGGCCAGCGCCTCGCTTTTATAAGTTTTTGGCATCGTCAGTCACCTCGAACAGTCTTTCTTCACGCACCTCGGTATCGATCTGCGCCTGTGTGAGCGCGAGCACGATCTTGGCGGCCTGTTTGTAGGTCCGCAACTCGACCGCGTTGAGGTTGGCCTTATCGCTCTTGGCAAATCCAAAAGCGAATATGGCCCGTTCCTCATGGCGGAAAAAGACCAGCGTGCGATAGCCGCCGGACTTGCCTCCGCCCTCGCGCGCGACGCGCTGCTTGATCAGGCCTCCGCCCAGATCGGCATCGATCAAGCCGCTGTTCGCCTGTTCAACCGCCGCGACAAGCGCCGTATCGCTGATCCCTTCACGGCTCGCGAATTTCGCGAACCAACGATTCTTGTAGATGCGGGTTTGCGGCTTACCGTTCATGGATCGGCAGTCGTGTATCATACATAGTGTTACTGTTCAACGAACGATCCTCGCCCATCATATCAGCTAAGAGACAGCCGATCCGTTCCGCCGCATCGAGAACGTGCCCATCATCAAGATGGGCATAGCGCGATGTCGTCTGCAACTTGGCATGCCCCAGCAGCTTGCCAATCATCGGCAGAGTTTCCGAGCGAGCTGCAGCGTGGCTTGCAAAGCTGTGACGCAGGTCGTGCAGCCTGACACCTGGCAGATTGGCCTCGGCCTTCACTTCCTGCCAGAACTTGCTGATGCTGCGAACAGGCCGCTGGGTCAGTTTATTCCAGAACACGGGATCGCCACCGCCGCGCCGTTCGAGCGAGGCGAGCAACATACGGGCTTCATCGCCCAGCCAGACGGTGCGCGGACCGGTCTTGCTGTCATGGAGGAGCAGCCTACCACCTTTCACCTCGCTCCAGGTAAGATCGACGATCTCCGATAGCCGGCAGCCGGTCAGCAACAGAAGATAGATGATGGCACTATGGAGCGGCTGGGTTCGGGTCTTCTGGCTGAGCACTTCACCCAATCTGGCAATCTCCTGATTGGACAGGAAGCGCTCGCACTTCCGGCGCTTGTTGGGCCGGATGTAAGAGCAGGGATTGCTTCCCTCGGGACGCATGCCCCATCGCTCAGCGTGATTGAACATCGAACGCAGAATTTCAAAGCAGCGATTGCCCGCGCCCGGACCGCTGCTGATCGATACCTTATTGAACCATGCCAATACGTGCGCTTGCTCGATCTCGTCGATGAACATGCCGCTGAAGGCATCGGCGAGGTGCTTCCGGCGATAGCCGTTGTGGGTTTCGAGCGTGCGCGGCTTCCACTTGGCAGCGGACTGCTTCCAGTACAGTGTGAGGAAATCTTCAAAGGTGGGAACTTTGCGCGTCTGTTTGCGCTTCGTCGCAGGGTCCTCGCCGACTTGGGCGCGCAGCAAGATCCGCCGGGCGACAATCAAAGCCTGGTGCTTGCTCAGCACATTGGCGTTGCCGAGTGTGATGGTCCGGGTCACCCCGTCCATAAGTGCCTGAGCGATGTAGGTGCTCCGCCCGGACGAATAGTGGCGCACGCCGAACCCCGGAAGCCGCTCTGACCAGACGGTCCGGCGCGGCCTGCCGCGCGGTCGGTTGCCAGGATCGAGCCGACGCAGGGTTGCAAGATCATCGGCGATGATGCCGGCCAGCGAGACCCGGGTCATGCTGCGATCCCCAGACACGCAGCGAGCGAGCCGGATACGCGCTTGGCCGCATCGGCGATCGCCTCGTCGGCGAGGTGCGCATAACGTTCAGTGGTCTCTGCCAGTGCATGGCCGAGCAGCTTGCCAATCACGACGAGCGAGATACCGTCGGCAATGGCGACCGACGCAAAACTGTGGCGCAGGTCGTAAAGGCGAACATCCGGCAGAGCTGCGTGCCGCCTTATCGCCTGCCACGGAACACTGAGCGCAATCGGTTTGTCGCCCTGCGGCGACGGAAAAACTAGGCCGACTTCAGCCTTGGTCGGCCAGCCATCGAGCACGGCTTGGGCTTGTCGATTGAGATAGATGATCTTCGCCCCGGTCTTGCTGTCCGGCAGCATCAGGCGAGGCGGCTGCACCCATTCCCAGCGAAGGCTGACAATTTCGCCATGCCGCGCCCCGGTATAGATCAGCAACCGTATCGCTTGGACGGCAATCGGATCACTTTCCTCGAACGCGCGGAGGCTCGCGGCGAGGCGATGGAATTCACGGGCGCTGAGGAACCTCTCGACCAACTTGCGCTTGTACCGCGGCGTGCCCCTACATGGATTCGAGCCGCGCGGGCGCAGCCCCAGTTGCTCGGCATAACCCATCATCACCGACAGGATCGGGATCGTTCGGTTGAACGCACCCGGCCGAGCGGCCCAGCTGTCACGCCAGCGCAGGACATCCGTCTTGCGGATGGCATCGACGCGCTGGCGACCGAAGACCCCGACAAGTTCCTTGAAGATCGAGCGCCGATTGCCCCTGCGTGTCGATGGCTTCCAGTGCCGGGCATAGTCATCCCAGAAGCGCGGTGCGTAGTCAGAGAACAGGATTCCGCCGCCGCCATTGCCCTTGGCCCTTGCCTTCGGATCGGCGGGCAGTCCGTCGAGTGCAGCCTTCGCGAGCTGCGCGCGTGCCAAAGCTCTTGCCTTCTCCGCGCGCATTTCAGGAGGTCTGCCGAGGGTTACTCGCTTCTGTTTGCCGCGCTGGCGGAACTGTACGAACCAGCACTTCGCGCCGCTGGCAAAGACCCGCAAGCCGAACCCCGGCAACTCGGTATCCCACCAGAAGAACTCCTGCCCGACAATCTTGCGCCGGGCGATGTTCCCATTGAGCTTGACCTTCTCGCTTGTACTCTTGCCTCCACGCCACCGAGTCGATCCGGCGTTACTGACCGCCTCTGACGATACCACATGGCCATTCGTTGACATCGATCTTGCTCCTTCATAGAAGGAACAAATTCACGCTATCCCAATGGTTTGTTTTCCATTGCTGCGACGCTGTCGCGTACGGTGTGGGGGGGTATTGCTTTGCTGGGCGGTCCTGATTCGCGCCCGATCTGCTTCACATGGACATTGCCCAACAACCGGCGGAATGCGCGCCCGGCGCAATTCAGAGGCAGCGATCACTTGGCAATCAGGAAACCCTGGAGCGGAGTTTCTGGAGGCAATTCCACCCCCTCTTTTCCGTACTTATTCCGTACAGACCAGATTGGCTCCCGCTAAGTTATTGAAAGTATGGTGCACCCGACTGGATTCGAACCAGTGGCCTCTGCCTTCGGAGGGCAGCGCTCTATCCAGCTGAGCTACGGGTGCAGCGGGACAATGCACGTAGCAGCGCGCGGCACCGCTTGCCAGAAGTTTTCATGGCACGGATCGCGTGGCTTTAGCGGTTTGGTAGCGATCGGGCGTTAACCGGGTGTCCCTATGGTGGCACACGTCAAGAGCCCGGATTCGAAGCGCCCAGCCCCTGCGTACCCCACGCGGCGCTCTGGCGGCGCAGACCGTGAGCAGGCAAAAAGCGCTAACGCGATGTCGATCAAATGGACTGCGCTGCACGAAGCAGCCGCGGCCGTGAGCAATCTTGCGGAAATCCCGCCCGAGTTTCGCACCCCCGATATACGCAATTTTCCGATCATCATGCGCGACACCGGCGGCTGGCGCTTTGCCATGGCGCGCGATGGCGTAGACGATCTGGCCGCGATGATGGAGCCTGCCATCGCAGCGTTGCTTGCGATCGAGGCGCAGGGGGGGCCGACATTGCCGGCGGCCCGCGCCTTGTGGCAGGAATTTCAGTCTGCGCGCGGCGCACTGCTCGATCTCGTGCCCCCATTGGGAATAGAGCGCCGCCGCTAATTCGCCACTTTACCTGTTCTTTTTTTGTTCTTATATCTGACGACGTGACCGATTCGCCTGTTTCCTTCGCTCCAGCTGCCGCTCTGCTTGAAGCAGCGGCGGTTGCGCGCGGCATTTGCCGCCTATTTGCCCGCAACGATATCTGGTGCCTGCCCGAAATGCCGCTGCGATCGAGCCGGCGGGCCGATCTGATGGGCATCGACGCCAAGGGCCAGATCGTGATCGTGGAGATCAAGGTCAGCCGGGCCGATCTGCTCGGTGATCTGAAATGGACCGATTATCTCGATCATTGCGACCGGTTCTATTGGGGCCTCGCCCCGCACCTCGATCGCGCGTGCCTCGATAGCGAGAGCTTTCTGCCCGGTGCCTGCGGCGTCATCGTGGCCGACGGCTATGATGCGGAAATTGTCCGTCCGGCGCCGACCGTGCCCTTGGCCGCCGCGCGCCGCAAGGCCGAGACCGAGCGTCTCGCCCGCGCCGCGCTGCGCCGTCATCTGATCACGCAGGATCCGCGCTGCGCTGCCTGGGGCAACGGCTGAATCGGGGGCCGAGCAGGTCAGCGCAGGCTGGCCTTTCTATATTCTGTTGAATATAGAAAGCGGCACGTTCGCGCCGCTGCCGCAAAGAATTACAATCTGAACTGGAATTGACGATGAACCGACGCGCCCGTCTGCTGGTTCTGATCGCCGCCAGCGGCCTTGCCGCCAGACCTGCCGCAGCGCAGACTGGCGTCCTCGCGCACGCGCTTGGCGCACCAGACGATCTGACGATCACGGCGACCGTGCGCGCCCGGGTGGAAACCATCGCCAACCAGTTCCGCCCCAATGCGGCCGAGAACGACACGATGTTCTCTGTGCGCACGGCGCTTGCGGCCGAACTTGATGCGGGACCGGTGCGCTTTGGCGCGGAGGTGTGGGATGCCCGCGCCTATGGCCAAGCCGCCAATTCAAGCGTGAGCACGACCGATGTCAACGCGTTCGAGCTTGTTCAGGCTTATGCGCGCATCGAATTCGGCGATTGGGCCAAGGGCGGGAAGGGCGGCAAAGGCCTGCTCACGCTGGGCCGCTTCACGCTGGACGTGGGCTCGCGCCGCCTGTTGGCGCGCAATCGCTTTCGCAACACGACCAATGGCTTCACCGGCGCACACGCCGAATGGACCACGGCGGGCGGCGCGCAGCTGCTCGCATTCTGGGCCATGCCGCAGCTTCGCCGCCCCGACGATCGCGATGGTCTCCAGAGCAACCGGCTCGAGTTCGATCTGGAGACAACGGGCGTGCAATTCTTCGGCGGCCACGCGGCGATTCCCCGCGTGCCGGGCGGCGCGCTGGAAGGGTATGTTTACCGCCTGACCGAAAAGGACGGTGCCGACCGCCTCACCCGCAACCGCCGTTTGTGGACAGTGGGCCTGCGCCATTTTGCGCGCCCTGCGCAAGGCAAGTGGGACCACGATGTTGAAGCGGCCTACCAGTTTGGCAAAGTCCGCCGCTCGAACGCGGCCAGCGATATGGCCGATCTCGCGGTGTCAGCCTGGTTCGTCCATGCCGAAATGGGTTACAGCTTCACGGCGGGGTGGAAGCCGCGCCTCTCGGTCTCGTTTTACGAGGCCAGCGGCGATGGCGGCAAGCCGGGCCGATTTGGCCGCTTCGATACCTTGTTTGGCGCGCGCCGTTTCGATTTCGGGCCCACCGCGCTATACGGCCCGATCGGACGCGCCAATCTTGTTTCGCCGGGCGCGCGGCTTGAGCTGGTTCCCGGCGAGCGCACCGACGCGATGATCGGATACCGCGCGGCTTGGGCGCAGAACGCGCGCGATGCGTTTTCCGCAACCGGCGTGCGCGATGCCAGCGGCCAATCGGGCAGATTTGCCGGGCATCAGATCGAGGCGCGCTTGCGGCATTGGCTGGTGCCGGGGCTGCTGCAGGTCGATACTGGCGGCGCGGTGCTGATCAAGCGCGGGCTGCTGCGCGCAGCGCCCAATGCGCCGGCCACTGGCAACACCGTTTATGGCTATGTCGATTTGATACTGACGCTTTGAGCGCGGTCGCGCACGGCGAGCAAGATCGCGTGCTTCTGCGCCGCGCTGGCCCCGAACCACGCCGATATCTCGGCCAAAGTGCGTCCGCAGCCGCGGCACAGTCCGGCTGACCGGTCCACTTCGCACACTTTGACGCAAGGGCTGGCCGGTTCGGAACCGATTTGTGCAGGGCGGATCGGTCGGTTTGTCATCGACGCTAGTCCTATCCGCGTGGCCCCCTGCTTGGGAAGCGCAAAGCACCGCGTAATTTTCTTGCGTTTGAGCACTTTGTCGTCTAGGGGCATTTTCAGCAAGACCGGCGAGTGGATTTTTCCGCCGCAGGCCCGGGCAAGCGTGAGGTTGGCCACAATGATGGCAAAACCCGCCCCGGTCGAACGGCTGCGCTTCGCCCGCTCCCCCAATTCACGCATGGGTCGCATAACGACCCCTGTTCTGTGCGCGCCATCGGCGCGCCTATGAAAGCATAATCATCATGTCATTTTTCAGCGATCTCGGCCTTGCCGAGCCAATTCTCCGTGCGCTTGAAGCCAAAGGCTATAGCGACCCTACTCCTATTCAGCGCCAATCGATCCCCGCTCTGCTCGAAGGCCGCGATCTGCTCGGCATTGCGCAGACCGGCACTGGCAAGACCGCCGCATTCTCGCTGCCTTCGCTCCACCGGCTGGCGGCAGACCTCAAAGTCAACAAGCCGGCTTCATGCCGTATGCTGGTGCTTTCGCCGACCCGCGAACTCGCCGCGCAGATCGCGGACAACATGAAGGGCTATGCCAAGTTCCTGCGCCTGTCGGTCGATTGCGTGTTTGGCGGCGTGCCCGTCAGCAAGCAGGCGCGGCGGCTGGTTCCGGGCGTGGACGTCCTTGTCGCCACCCCGGGCCGCCTGCTCGATCTGATCGATCAGCGTGCGCTGACGCTCAGCCGGGTCGAGATCTTCGTGCTCGACGAGGCCGACCAGATGATGGATCTGGGCTTTATCAACGCGCTCAAGCGGGTGGCCAACATGCTGCCCAAGGAACGCCAGAGCCTGTTCTTCTCGGCCACCATGCCAAAGGCGATCGCCGATCTGGGCAAACAGTTCATCAACAATCCGGTGCGCGTCGAAGTAGCGCCGCAATCGACCACGGTCGAGCGGGTCGATCAGTATGTCACCTTCATCAATCAGGCCGAAAAGCAGGCGCTGCTGACCTTGCGCATTCGCTCGCTGCTGGCAGAGAAGAAGCTTGATCGCACACTGGTGTTCACCCGCACCAAGCACGGCGCCGACCGCGTGGTGCGCAATCTGTGCGCCGCCGGGATCGATGCCCGCGCCATTCACGGCAACAAGAGCCAGGGCCAACGCACCGCCGCGCTCGAAGCGTTCCGCAAGGGCGTCTGCCCGGTGCTGGTCGCCACCGACATTGCGGCGCGCGGGATCGACGTTCCGGGCGTCAGCCATGTGTTCAACTATGAGCTGCCCAATGTGCCCGAACAGTATGTCCACCGCATCGGCCGCACCGCGCGCGCCGGGGCCGATGGCGAGGCAATCAGCTTCTGCGCGCCGGACGAGAAGGCTTACCTGAAGGACATCGAGCGGCTGACCGACGTCAAGCTTGCGCCGATTCCGCTGCCCGAAGGCTTCCTTGCCGAAGCGGCCAAGCTGCCCGTGGCCAAGCGCAACCCCGAACAGGAAGCGCAAGATGCCCGGCGCGAATCGCGTGATGAGCGCGGCCGTTCGGGTGGTGGCCGCAGCGGCGGTGATCGTAGCGGCGGTGATCGTAGCGGCGGCAATGGCCGTGGCCGCAGCGTTGCTGGCCAGCGTACCGGCGCGCAGGCGCAGGCCCGCGACGGACGCGGGCGCGACCAGCATCTGCGCGAAGATCGCGGCCCGGTGCGCAATCCGCTTGCCGCCGATGCGCCGCGCGACGAACGTCCGCAAGGTGACCGGGCGCAAGGTGACCGGGCGCAAGGTGATCGCCCCCGCAATGATCGGCCACAAGGCGATAGGCCTCAGGGTGACCGCCGCCCACAGGGTGATCGCCCGCAGCATGACCGCCCGCGCGGCGATCGGCCGCAAGGTGATCGCCCGCAAGGCGACCGTTCGCAGGGCGACAAGCCCAGAGGTGATCGCGTGGCGCACGCCGACCGCAGCGACGGCGGCAAGCCTGCACGGCAGGGCGACGGCCAGGAGCGGACCTTCCGCCCGCGCGGCCCCGCCGCCGTGGGTCAGCACCGCAACAAGGTTCAGCGCGTTATCTGATAGGCTGCGCCACCACAAGAAAGGGCCTGCCCGGTAATCCGGGCGGGCCCGCCTTTTGAGCGATGATAGACTTTGCGCACACAAAGTCGAAATGACCGGCATCGGGGGTTAGCGGTCCGCCCGCTTGCGTGCGCACAAGCGCGAAGACCTGACGTTGCTTCAAACTTGCAAAGTTTGTTTCGCCCCCTCAGAAGCGATCGCCGCGCACCACCTCGACGTCTGCCAAGTCCAACACAATGCGATAGTCGGATAACAACGGCCCAATTCGGTCGATCAACGCGCCCGCCCGCACAGCGCTCGTGACGGTGATAAACAGGCATTTTCCCTGACCGCCCACGCCATCGTTGCGCCAACGCCCATGGGCACCTTTCCCACCGAGCGTCGGCGCGATCGTGAAATGCGTAATGCCGACGGCGTCGGCTTCGTCCGCCAACCAGTCAGCGAACTCAAGATCGGCGATGATTTCGAGCCGTTTGCGGCGCACGAGTTCAGTCATGGTTACCTCGCCAGCGCCGTCGAAAGCGCGATGAACAGGGGAATGCCGAAAACGATATTGAATGGGAAGGTCAAGGCAAGGCTCATAGACAGGTAAATGCCGGCATCGGCCTTGGGCAGGGCGAGCCGCATCGCCGCTGGAACCGCAATGTAGGACGCACTTGCTGCAAGGATCGAAAGCGCCGCCGCGCTTCCCATGTCAAGGCCGACAAGACGTGCGACGATCGCTCCGATCAAGCCGTTGATAAGGGGCAATGCGAGCCCAAGCGTCGCGAGGCGGAGCGTTATGGCCTGGCTGTCGCGCAGCCGCCGAACCGCGATCAGCCCCATGTCCAGCAGAAACAGGCACAGGACGCCCGACCAGAGCCCGGTGAACATCGGGGCGATCGGTTCATACTTCGCTTTGCCCACGATCGCGCCAATGGCGAATGCGCCAAGCAAAAGCACTACCGAGCCGTTGAAGAACACTTCGCGCCACAAATGCCCGCCGGCCCGCGGTTGCCCCTGGGTACCACGCCGCGCAAGCAGCATTCCCGATACGATGGCCGGGGTTTCCATCACCGCCAGCACGGCCACCATGTAGCCGGCGGGCGGCATGCCGCCTCGGGTCAACACCTCACTCGCGGTCGCAAAGGTGACGACGCTCACCGAGCCATAATGGGCAGCGACTGCCCCAGCATTTAGGGTGTCGAGTCGACCAAAGCTGCGCAAAGCGGCAAAGGCGATAAAGGGCAGAGCGAAACTGAGGCCCAGACCGGCTAGGCTCGCCGCAATCATGCCCCCGCTGAACCCGGCTTGGGAGACCTGCACGCCTCCCTTCAGCCCGATCGCCGCCATGAGGAACAACGACATGGCCTTTGCCATGGCCTCAGGAATAGCAAGGTCGGAGCGCACCGCCGCAGCGGATACGCCAAGTACGAAAAACAGGATGACCGGAGAAAGCAGTGTATCGATAGCCCCCAAAATCTTCTCCTCTAGCCTGCATGGACACACATTCATTGGAACAAAGCCGGGGATTATCCTGCCAACGCAAGAACATCCGTTGAGCCACTTTTTTGCAGAGGTGGAACGAATTGTCCATCAAAGCGAGGCGTTGGATCGATTTCGGTCCCATGCGGTAAGGCCTATCTGCTTGCACCGTGTCGTGTTGACAGCCTGTTTGTCGGCCAATGGCCAACTCTGGCCCAGTTGCAGCCGTTTTTCGGGTGGAGTAACGACGACCGTACGTGGGCGAAGAGCCGACTGACAGTTTTCGGCTCAACCCCGATAGAAGAGCGGATGTCTGGCGAACGAAGGGTTTCAGGAAACCGGGAATTTGCGCTGAACGGCTAGAATTGGTTCGAAACCTGCCATCGCCCACCCGCGCGCTTGCCAGCGCCGGGAATGCCCCTTTTTGCGCTGTCCTCTGGCCGAAAGGCTTGGCATAAGAGCGCATGCTGCATCGCAACCCCGCTATCCCGCCACCCCGCCGCGCTGTGTCGCACTGGACGGTCCCCACTTTGGCAACCACGCCTGCAATCGGCTGCCCGGCGTGAACACCAATGTCTGGATTTCAATGCTGGCGATGACGGCAATTGTCGCGGTGCGCTACCTGCTGACCAGCGGTTTGTTTGCGTGGTTGACCCACTTTGTGCGCCCCGGTCATTACCGCGATCTTGGCGCGCAAATTCGGCGCGAGATTCGCTGGAGCCTTGCTTCCGCCGCGATTTATGGCGTTCCCGCCGGGGTAGTTGCATGGGGCTGGCAGCAGCATGGCTGGACGCGGATCTACACCGATCCTGCGGCCTATCCGCTGTGGTGGATGCCGCTCTCGCTGTTTGCCTATCTTTTCCTGCATGATACCTGGTTTTACTGGACGCATCGCTGGATGCACCAGCCAAAGGCGTTTCGCGCCTATCACGCGATCCATCATGCCAGCCGCCCACCCACGGCATGGGCGGCGATGAATTTCCACCCGGTCGAAGCCGCCGTGGTCGGACTGTTCGTGCCGGCGCTGGTGTTTTTCGTGCCGATCCATGTCGGCATGCTGGGCCTTGTGCTTTTGGTCATGACCGTGATGGGCGTGACCAACCACATGGGCTGGGAGATATTTCCCAAGGCTCTCGTTCATTCTCCAGCAGGGCACTGGCTGATAACGGCCAGCCATCATCACCGCCATCACGAGCAATACAAATGCAATTACGGCCTCTATTTCCGTTTCTGGGATCATCTGTGCGGCACCGATCGCGGCCTGTCCGCTCCGTGAAGCGGGCGCTGGTGATCGCGGCGGCCTCACCCCTGGTGCTTGGCGCGGGCCCGCCGCCCTCAGGTGCCGTGTTCGTCGAATTGCTCGGGCTGCGCTCGGCCAAAGGGCTGGTGCAGGCGTGCCTCACGGCGGCCCCATCAAAATTTCCCAATTGCAATAAAGACCCCGACGCGCTGCGGCTGACCGTTCCGGCGCGATCAGGCGCCACGCTGCATTTTGCGAACGTCCCCCCCGGGCGCTATGCCATTGCGCTGTTTCACGATGAGAACAGCAACAACCGGCTGGATACGACGCT
>NZ_CAMBTS010000098.1 GCF_945870625.1 Novosphingobium sp. Chol11 | reverse complement strand
GGGTGGGCAGCCTCCACACACAAACTCCTTGACAAAACGAACCATATAGGCTAAATGCCCCGCAGATCGGGAGCGGGCTTGGCCGGCCTTGCCTTCGCTCTTTCGGGTTTGTTCGCCCCGCGAGCAGGCCCGATGCGACCGGTGCGGGCTGCGGGTTCAATGTGGGGCGGTTTCCCCAAGTCCTTGATCAGGCGACTTACCGCGCCAGCACAGGATCATGGTCCATCGGGCGTTTGGGCATCTCAGATCCCCAGACGCTGTCAAGAAACCGGCACGCAGGCGAGCCGCTTCCCCGGTTTTGGGCTTTGATCGACAAAATGGCTGCGCCGGAGAGGATCTGCGCTCCCGGCCACTCGCACCCCCAAGCAGAACACGACGCCCCACCCCGCAGCGCTCCTCCCCGCGAGGAGCAATGCAGGCGCCGCACCGGTCGCGCGATCCCCCTGCTCCCCCACCACTGGAAAACTGCGCCCACGCCGCCAAATCCAACAGGAATTGGCGGGTTTTTTGCGTGCAATACTCTTCCTCCAAACACCACCGTCACCCCGAGTCAAGCCCGGGGTGACGAAGGGGGAGGTGGGGCTGAATTACCCGTTATCCGAGCGCCCTAAGAACCGCCAAGATCGTGCCAGCGGATCAGAGCAGCCCCAGCAGCTTTGTCCCCAGCACCGTCGTCAAAAACACGAATACCCCATAGACCCCCGCCCAAAGCACCAAGCGCGGCGGGCGGGCGAGGTCGGGGCGACCTTCGGGATAGACCAGTTCCATCACCGTGCCTTCCGCGAAAGCGCGGGTAGAGCCATAAACCGCGTCGACCACCTCGTGCTCCGCGCCCTCGGCGCTGAAGCGAAACCGCGCCGCGAAATTGCGGTGCCCTTCGTCCATTGAGCCGCGATAGCCGACCACCGTGGCGAGCACCCGGCGCGGCGGCCGGGTCAGCCGCAGCCAGTCATGCCGCGCGAGCGCCCACAGGCTGAACAGGCACAGCGCCAGACCGGCGAGAAGAAAAGTGAGCTTCATCCAGCCGTGTTTGGCACGGGCGAGGTTAAGGCGAGCCTACGATGCTCCCTCGCCCTTCAGCCCGCCTCTGCCTCATGCTCAAGCCGCGCGGCCAGCACCGCAATCTCGCTCGGTTCGAGCAGCCAGGTGCGCGTCGCGCGGCCTTCGCGGTGGACCGGGACGGTCAGCAGCAACCGCGCATTTTCCCGCGCATGGGGCTTGTAGAGCGCAAAGTGCATCGTGCATTCGCGGATCGTGCCGATGATCGGCACGCGGCCCTCCAGATCGATCATCGTCGCGCTCTGATCCCAGGGGATCCCCGCAACCGTCACCCGCCCCGAACTGCTCATGGGTCAAACGTCCAAGTTGGCCACGTTCAGCGCGTTTTCCTGAATGAAATCACGGCGCGGTTCGACCACATCGCCCATCAGCCGGGTGAAAATCTCGTCGGTCACGTCGGCGTCTTCGACTTTCACCTGCAGCAGCGAGCGGTTGTCGGGATCGAGCGTGGTTTCCCACAATTGCTCGGGGTTCATCTCGCCCAGCCCTTTGTAACGCGCAATGGAGAGGCCCTTGCGTCCGGCCGCCAGCACTTGTTCGAGCAGTTCGGAGGGGCGGCTGATCCCTGTGCCTTCCTTTTCCGCGCGGCGGCCACCGCCGGCGATCGCGGCGGCCGGTTCGTCCTCGCCCGGTGCATCCGCGTCCTCGGGCTCAGGCTCGGGCACAGCCGCCGCCGCGCCCGTGCGCACCAGCCGCGCCGGCGAGGAATAGATCGCGGCGTGTTCGCCTGCCAGCCGCGCCAGCTTGCGCGCCTCGGCGCTCGCGAGGGAGCTGGCCTCGATGATGTGATGGTCGATCACTCCGCGCCACAGCCGCTGCAGGTGATAGCCGCCTTCCGCGCTCCCCCCCTCGACGGTCATGGCAACGGTCATGGCCGCGCTCCAGCGCGCCTCGCGGTCGCCCCGCTCCAGCCATTCGACCGAAACCGCCAGCGCCGCGGCGCGCGCCGCGCCATCCAGATCGGGCTCCAGCGCGCCCGATAGCGCCAGCGCCTCGATGATCGCTGGGTCATAGCGCTTGGGCACGAAGGCCATCAGATTGCGCATGCGCAGCGCATGTTCGACCAGCTCGTCGAGCTCGCCGCTGCCGCGCGCGCCGCCCACCGTTTCGAGCACCCGCCCGGCGGTCCCGGCTTCCACCAGATAGCGATCGAGCGCGGGGCCATCCTTGAGGTACACCTCGCTGCGCCCCTTGTTCACCTTGTAGAGCGGCGGCTGCGCGATGAAGAGGTGCCCGGCGCGGATGATATCGGGCATCTGGCGGTGAAAGAACGTCAGCAGCAAGGTGCGGATATGCGCGCCGTCGACATCGGCGTCGGTCATGATGATGATCTTGTGATAGCGCAGCTTGGCGAGCGTGAATTCGTCGCGGATGCCGGTGCCCATCGCCTGAATCAGGGTGCCCACTTCTTTTGATCCGATGATCCGGTCAAACCGCGCGCGCTCGACATTGAGGATCTTGCCTTTGAGCGGCAGGATCGCCTGAAACTTGCTGTTGCGCCCGTTCTTGGCCGAACCGCCTGCGGAATCGCCTTCGACCAGAAACAGTTCGGATTTGGCCGGATCGCGCTCCGAGCAATCGTGCAGCTTGCCCGGCAGGCTGGCAATATCCATCGCGCCCTTGCGCCGGGTCAGCTCGCGCGCGCGCTTGGCCGCCTCGCGCGCGGCGGCGGCGTCGATCACCTTCTGGATCACCATCTTGGCGTTGGCGGGGTTCTCCTCCAACCATTCGCTCATCTTGTCGGCCATCAGGCTTTCAAGCGGCTGGCGCACTTCGGAGGAGACCAGCTTGTCTTTGGTCTGCGAGGAAAACTTCGGGTCGGGCAGTTTGACCGAGACAATCGCGGTCAGCCCCTCGCGCATGTCATCGCCGGTCAGCGAGACCTTTTCCTTCTTGAGCAGGCCCGATCGCTCGGCATAATTGTTGATCGTGCGGGTCAGCGCGGCGCGGAATGCGGCCAGATGCGTGCCGCCGTCGCGCTGCGGGATGTTGTTGGTGAAGCACAATACGTTTTCATAATAGCTGTCGTTCCATTCGAGCGCGACTTCGATGCCGATGCCGTCGCGGTCGGCCGAGATCGCCACCGGATCGGGCATCATCGGCACTTTGTTGCGATCGAGATACTTCACGAACGCGCCGATCCCGCCCTCGTAATAGAGATCGTGTTCTTTCACATCGGCGTGGCGCTTGTCGCGCAGCAGGATGCGCACCCCCGAATTGAGGAACGCCAGCTCGCGGTAGCGATGCTCGAGCTTGTCGAAATCGAACTCCAGCACATTCTTGAAAGTGTCGTGGCTGGCGGAGAAGGTCACGCGGGTGCCTTTTTTTCCACTCGGTGCTGGCCCGCGCTTGATCAGCGGGGCGACGGCATCGCCGTGCTCGAAGCGCATCCAGTGCTCTTCGCCGTCGCGCCAGATGGTCAGCTCCAGCCATTCGGAAAGCGCATTGACGACCGACACGCCAACGCCGTGGAGCCCGCCAGAAACCTTGTAGGCGTTGTCATCGCTGGTGTTCTCGAATTTGCCGCCCGCATGCAGCTGGGTCATGATCACTTCGGCGGCTGAAACGCCTTCCTCGGCATGGATGCCGGTGGGGATGCCGCGCCCGTTGTCTTCGACCGAAACCGAACCATCCGGGTTCAATTCGATCAGCACCAGATCGCAATGCCCGGCCAGCGCTTCGTCGATTGCATTGTCGGAAACTTCGAACACCATGTGGTGCAGGCCCGAGCCATCGTCGGTATCGCCGATGTACATGCCCGGGCGCTTGCGCACCGCGTCGAGACCCTTCAAAACTTTGATCGAATCTGCGCCATAAGCGTTGGCGTTGGGGATGTTTTCGTTGGTGCTTGCCATCTTCAGGCCATAGCCCTTGGGGGCATGAAACCCAAGCGAAACCGCCCTGTTTTGCACAGGAGGACATGGGTCTGGCGGCCAATTGCTGCGGTTTTGGGACAAGGCCCTTTGCACCGGCGCGCGCGCATGCTCAAATACCCGCCAGGTCGCCGCATGGGCCCGGTTTTGCGGGCGCGGCGGCGGCAAAATGATGCTGTCTACCAAGGGGATCTTGCGCACATGATCAAGCCACTCGCAGGCGCGCTTTGCGCTGCCATGTTCACCACATCCGCACTGGCGCAGGCCCCGCTCCGGCCCGATCAGCAGGCCTTTCGCGAACTGTACCGCGAGATGGTCGAGACCGACACGTCGATCACCACCGGCAGCTGCACCGCGCTGGCCGACAAGATCGAAGTGCGGCTCAAGGCGGGGGGATTTGCGGCCGAGGCAATCACGCGCTTTGCCGTGCCCGATCATCCCAAGGAAGGCGGCTTGGTCGTGGTTCTGCCCGGCACCTCCAAGACGCTGAAGCCGATCCTGCTGCTCGGCCATCTCGATGTGGTGGTGGCCAAGCGTGAGGATTGGACCCGCGATCCTTACACCTTGATCGAGGAGAACGGCTATTTCTACGGCCGCGGCACCGCCGACATGAAGGCGATGGACGCGATCTGGACCGACATGCTGATCCGCTTCAAGCAGACGGGCTATAAGCCCAAGCGGACGCTCAAGCTCGCGCTTACCTGCGGCGAGGAGACCACTTGGGCGTTTAACGGCGCGAAGTGGCTGGCGGAAAACCGGCGCGATCTGATCGACGCCGAATTTGCGCTGAACGAAGGCGGCAGCGGACGTTCCGATGGCAAGGGCAAAGTGCTCAGTCTTGGCCTCCATGTCGGCGAGAAGGCCGTGGCCAATTTCCGGATCGAGGCAACCAATCCCGGCGGCCACAGCTCTACCCCGATCCGCGACAACGCCATCTACGAACTCGCCGACGCGCTGGTCAAATTGCGCGACTACGATTTCCCGCTGATGCTCAATGATACGACGCGGGCATTTTTCGCCAAGCTCGGGCCAGCTCGCCAGGATGCAATCGGCAAGGCGATGACCGCGATTGTCAGCGCCCCGGCGGGCAGCGCCGAGGCGGCGGCGGCGGAAACCGTGCTCAACACCGACCGGCTCTATCACTCCATGCTGCGCACCACGTGCGTCGCCACCTTGCTCGAAGGCGGGCATGCCAACAATGCCTTGCCCCAACGCGCGGCGGTCAATGTCAATTGCCGCATCTTTCCCGGGGTTCCCGCGGCAACGGTCAAGGCAGCGCTCGAAAAGGTGATCGCCGATCCCAAGCTGACGGTGACGGCGGTCGATGCCCGCACCATTGCCCAGCCGCCTGCGCTCACTCCGCAGATCCTCGGGCCTGCGGAAAAGCTGGTGGCGAAGTACTATCCCGGCGTGCCGCTGGTGCCGCTGATGTCGACCGGGGGCACCGACGGGGTGTATCTGGAGGCGGTTGGCATCCCCTCGTATGGCCCGCCAGCGCTTTACGGCGATCCTGATGGCAATGGAGTCCACGGACTGAACGAACGGGTCAGCGCCAACGCCGTCTATAAGGGCCGCGATCTGCTCACCGATCTGGTCAGGGCATATGCCGGGCAACCTTGAAGCGCTCCTTCGGAGTTGCCGCCTCAAGAGTTGTGGAAAGCGCACCAGCTTTCCCCTTGACGCCGCCGACTGCGACGTGCTCATTCCGGGCAACGTCACGAAGTAGTCACGCCAATCGCTCAAAGCCGAACATAACGAGGCAATTGAGCAGGCGCGCGAAAGGGCCGGATCGAAGGATGCTTCATCAGGATCTGATAGAACGGACGGCAGCAGCCAGGCCCCATAGCGGCGATGCCGCGCCATTGCCCAGCACCGCGCCATTGCTCAGTGATCGCCACCTCGCCAATTGCCCGGCCCTCGTGCTCAATGCGGACTATACCCCGCTCAGCTACTATCCGCTCAGCCTGTGGCCCTGGCAGACCGCGATCAAGGCGGTGTTTCTCGAACGCGTCGATATCGTCGCGACGTATGATCGCCAGGTACACAGCGTCTCGCTCGATATGAAGATCCCCTCGGTGATCGCGCTGCGCCAGTTCGTGAAGCCCAGCGAATTTCCCGCCTTCACCCGCTTCAACTTGTTCCTGCGCGACAAATTCATGTGCCAGTATTGCGGCAGCCCCGAACAATTGACCTTCGATCACGTCGTCCCGCGCCGCCTTGGCGGGCGCACCACGTGGGAAAACGTCGCGGCGGCCTGCGCGCCGTGCAATATGCGCAAAGGCGGGCGCACCCCGGCGCAGGCGCAAATGCGGCTGATGGAGCAACCGATCCGGCCGACCTCGTGGCAATTGCAGGACAAGGGCCGCGCCTTCCCGCCGAACCACTTGCACGAAAGCTGGCGCGACTGGCTCTATTGGGATGTCGAGCTGGACCGTTAGGTTTCAGCGCACCCCGGCGCAGGCCGGGGCCTCAGGCCATTAAGCGCAGCGCGCTCAGGCCGCCGCGCTCTCCGGCACCGCGCCTTCCGCAACCGCGACTGGCGCAACCCGCGCCGCTCCCCGCAAAAACAGCGCGAGCGCGATTAGCGAGAACGCTGCCGAAATCAGCATCGGCATTCCCGGCAGGTTGTAGACCGCGCCAGCGCCGCTGAAATGGGTGAGTGATTGGGTGTAAAGCGGCGGGCCGACAATCGCCGCGATCGAACCGGTCGCCTGCACCGCGCCCTGCAATTCGCCTTGGCTGCGCGCATCGACTGCCCGGCTGTTGAGCCCGGCCATGGCCGGCTGCACAAGGCCTTGCAGCGAGCCGATGGCAATGCCGAGATAGACCTCCCAAACGCTTGTCGCAAAAGTATAGATCACCGCCGCCATGATCATCGCGGCGACCCCGACAATCACCAGCTTGCGTTCGCCGAACCGGGGCAGCGCCACGCGCAGCAGCCCGCCTTGCACCAGCGTGCTGCCCACGCCCACCGCCGCCAGTGTCAGGCCCACTTGCGTCACGGAAAAGCCATAGGCGGCGATGGCGAAATAGGCCCATGCGGCGGGATAGACGATCCTTGCCAACTGCCATGTGCTCAGCGCCGCCACCAGCCAGAGCACTGTGCCATCGAGCTTGCTCAGCGCCTGCAACGCCGAAAACGCATTGGCGCGCCGCCAATGGAACGGACGGAGGTTTTCGGGCACGAGCGATTCCTTGAGGAATGCAAAGCCGAACGCGAAGTTGGCCAGCGCCAGCACGCCTGCGGCGAAAAACGGCACGCGCGGGCCGAACGTGCCGAGCAGACCGCCCAGCGCCGGGCCGACCACGAAGCCGATGCCAAAGGCAATGCCCATCAGGCCGAACCCGGCGGCGCGCTTTTCGGGCGGGGTCACGTCGGCAATATAGGCATAGGCGGCGCTGAAACTTGCGCCGGTAAAGCCCGCCAGCACGCGGCCGATCGCCAGCCACCATAGCGCCGGTGCGAACGCCTGGAGCATGTAATCCAGCCCCATCACGCCGACCGACGCCAGCAGCACCGGGCGCCGGCCAAACCGGTCTGACAGGTTGCCCACGATGGGCGCGCCGAAAAATTGCGCCACCGCATAGCCCGCGCCCAGCCACCCGGCATAGCTGGCCGCGGCGGCAATCGGCATCTGCGAAAGATCCATGATCAGGTGCGGCATCACCGGGATGACGATGCCAAAGCCGAGCATATCGATCAGCACGATGGCAAAGACAAAGCCGAGCGATGCGCGGTGGGGCGCGGCCTCACCTGTCGCGGTTGGTGTAGCCACTACGCAGCGCGCCGCGCCAGCGCGGCTTCGCTCTCTGCCAGCAATTGTGCCATGATCTGTGCGACTGGCTCTTCCTTGCTGACCATGCCGACCGATTGTCCGGCCATCAGCGAGCCATGCTCGATATCGCCGTCGATCACCGCGCGGCGCAGCGCGCCGGCCCAGAAGTGTTCGATCTCCAGCTGCGCTGCGCTCATATCAAGCTCGCCCGCATCCAGCCGCGCTGCCACTTCGATCTGCTTGGCGGTAAATGCCTCGGTGCCCTTGTTTTTGAGCGCGCGCACCGGGATTACGGGAAGGCGCGGATCGACTTGCACCGAAGCCACCGCATCGCGCGCATTGCCGCGAAAGAAGGCCTTCTTGAAATCGGGATGGGCAATCGATTCGGTGGCGCAGGCAAAGCGCGTGCCGAGTTGCACCCCGCACGCGCCCATTTCGAGATAGGCCGCGATGCCTTCGCCCCGGCCGATCCCGCCCGCCACGAACACCAGATGCTCCGCCGCCAGCTCGGGCAGGAATTCCTGCGCCAGAACCGAAGTGGCGACCGGGCCGATATGCCCGCCGGCCTCGCTGCCTTCGATCACCAGCGCATCGGCGCCCGAGCGAAACAGCTTCTTGGCCAGCGCCAGCGTGGGGGCGAACACGATCACTTGGCCGCCGCCATATCCTGCCCTTGGCGCCTTGATCGCCTCGATCGAGCCCTTGGGCGGAATCCCGCCTGCAAGCACAACGTGGCCCACTTCGTGCCGCGCGCAGACCTCGATCAGGTCAAACAATCCCGGATGCATCGTGATCAGGTTCACGCCAAAGGGTTTGGCTGTCAGCAGCTTGGTCGCGGTGATCTCGCGGTCGAGCAGTTCCGGGCTCATCGCCCCGCAGGCGATCACGCCAAATCCGCCCGCATTGCTGATCGCGGCGACCAGATTGCGTTCGGATACCCACGACATCGCGCCGCACAGGATCGCGTGGTCGCTGCCCAGAAAGGCCGCGCCGCGCGTCATCATTGCAGCAGTTCTGGGAAATCCGTTCATTATGACACTCCGCCTGAGCTTGCCGCGCTGCGCGCGACCATGGGCCGCCCCCGCGCGCGTTTAGGGCCTCGCGGCGCGCACGGCAAGCCGCACGCTGCCCCGTGGCACTTTCGATCAGATGCGCGTGATTGACCGCGCAAGACGATCACTCTGACGCGATGTATCGGTTTGGCCGACTTGTCCGGCAGGCCTGTTTCAGTTCATCGACAGGCTCAGGGTGAGCGGGGTTCTGTTGCGGCTTCGTGCTGGCAGATGCGAGGAGTAATCTTGGTCAAAAGCTTGCTTTGCCGTCGTCCCAAGCGACGGCGGGGCCGGCCAATCCCGCCAGCTTACGCGCCGTCCAGCCCATAAGCGGTGTGCAGCACGCGCACCGCCAGCTCGACCTCGTCCTCGTCGATCAGCACCGACACCTTGATCTCCGACGTCGAGATCGCCTCGATATTGATGCCCCGGTCGGCTAGCGCCTTGAACATGGTCGCCGCGATCCCGGCATGGCTGCGCATGCCCACGCCCACCACCGATACTTTGGCAACCTTGCTGTCCGCGATCATGCGGTCATAGCCGATGGCGGCCTTGCACTCTTCGAGCACCGCCTGTGTGCGCGCCAGATCGGCGAGCGGGCAGGTGAAGGTCACGTCGGTCGCGCCGGTGTCCTGCGCGATGTTCTGGATGATCATGTCGACGTTGATGTTGGCCTGCGCCAGCGGGCCAAAGATCTGCGCCACCACGCCCGGATGATCGAGCACGCTGGTCAGCGTCACCTTGGCTTCGTTCTTGTCGGCGGCGATGCCGGTGATCAGCTGGCTTTCCATGTCTTGTCCCTCCTGCATGCGGTCTAGTTCCTCGTCGCTGACGATCATCGTGCCGGGGATGGTGTCAGCCGCCGGCGCATCGTCGTCGATGAACGAGGAGAGCACTTGCACGCGCACCCCTTCTTTCATCGCCAGGCTGACCGAGCGTGTCTGCAAGACTTTCGATCCGACCGAGGCCAGTTCGAGCATTTCCTCGTAAGTGATGTTCTTGAGCTTGCGCGCCTTGGCCACGATGCGCGGATCGGTGGTATAGACCCCATCGACATCGGTATAGATATCGCAGCGATCCGCCTTGATCGCCGCCGCTACCGCCACCGCCGAAGTATCCGATCCGCCGCGCCCCAGCGTGGTGATCCGCCCGTCATCACTCAGCCCCTGAAAGCCCGGGATCACTGCGATCTCGCCCGCTGCCATCGCCGCGCTCAGCGCTTCTGCGCCCACGCTCTCGATCCGCGCTTTGGCATGGCCATCGTCGGTGTGCACCGGCAATTGCCAGCCTAGCCATGAGCGCGCCTGGCAGCCCAGCGCCTGCAGATGCATCGCCAGCAGGCCCGAGGTGATCTGCTCGCCCGCCGCGACCACCACATCATATTCCGCCGGATCATAGAGCGCGCTGGCCTCGCGGCAGAAATTCACCAGCCGGTCGGTCTCGCCGGCCATCGCCGAGACGACCACGGCGACTTCGTGCCCCGAATCCTGCTGGCGCTTGACGATCCGCGCCACGCGGCGAATGCGCTCGGTCCCGGCCATCGAGGTGCCGCCGAATTTCATCACAATCCGGGCCACTGCGCGCGCCTCCCGTCCATCCGCCAGAAACATTCCCGCATGGCCCTCTCGACCACGCCGAGGCGGCGGTTTAGAGATCGCTCATGAGCAATGCAACCACCGCCGCGAACCTTGGCGCAAATCCGGCCACCATCCGCCCCGAGGAAGCCGCGCATTTCGGCAGCCTCGCGGCGCAGTGGTGGGATCCCAAGGGCTCCTCGGCCATGCTCCACCGGCTGAACCCGGTGCGGCTGGGCTTCATCCGCGCGGCCATCGACGCGCATTTCGGCCTCGATCCAAAGGCGCGCCGCCCGCTGGCGGGCAAGCGCGCGCTCGATGTCGGCTGCGGGGCGGGCCTTCTGGTCGAGCCACTGGCGCGGATGGGCGCGGCGGTTACGGGGGTCGATGCGGCGGCAGAAAACATCGCCGTCGCTGCGGCCCATGCGGCCGGCGGCGGGCTGGCCATCGATTATCGCCACGGCGAAATCGGCGCGCTGGGCCTGTCCGGCTTTGATCTGGTCACCGCGCTGGAAGTGATCGAACATGTGGCCGACAAGCCCGCGTTCGTCCGCGCGCTGGCCGCGGCGCTGGGCGATGGCGGGCTGATGGTGCTGTCCGCGCCAAACCGCACGCTGGCCTCGCGGCTCTTGCTGGTCGAAGGGGCCGAGGCGCTGGGCATGATCCCGCGCGGCACGCACCACTGGGACGATTTCATCACGCCCATCGAATTGCACGATCTGCTCGCTGCCGAGGGGCTGGCCATGGGCAACCCCAGCGGGATCGCGTTGCACCCGATGAAGGGGCTGCATTTGTCCGATAATCTGGCGCTGAATTACATCGTTACCGTGACACGGGCCAAGCCGGGGGAGCAGCAGTAATGGCGGCCGAACGCTTTGAACGCCACAAGCAGGCGTGGACCGGCGAAGAACTGCAGAAGCTGCACACGCTGGCCAAGAAAGGCATGGCGCTCAAAGCCATCGCCAAGGCGCTCACCCGCAGCGAAGAATCGGTGAAAGACCGCGCCCGCGCCGACGGACTGCCGATTGCCAAGCTGCGTTAGCCAGCGGCTGCTTCATCGAACTGCGGGATCGTCCATTCCTCCAGCGCCGCAGCCTTGACCCAGGCCTGCATCCATTCGTGATCGCCCAGCGCATCCATATAGGCCCGCGCAAATCCGGGTACAGCCACGCCGTAAGTGGTAAACCGCAGGGCCACCGGCGCAAACGCGATGTCCGCCGCGCCGAAAGCGCCAAACAGAAACGGCCCGCCTTGCCCATAGCGCGCCCGCGCTTCGGCCCATAGCGTGAGGATGCGCACCACATCGGCATGCACGGCGGGGGAAAGCGGGAGCGGCGCGGGGGCGCGGCGCAGGTTCATCGGCAATTCGCGGCGCAGCGCGGCAAAGCCTGCGTGCATCTCTGCCGCCATCGCCCGCGCCATCGCGCGGGCAGGCGCGGCCTTTGGCCAAAACCGGTCGCGGCCCACTTTGTCGGCAAGGTGTTCGAGGATCGCCAGACTGTCCCACACCACCACGTCATCGTCCCACAGCACCGGTACTTTGCCGTGCGACGGGGCGAGCAAGGGTTCGCTGCGCCAGACAGTGTCCCAGCCCGCGCCATAAAGCGGGATCACCTGCTCTTCAAACGCGAGACCCGATTGCTTGGCAGCCAGCCAGCCGCGCAGCGACCAGCTCGAATAGCTCTTGTTGCCAATGACGAGCTTCATCGTCTC
>NZ_CAMBTS010000097.1 GCF_945870625.1 Novosphingobium sp. Chol11 | reverse complement strand
ATCGTGCCGGTGTTCGGTTCGGTGCACGATACCGATGGCGTGGCGGCAATTGCCGAATTGTTTCCGGGCCGCGCCACCATCGGGCTGATGGCCGATGCGGTGCTGGCGGGCGGCGGCGGCTTTCATTGCTCCAGCCAGCAGATGCCGGCGGTATGATTATGCGGGCCTTAACCCCTCCGCGCTAAGACCCGGGCAATGACCAAAACGATCCTTCTCGTATTCGGCACGCGCCCCGAAGCGATCAAGATGTTTCCGGTGATCCAT
This sequence comes from Novosphingobium sp. Chol11, assembly GCF_945870625.1. Lineage (GTDB taxonomy): Bacteria > Pseudomonadota > Alphaproteobacteria > Sphingomonadales > Sphingomonadaceae > Novosphingobium. The sequence continues at coordinate 12,108 of NZ_CAMBTS010000097.1, read as the reverse complement.
GCGCTGAAGGCGGACCCCCGCTTTCGCGTGGTCACCTGCGTTTCCGCGCAGCACCGGGGCATGCTCGATCAGGTGCTCGAAATTGCGGGCATCGTGCCCGAGCATGATCTCGATCTGATGCGGCCTGACCAGACGCTTGACGGACTGACCGCGGCGCTGCTCACGGGCCTTGGCGGCGTGATGGATGCGGAAAAGCCCGATTGGGTGGTGGTGCAGGGCGATACCGCGACAGCGATGGCGGGCGCGCTGGCGGCCTATTACCGCAAGGTTGCGGTCGCGCATGTCGAGGCTGGGCTGCGCAGCCATAACATCTACCACCCCTGGCCCGAGGAAGTGAACCGCAAGATCATCGGCACCATCGCCGCGCTGCATTTCGCGCCAACCACCACCTCTGCCGAGGCGCTGATCGCCGAGAATGTGCCCGCCGCCGCGATCCACGTCACGGGCAACACGGTGATCGATGCGTTGCAATGGGTCTCCGCGCGAACCGCAGCGGACCCGGCGCTCGCCTCGGGCCTTGCCGAGATCGAAGCGCGGTTTGCCGGCAAGCGGATCATCGGCGTGACCAGCCATCGCCGCGAGAACTTCGGCGGCGGCCTCGAAGCGATTGCCGAGGCGATCCGCCAGATTGCAGCGCGCGAAGATGTCGCGCTGATTTTCCCGGTCCACCCCAATCCCAATGTGCGCAAAGTGATGGATGCGGCGCTGGCGGGCCTGCCCAATGTGGCGATGATCGAGCCGCTGGATTATCCGCATTTCGCCCGGCTCCTTTCGCTGTGCGAGATCATGCTGACCGATAGCGGCGGGGTGCAGGAAGAAGCGCCCGCGCTGGGCAAGCCGGTGCTCGTGATGCGCGAGACGACCGAGCGCCCCGAGGGCATCGCGGCGGGAACGGCCAAGCTGGTGGGCACGCAAACTGCCCGCATCGTTACCGAAATCTTTACCCTCCTCGACGATAAGGCTGCCTATTCAGCCATGGCGCGCGCACAATCCTTTCGGGGATGGCCGTGCTGCCCATCGTATCGTGGAGCTCTTAGGGCATGCAGGGTGAACTGAAACCGCGGGTCTGTGTTGTCGGCCTGGGGTATATCGGCCTTCCCACGGCCGCGATCATTGCTCGCGCCGGATGCCCGGTGCTGGGCCTCGATATCACCCAGAGCGTGGTCGACACGATCAATCGCGGCGAAATCCACATCGAGGAAGTCGATCTCGACGGGCTGGTGCACGGCGTGGTCCAGCGCGGCCTGCTGCGCGCCTCCACCCAGATCGAACCTGCCGATGTCTTCGTCATCGCGGTGCCGACCCCGTTTGCCAAGGACGGCCATCACACGCCCGATGTGTCCTATGTGCTGGCAGCGGCGAGCGAAGTCGCAGGCGTGATCAAGCCGGGCGATACGGTTATCCTTGAATCGACCTGCCCGGTTGGCACCACCGAGCAGATGCGCGATCTGATGGCCGGGCTGCGGCCAGACCTGAAATTTCCGGGACTGACGCGCGAAACGCCCGATGTCTCGATCGCCTATTGCCCCGAGCGCGTGTTGCCCGGGCGCATTCTGGAAGAACTGGCGAACAACGATCGCTCGATCGGCGGGATCACGCCGCGTTGCGCGCGCAAGGCGCTGGCGTTCTACAAGCGTTTTGTGCGCGGCACGTGTGTCACCACCGATGCTCGCTCGGCGGAAATGACCAAGCTGGTCGAAAACGCCTACCGCGACGTCAACATCGCCTTTGCCAATGAGCTGTCGATGATCGCCGACCGGATGGGGCTCGATGTGTGGGAGGTGATCAGTCTCGCCAACCGGCATCCGCGCGTCAACATCCTGCAGCCGGGGCCGGGCGTGGGCGGGCATTGCATCGCGGTTGATCCTTGGTTCATCGTGCACGGCGCGCCTGAAGATACCGCGCTGATCCGCACCGCGCGCCAGACCAACGATGGCAAGATGCACCATGTAATCGCCCGCGCGACAGCAATGGTCGAAGCGCATCCGCACGCCAAGGTCGCCTGCCTCGGTCTCGCCTTCAAGGCCAATATCGACGATTTCCGCGAAAGCCCGGCGCGCTTTGTCGCTGCGAGCCTCGCGCGCAAGTTCGGGCCGCGCGTGCATGTGGTCGAACCTTATGCGGCGAAACTGCCGCTTGAGTTTACCGACACCGGTGCCAGCCTGATCGATATCGATACCGCGCTGGAGACCTGCGACGTGTTCATCGTGCTGGTCGACCACGATGTCTTTCGCGTGGTGCCTTTGGTCGAACGCACCGGCAAAGTGGTCTACGATACGCGCGGCATCTGGCCCGACCAACCGGCCGAGGCACCAGTATCCGCAGGGTTGCGGCTGGCCTGCTGAGCCAGGATAGCCCACAACTATAGGGGAATCGGGTGGCATTCCAAATTGCGCGACTGACGGTTCCGCTCATTGCCTTGAGCGTCATGGGGTGCAGCGGGGCCAACGGGCAGTCGGCCACGCAGCCCAGCCAGCGCGCCCTCGCGTCCCCTGCGGCAGCGGTCCCCGCCGCGCCCCCATCGCAGCCCGCTTTGCCGCCAGAGCCTGCGCCGCCGCGCACACCGGCAGAATTTGCCGCGCATGATAGTCTTTATCCCTTCTACATGCCGATGACCGGTCTGCGCCGCCCTGCGATCCGGCTGTTTGTCAAATGCGATGCCTCGCAAGCTGCGGGGCGCGAGGTCTACAAAGGCACCGATGCCGCCTCGCTTTATGGCCGCGCCGAAGGCGGATACGAGTTCGTCTACGAAGCGCAGGACAGCAGCGGCAGGCCTTGCGTCTATCCCTTTGCGCCCTATCAGCCAGATATCATCGGCGATTTGGGCGGCACACAGTATATCCTGCGCTCATCGATCCCGGGGCAGCGGGTCACTTTTCGCACCAACGATGAGTGGGCCAAGGTCAACATGCGCGCGCTGGATATCCGGCGAAATCGCATTCATTTCGAAATGCGGGATATAGCGCTCGATTTTCCCGGCGCGATCCAGGCGATCGGCGCGCTGCATCTGGAAACATTTACCGGCGAGAAACCGGGCCTGTTTACTGCGGTCGTGCGCCGTTCCAAGATTTTTGGCGGCAAGAACGCCATCTTCGCGCCCGGCGGCGAAACGATACTCTATATCGAGGATAGCGAGATCGATGGCAATGTCGGCACCAATGTCGATCAGGAGCATGGTACGTATATCAATGGCACGTTGGTCTCGCATTTTCGCAATGTGCGCTGGTATGGCCAACACGGTTGGATCGATCAGGCGAGCGGCCACCAGCTTAAGGACAAGGCCTATCTGCGGGTCTATGAAAACCTGACGGTGTCGAATGCGCCCAATGGCGCAGCGCCCTCCGCCATGCCTCTGATCGATGCCTCGGCGTATGGGTTTACGTGGTCAAACAACCTGCAGCTCCGCCGCGTGCAGCCGCAGCAGGCCCCGCGCGAGGCTCTGGTCGATCTGCGCAGCGAGATCCTTTATGGCCCGCTCGAGCATTATCCGTGGAACGTTGTCGCCAGCCCGGCTTGGCGGATGCCCGCAGTGCCGCTGGGCGCGCTCGATCAGGTCTATCTTTCGGTGTTCTTTAACACCTCGGTCGCCAGCTTCCGCACTGAGCCATATGTGTTCGCGCTGCGGCCTGCCGGCCGCGGCTTCGAGCCCGGCACATCGACGGTTCTTGGAGCAGGCCTGACCACCCGCGCCGAACAGCGCGCGGTGGCGCTGGCGTTCGGCACCAAGGGCTCGCTTACCAAAGTGTTTTCGAACGAAGGCTGGACTTATGTCAATCCGCGCCTTCCCGCCAATGCCGAATGGGTGACCGACCGCGATGCCTTTATCAAGCATGCGCTGGGCCTGATCGGGCGATAAGGGCTGCGCGTGACTACTCCGCAGCCTTGACCACCTCCACCGGCAGGCCCAGCGCATCGAGCTGCGGGCGCACCTTGGCAGCGTCGCCAACCACCACCCAGACGAACTTGGCTGGATCGATCGCAGCGCGGGCCGCCGTGTCGATCTCGGCGGCGGTCATTGCCTTGTAGCGGGCGGGCAAGCCCACGAAATAATCGTCCGGCCGCTTGAAATTAACGATCTTGGCGATGCCTTCGAGCACCTCGCCCGATGTTTCGAACATGCCCGGCAATTCGCGCGCGCTGGATTGGGTTGACCACGCCAGCTCGTCCGGGCGCACGCCATCGGCCCCAAGGAACCCAGAGATTTCCTTGCGGATTTCAGCGATGGCCGGTCCCGTCTTGTCAGTTTGCACCGGGGCGACCAGCCGGATCAGCAGCCGGTCGTTCCGCTCATTCACCCCGCTGCCAGTGGAGTAGGCCCAGCCCTTCGTCTCGCGCAAGTTGAGGTTGATTCGCCCCAGAAAGCCGCCGATCACGTCGTTGGCGGTGCGCAGCGTGATCAGATCCTCGGTTCCTTTGGCGCTCAGCACTTGGCCCGCCGTGATCATCGATTGCGGCGCGCCGGGCCGATCGACCAGCAGGATGCGCGGGCTCGGCACCGGAATGGGCTTGGCAAAATCCTTGACCGGTGCAGGCTCGGCTGGGGCCTTCCAATCGCCAAAGCTGGCCTCCAGCAAAGGCACGAGGGCGGCCAGCGTGGTATTGCCGACCACGAACACATTGGCGGTATCGGGCCGCAGCCAGCGATGATGCTGCGCGATCAGCTGCGCGCGGGTGAGCGCCTTCACCACCGCCGCTTCGCCGGTGCCCAGCGGCGGGATGCCGTAAGGATGTGCCGGGCCATAAAGCACGGGATAAAGCACGCGGGTGGCCACTGATCCGGGATCGTTGAGCTCTGCCGCGATCAAGGCAAGTTGCTGCGCGCGCACCCGCTCAAGCTCTGCCGGGGCCAGCGCCGGGCGGCGCACATAGTCTGCCAGCAGATCAAGCGATGGGGCCAGATTGGGCGTCACCGCATCAAGCTGAAAGGCGGTCAAATCGGCCGTGGCGAAGCCGTTGATATTCGCGCCGAGCCGTTCGCGCGCGCGGGCCAAAGCGGAGGAATCGAGCGTCTCGGTGCCCTCGTTCATCAGCCTGAGCAGCAAGGCGGTGGTGCCCAGCGCGGCTTTGGGATCGGCGGCAAAGCCGGCATCGAACGCCACACGGACCGACACGATCGGCACCGCGTCGCGCCGCGCGAAGAACACTTTCATCCCGTTGGATAGCGTTGCGCGCTCGATCTTGGGAAATTCGAGCGGCTGCATATCGGCGATGGGCGGGGCCTTTGAACGATCAGGCGCGCCAGCGGCAGGAATGCCAGCGTCTTTCGCAGCCGGCGCAAGGCGCGCGAGTGGCTGCGCGGCGGTGGCGGTGCTCGCCAATGCCGGATCGCGCCAATAGGCTGGGCGCGCGCTGCCGCCGCCAGCCCGGTAGCCGCCACGCGCCTCGCCGCCTTCGGTCCGCGTGCCCGGCTTCACGATGAGCGTGAAGGCGGGGCGCGACAGCCATTTGGCCATCGCCGTGCGCACCATATCGGGAGTAAGCGCGGCAACGCGCGCCAGTTCATCGCGGTAGTGCTCAGGATTGCCTGAAAACAGCAATCCCTCGGCCAGAGTCGAGGCTTTGCCGCCGCCCCCGCCGACCGATTCCAGCTGGCGGATCTGGCCGGTGGCGATGACGGTGGCGGCGCGCGCCAGTTCGTCCGCGCTTGGCCCCTCCTTGATCAGCCGTGCGATTTCCGCATCGAGCGCCATGCCCACTTTGTCCGCGTCTGCACCGGGCTTCACATCGGCCGAAGCGATGAATTGTGCCGCCTGCGCATAAACATCGACGCTCGCGGTGACCCCCACTGCCAGTTGGCTGCCGCGCACCAGCGCATCGTCCAGCCGCGAACTGGCAAGCCCGCCGAGCACCACGCCAGCCACTTGCAGCGGCAGGTAATCCGGATTGTCCAGCCCCGGCACCGCCCACAACCGATGGATGCGCGTGGTTGCCACTTGATCGAGGATCGTTTTGGACATGGGCGCAGGCAGCGTCGGCACTGGCGCCGCGACGGGCACAATCTTCGGCCCGGCCGGGATGTCGCCGAACCAGCGCGCTACTTTGGCGCGCGCCGTTTGCAGATCGATATCGCCCGCCAGCACCAGAATTGCGTTGTTCGGGCCATAGTGATCGCGAAACCAGCCGCGCACGTCATCGAGCGAGGCGCTGTCGAGATCGGCCATCGAGCCTATCGTGTTGTGGTGATAGGGATGGCCCGAGGGATAGAGGTTTTCATACTGCTCATACTCGACCAGTCCATAAGGATCGTTGTCGCGCCCGCGCTTCTCGTTCTTCACCACGCTGCGCTGGTTATCGAGCTTCTCCTGCGTCATCGCCGGGAGCAGAAAGCCCATGCGATCACTTTCCAGCATCAGGATGCGATCGAGTGCGCCGGTCGGCACCGTCTGGAAGTAATTGGTCCGGTCAAACCACGTGGTGCCGTTGAAGTCGGTCGCGCCCATTTGCTGCAGCGGCTCAAAAAAATCTCCGGGTGCATGCTCCGATCCGTTGAACATCAGATGCTCGAACAGATGCGCAAAGCCGGTTTTGCCGCGCGGCTCATGCTTCGATCCTACGTCATACCACATCGAAACGGCGATCACGGGTGCCTTGCGGTCGGTGTGCACCAGCACGGTGAGGCCATTGGGCAGGGTGAAGCGGTCGTAAGGAATCGACACCGCCTTCACCAGATCGGCGAGCGGCGCGGCGGCCGGGGCGATTGCAGCTGTTGGCGCAGGCGTCTGCGCCAGTGTCGGCAGCGGCAAGGTGAGGGCGAGCGCGAGAAAACCGGTAACGATTATGCGGGTCATGAGCACCATGGTTGATCGCTGAAAGCAAAACGTGATCCTTTCAGACAATATCCCACCTGAACAGAGCCTAAATGGCCCGCCGCGCGTTACATTGGCTCCCTTGGAGGCGATCCTGTGGCCAAACCTTTCGATTTCTCCGGCGCGCCCCTTGTGTTGCTAAAAGGCAACACTATCTCTGGACTTGAATAGGAGGATTTGCATCCATGAACCTCGAGAAATTCACCGACCGCGCCAAGGGCTTCCTGCAAGCCGCGCAAACCGTCGCCATTCGCAATAGCCACCAGCGGATCACCCCCGATCATGTGCTCAAAGCTCTGCTCGAAGACGGCGAGGGCATGGCCTCTGGCCTGATCCATCGTTCGGGCGGCAATCCTGCATTGGCGCAGGCTGAGGTTGACAAGGCTCTGGCCAAGATGGCCGCTGTCTCGGGCGGTGGCGCGCAGCAGACGCCGGGGCTGGATAATGATGCCGTGCGCGTGCTCGATTCTGCCGAGCAGATTGCCACGAAATCGGGCGACAGCTTTGTCACCGTTGAGCGCATTCTGGTGGCGCTTGCGCTAGCCACCACGACCTCGGCGGGGCAGGCGCTCAAAGCCGCCAATGTCACCCCGCAGGCGCTCGAAGCCGCGATCAGCGAGCTGCGCGGCGGCCGCAATGCCGATAGCGCCAGCGCCGAGAACGCCTACGAAGCGATGAAGAAATACGCCCGCGACCTGACGCAAGCTGCGCGCGACGGCAAGCTCGATCCAGTGATCGGCCGCGATGAGGAGATCCGCCGCACCATCCAGATTTTGGCACGGCGCACCAAGAACAACCCGGCATTGATCGGCGAACCCGGTGTGGGCAAGACCGCGATCGCCGAGGGCCTGGCCATCCGCATCGCCAATGGCGACGTGCCCGATAGCCTGAAGCATCGCCGCCTGATGTCGCTCGACATGGGCAGCCTGATCGCGGGCGCGAAATATCGCGGCGAGTTCGAAGAGCGGCTGAAATCGGTGCTCGACGAGGTGAAAGGCGCAGAAGGCGAGATCATCCTGTTTATCGACGAGATGCACACGCTGATCGGCGCGGGCAAAGGCGAGGGCGCGATGGACGCCTCCAACCTGCTCAAACCTGCGCTGGCACGCGGCGAATTGCATTGCATCGGCGCGACCACGCTCGATGAATATCAGAAGCATGTCGAGAAAGACCCCGCGCTGCAGCGCCGCTTCCAGCCGGTGTTCGTTGGCGAACCCACCGTGGAAGATACCATCAGCATCCTGCGCGGGCTGAAGGAGAAGTATGAGCTGCACCACGGCGTGCGCATCACCGATGGCGCGATTGTCGCCGCCGCGACGCTGTCCAACCGCTACATCGCCGATCGCTTCCTGCCCGATAAGGCCATCGACTTGATGGATGAGGCCGCGAGCCGCCTGCGCATGGAAGTGGAGAGCAAGCCTGAGGAAATCGAGAACCTCGACCGGCGGATCATCCAGCTCAAGATCGAAGAAATGGCGCTCGCCAAGGAGACCGATCAGGCCTCGAAGGACAGGCTCGATGCGCTGCGCGAAGAGCTGGCCAATCTGGAGCAGCAATCGAGCGAGCTGACCACCCGCTGGCAAAACGAACGCGACAAGATCGCCGCCGAGGGCAAGATCAAGGAAGCGCTCGACGCTGCGCGGATCGAGCTGGAACAAGCGCAGCGCAGCGGCGATCTCGCCAAGGCGGGCGAGCTTGCCTATGGCCGCATTCCCGAGCTGGAACGCCAACTGGCGCAGGCGCAGGGGCAGGCCGACAACGCCCTGCTGCGCGAGGAAGTGACCGCCGACGATATCGCCGGGGTGGTGAGCCGCTGGACCGGGATACCGGTCGAGCGGATGCTGCAGGGCGAGCGCGACAAGCTGCTCAAGATGGAGGAGATCATCGGCCAGCGGGTGATCGGCCAGACGGACGCGGTCCATGCCGTGTCCAAAGCCGTGCGCCGCGCCCGCGCCGGATTGCAAGACCCCAATCGCCCGCTTGGCAGCTTCCTGTTCCTCGGCCCCACCGGTGTCGGCAAGACCGAACTGACCAAGGCGCTGGCCGGGTTTCTGTTTGACGACGACAGCGCGATGGTGCGCATCGACATGTCCGAATTCATGGAAAAGCACGCGGTCAGCCGCCTGATCGGCGCGCCTCCGGGCTATGTCGGCTATGACGAAGGCGGCGTGCTCACGGAAGCGGTGCGCCGCCGTCCCTATCAGGTCGTGCTGTTCGACGAGGGCGAAAAGGCACATCCCGATGTGTTCAACGTGCTGCTGCAAGTGCTCGACGATGGCCGCCTGACCGACGGGCATGGCCGCCAGGTCGATTTCACCAACACACTGATCATCCTCACCTCAAACCTGGGCAGCCAATATCTCGCCAATCTGGCCGAGGGCCAGGATGTCGCGGTCGCCGAGCCGCAAGTGATGGAACTGGTGCGCGCGCATTTCCGGCCCGAATTCCTGAACCGGCTGGACGAGATCATCCTGTTCCACCGGCTGGGGCAGGATCACATGGCGCCTATCGTGGAACTGCAAGTCGCCCGCGTGGCGAAACTGCTCAAGGACCGCAAGATCGCCATCGCGCTCACCGACGCCGCCAAACGGCAGCTTGGCCGCATCGGCTACGACCCGATCTACGGCGCGCGGCCCCTCAAACGCGCGGTGCAACGCTACCTGCAAGACCCCCTCGCCGAACGTCTGCTGGCGGGCGAAATCCCCGACGGCAGCACGGTACAGATCGACGAAGGCGAAGGCGGGCTGAGATTCCGGGTGGAGTGAGGATGGCAGCGTTATTGCGGGCGGGCGTCATCCGCAGCTTCGGATAAAAGTTGCACTAGCGCTAAGTGCAGGATGTCCGGCGGCGGCAGGGCATCGGCACCTTTGAGTTTGAGCGGAATCTCGTGTCTGGTCGCGGGCGCAGCGCCCTGACGCGTCACGCCAAGCTCGAACGTGAAGGCGGCCTCCCCGGCCAGAGCACGCCTGTCACCAAAGCCGAAGGCACCCCAATCGCGCGCACAGAGCTTTGCCTTGATCCCGACAAGATGAACCGACAATGGCGTTTTCAAAGCCGACAGGCGGGTCCTTCGATCACTATCGAGATCATCCATGGCCTCAGTCACCATCACGCCGAACGCACTTTGACCGCTGACAAAGTCGCGGACGCGCACTTTGCCATTGGGCAGGCAGAGTTTGCCGGCCCGCAAGGGGCCGACGGTGCTGGCGATGGGTATATCGACTGCGCTCGCGCTAACCGGGTTCAGGCCCTCCGGCGCGGTGCGATCAAGCGCCAGCGCAGAATGAGGCAAGAGGCCGCAAACCAGCAGGAGCAGAGCTTTTCGCTTCAAAGGGACAGTTTCGCACTCGCCAAAACGCATGGCAGCCCCCTTTGATACATACCGGCCAAGGCGAAACCATCGCCGGCCGGAATGGCGAAAATCGCCTACCCCAGCTTGGCCTTCAGCACTTCGTTCACCAGCCCCGGATTGCCTTTGCCCTGCATCGCTTTCATCGTCTGGCCGACGAAGAAGCCGAACAGGGCTTCCTTGCCGCCCTTGTACTGCTCCACTTTGTCGGTATTGGCGGCGAGGACGGCATCGACGGCGGCTTCGATCGCTCCGGTGTCGCTGGTCTGTTTCAGCCCGTCACGCTCCACGATCACGCCCGGCGCATCACCGCTTTCAAGCATCTTTTCGAGCACCTGCTTGGCGATGGAGCCCGAGATCGTGCCATTGCTGATCAGCGCGAGCAGCTCGCCGCCGGCCTCGGCGCTCACCGGGCTGTCATCCAGCGTGCGGCCCAGCTTGTTCAGCGCGCCGAACAGTTCGGAGGTCAGCCAGTTGGCGGCCTGTTTGGCGACATCGGCATCGGGCTTACCGGCCTGCGCGGCGGTGGCGGCGAGCAGGTGCTCGAACCAGCGCGCGGTGTCCACGTCCGCCGTCAGCACACCCGCGTTGTAGGGCGAGAGGCCCAGCGCGGTCTCATAGCGGCGGCGCTTGGCGTCGGGAAGCTCGGGCAGGCTTGCGCGGCATTCATCTAGGAACGCCTGTTCCAGTTCGATCGGCAGCAGGTCCGGATCGGGGAAATAGCGGTAATCGTGCGCGTCTTCCTTGCTGCGCATCGAGCGGGTCGTGCCGGTATCGGCATCGAACAGGCGCGTCTCCTGCACGATCTTGCCGCCTGCCTCGAGCACATCGACCTGGCGGCTCGCCTCGACCTCCACCGTCTGCATGACAAAGCGCACCGAATTGACGTTCTTGGTCTCGGTGCGCGTGCCGAGCGGCTCTCCGGGGCGGCGCACGCTGACATTCACATCGGCGCGCATGCTGCCCTGATCCATGTTGCCATCGCAGCTGCCGACATAGCGCAGGATCGTGCGCAGCTTGGCGAGATAAGCACCCGCCTCAGCCGGGCTGCGCATGTCGGGGCGGCTGACGATTTCCATCAGGGCGACACCCGAGCGGTTGAGATCGACGTAGGACATCGTCGGGTGCTGATCGTGCATCAACTTGCCCGCATCCTGCTCGACATGGATGCGCTCGACCCCGATGGTCTTGGTCTGATCGGGGTGCTTTTCGTCGGGCGTGATCTCGATCGCGCCTTCGCCCACGATGGGATGATAAAGCTGGCTGATCTGGTAGCCCTGCGGCAAATCGGCATAAAAGTAGTTCTTGCGATCAAACCTCGACCACGGATTGATCTGCGCATCGATCGCCATGCCGGTGCGCACTGCCTGGCGGATGCACTCCCGATTGGGCACAGGCAACATGCCCGGCATCGCCGCATCGACCAGCGACACTTGCGCATTGGGCTCCGCGCCGAACGTGGTGGAGGAGCCGGAAAACAGCTTGGCGTGCGTGGTTATCTGCGCATGGACTTCAAGGCCGATCACGACCTCCCATTCGCCGGTTGCGCCGTGGATGCGGTATGCGGTGTCAGTCATGTTCAGTCTTCTGTCGGATCGATGATCTGAAGATCGGGAAAGTAGCTTTGAAAGCCTTTACGGTCCCGCGTAACCAGTGGCCAGCCCCTGATTTCGGCCTGCGCGCCGATCAGGAAGTCGGGCAGGATGGCTTGCCGCTCGCCGCCACGCCTGCGGTATTCGGCAAAGGCTTGCGCGGGGCGGAAGGCGTCCTCACGGGTGAGCGCAGTGATCATTATTTCGAGCCGGTGACGTGACCCCCTGATTTTCCTCCAAGAATGATTAGAGTCCGGCCCCTTGAAGGACGGACAGATGAAGCGATCACGGTTCACGGAAGAGCAGATTATCGGAGTGCTGAAGGAGGCAGAGGCGGGCGGGAAGACAGCTGATCTGGCCC
>NZ_CAMBTS010000096.1 GCF_945870625.1 Novosphingobium sp. Chol11 | reverse complement strand
AGCGACTTGCCTGATCCCTGGAAATGCCAGAGCAGGCCCTTCCGCGGCTGACCGGCGACCACGCGCGCGATGATCTTGTTGACGCCATCCACCTGCTGGTAGCGGGCAATGATCTTGATACGCTGCTTGCCCTTCTGCGTGGCGAAGGCCGTGAAGCTGGCCAGCATATCGAGCACCATCGCGGGCCGCAGCATCGAGGTGGCGGCCTTCTCTACCTCGCTGAGCGCTTGCTGGCCGTCGCCGTCCCGCCACGGCCCCCACATGTCAAGCGGCATCCGGACTGAGCCGTAGCGGAATTCCTTACCCTCGGTCGCCACCGAAAAGACGTTTGGCACGAATAGTTCCGGCACGTTCCGTTCATAGTCGTCATGTATCTGCAAAGCGGCATCAAGCCAGCTTTGGCTGGACCGCACTGGCGTCTTGGCCTCGATCAGCACCAGCGGAATGCCGTTGACCAGCAGCACCAGATCGGCGCGCTTTTCGGTCTTGCCCGCGCGGATGATGAACTGCTGGGTGACGACGAAGCTGTTCCTTTCGATCTCGTCGAAATCGATCAGCCGGATGGTGACGTGTTCGCCATTCGCGCCAAAGGGCATGGAACGTTCGCCCAGCAGCCAGGCGGCAAACTCCTCGTTCGCCTTAACCAGGCCGTCCGACCGCGCACCCATGACGATAGCGCGCAAGCGGTAAAGCACGTCATCGGCCCGGCCGGGATTGGCGGCGATGTCGGGGTTAAGGCGGATCAGAGCGTCGCGCAGATGGGGTTCGACCAGCACCTCCTGCGGCTGGCGGGGAAGGTCGGCGGGGGCGACATAATGCCAACCAAGGCCCGCGATCTTGCCGCTCGTGCGGGCGAGGCCGATGGAGAGTTGCGCTGGGCGGGCTGAGGTCGCGCCCGCGAGAAGGTCGCGCAGATGGGCTTCGATAGTGTTGGCCTCGTTAAACGACATCCGATGAGACCCTATTCAAAATTATTTTTTTCATGACGAAGAGTCTTGTTGAGCGAGCAGCACATTCTCCCACTATTTTCTTCACACCAGTTGCCGCGGCCACATAACTCATCTGATGCTCCACCGTTGGCAGATCAAACAGAAACTGTTCCAGTTGCTCACGGTTCATCTTGGGCATTCCAGTTCTCATGGAGCATGAGATTGCAAATGCCGAAAATGCGTCACTCAATACCAAATCAAGCAGATACTCTGGTACAATTGTCGGACCCGAAACGAGCGGATAAATATCCGCGCTGCAAAGACCTCTAAAATTTGGGAGCATAGCCTTTCGGAGTTCTGGCCTAATTTTCGAATAAAGTAATGAGCCTGGCTCAAATAGATACTTCCCACTGATTGCCGATTGTTCTTGTGCTGTTTCAGTGCCCAAAAAGATACCCGTAACTGACTCAATGTGGTTCGGACCCACCAAGGGTAGATCACGGAATTTATCAGCCTTCGGATCGACCTGCCCACTCGCAATCGAGTAGTGATCAGCGAGTCTGGAACCACTTCCTGCCCTTGAAGAAAACTCCTCCTTTGACATAGCTCTCCATACTACCAGTGCCGCCTCCCTTGAGCTTTCTGCGGCGATTATTGCATCGTCAAAAGCCAACATTAGGCTAAGCTGGCGTGCCTGCTCCTGGATTGGCGGCAGCAGAAATTCGAAGGCTTCCAGGTCGGTAAAGTTGATGTAAGGGTTCACCGATCCTTTCGAATGCTTGATCGAATAACTATGGAACGCCTCGGTCTGCATTAGTAACGGCAACAGTTCGGGCATCAGCCGGGCGGGGTCTTTCGTTTCGAGCACGAAGGTCGTGTTCGCCGTGATCCCTTCGAAATCCGCCAGCGCCACCTTGCGCAGATAGGTTCGGCGCGAGCCGTAAAGCACATGCCCCGGCTTGAACCGCATGTGGAAGGCAGGCCCAAGGTAATCGTCCCCGATCTGCCCCCAGCGCCGGATGCGCAGATCGTCAGTGTCCATGTGTTCACCGGCGACATAGCGTTCCAGACCGGAGTCCCACGGATCGACCCTGTCATTGACCTTGCGCACCACGTCACCAAAGGCCACGCGCGTCCACCCTGCCTTGGAAACCGGCCGCTCAAGCATCGGCATCCTCCGCAGGCGTCAGGCCATCGAGCATGTCGACCAGCGCGTCCATGCCCGACCAGAAGTCGCGCCCATCCTCATCAAACGCCGCCCAGGTCGCTGCCAGCGAGGCACCACCGTCCGCCCCCGCTGCCTTGGGCCGCTTCACATAGCGGGCAATCGACAGGTTAGCGTTGGCCGCCAGCACATCGGCCACGCTCGCCACCGCGGCAAAGCCAAGATCATCGGCAAAGGTCTGATAGGCCGACAGGATGCGCGCCTGATGATCCGGGCGCAGGAAGCTTTGCGCCCGTTCACGCGCAATCTCGGCCACCGCGTCGATGAACAGGATGCGCCCCTTGCGCGCCGCCGGTTTCCGTGACCGACAAATAACCACGCAGGCTTCCATGGGCGAGTTGTAGAATAGCCCCGGCCCCAGCCCCAGTACGCATTCAACCTGGTCGGATTCCACCAGCCTGCGGCGCATCTCGGCTTCCTCATTGCGGAACAGCACGCCATGCGGAAACAGGATCGCACAGCGCCCGGTCCTGGGGTGCATCGACGATAGGATGTGCTGGAAGAATGCGTAATCCGCCCGCCCCTGCGGCGGGGTGCCAAGGAAGTTGCGCCCCCAGGCGTCCTGCTCCCAAGCGCCACGGTTCCATTTCTTGATGGAATAGGGCGGGTTGGCCAGGACCACGTCGAAGCTGCGCAGCCTGTCGCCCTGCACGAAAGCGGGTGTGGCCAAGGTATTGCCGCTGGCAACGTGGAAATCGTCCACGCCATGGATGACCAGGTTCATCCGCGCGATGGCGGCGGTGATGGTGATCAGTTCCTGCCCGTAAAGACCGGTGGTGCGGATGTCGCCGCCACGCCGCTTCACCTCGGCCAAGCAGGAAATCAGCATGCCGCCAGTGCCGCAAGTCGGGTCGTAGATGCTTTCGCCTGGTTGGGGTTCCAGCATCTGCGCCATAAGATGAACCAGGGTACGGTTAGTATAGAACTCCTGCGCGGTGTGGCCACTATCATCGGCGAACTTCTTGATCAGGTACTCGTAGCCATTGCCGAGTTCGTCCTCGGGCACGGCGGCGAGGGTCAGGTCGTGCTTCGAGAAATGCTCGATCAGATTCTTCAGCGTGCTGTCGGGAATCTGGGCCTTGTCAGTCCAGTTCGCGTTGCCGAAGACACCCTGGAGGCGTTCGGGGTTGGCAGCCTCGATCGCGAGGAAGGCCGACAAAAGTGCGCGGCCCAAGTCGCGCGGCGCGGCGCGTACGTTCTTCCAGTGCGCACCATCGGGGATGACGAAGCGGTCGTTGGCCGTGGCGGTCGCGTAACCCTCGTCACCGGTTTGATCGAGCGCCTGCTGGTAATCCTCGTCCCAAACATCGGACAGGCGTTTGAAGAACATCAGCGGAAAAATATACTGCTTGTAGTCGCTGGCATCGATCAGCCCGCGAAGCAGCGTGGCGGCGCCCCACAGGTAGCTTTCCAGTTCGCGTTGGGTCAGCGCGCTCATGGATTAACCACCTTCGACTTTGGGCGGGTTTTCAGCCGAGTATCAAGATCTATGTCGCGCTTACTAGCGAAATCACGGAGTTTTTCGCCTGCGCCGAGAAAGAGATCAATTGCCTCGTCCGCGTGCGCCTCGCTGACAGTTCCATTGCCGTGAACGACTTTGCCACGGACATTGAGCGCATGGCTCTGAATTCGACTAAGATGGCCAATAACAGTTTGAAGCGAAGCATTCTTTACGCGGCTCCCAACCTCCCGGTGCCACACCTCTTTGTACCCGTCTTGATTACCCTTTTTTTCCATCCGATACACGCCTTCAAGCTGCCCGCGCAGGTCTTTTGTAGGGCTTGACCCCATCTTCAAGATTGCCCGCTTCAGCATCCATTCGAAGTGAACGGCAGCCAAGATCACGGCAGTCGTTCGATCTGATGTGGCGATCTTCCTGATTTCCGCCTCGCGCTTTCCAGATCCAAAACTGACATGAAACATCATAGCCAGCCCCCCTCGATCAGCACTTTGCGAAGGTGATCCTCCGCCGCTCGTGCCTCCACAAGCGCCGCCTTGAATGCCTCGACGGCTTCCGGCAGCGGCGGGATGTCCTGGCCGATGGGCGGCAGGACATAGCGCGAGATGTTCAAGGTCCAGCCTTCCTTCTTGATCTCGTCCAGCGTGGCGACCTTGGCGCGGTCCTCCACATCCTCGAAGGCGCGGTACCAAGTGACGATCTGGTCGCTGTGCTCCTGGTCGAGGAAGTTCTGTGCACGGCCTTTGCGGAATAGGCTGGAGGCGTCGATAATCAGGACCTTATTCTTCCGGCCGGCAGGCTTCTTCCGACGCAGGATCACCACGCATCCGGCCAGCTGGGTGCCGTAGAACAGGTTGGGTGCCAAGCCGATGACGGCCTCAACCATATCCTTCTCAAGGAGCGCCTGACGGATCGTCCCCTCCGCCGATTTGCGGAAGAGCGCACCCTGCGGCAGGACAACCGCCATGCGGCTATTCCCGGTGGCCGCCATGGAAGCGATCATGTGCTGGACGAAGGCATAGTCGCCGTAGCTCTCGGGCGGAATGCCGTATCGGGCACGTCCCCAAGGATCCGCCTCCCACAGATCGCGCCCCCATTCCTTCAAGGAGAAGGGCGGGTTCGCAATTACGCAGTCGAAGGTGGCAATTCCGCCCGTGCTGGGGTCGGTGAAGGCTGGGTTCCTGAGGGTATCCTCACGCGCGACCTGAAAGTCCTCTATCCCGTGCAGGACAAGGTTCATGCGCGCGATGGCCGAGGTCGTCAGGTTCTTCTCCTGCCCGTAGATCTTGCCGTAGAAGGTCCGCGGGTCGCCGCCTTTTCGGATCACATGCTCGATTGCGCCGAGGAGCATGCCACCGGTGCCGCACGCGGGGTCGTAGATGCTCTCGCCTCCTTGCGGGTCGAGGATCTCGACCATCATCCGCACGACGCTGCGCGGCGTGTAGAACTCGCCTGCCTTGTTGCGCCGTGTGACGTCGGCGAATTTGCCCACGAGATATTCGTAAGCATCGCCGAGCACGTCCGTGCTGACGGCGGCGTTGCCGAGCTGGATCTCGGAAAAACCCTCAATCAGGTCCTTCAGCAGCTCGTCGGAAAACTTCTCCTTGTTGCCCCAGTCCGCTGAGCCGAACACGCGGAACAGTGTGTCTGGGTTGGCACGCTCGATCTCCTGCATCGCCTTTTGTAACGCCGCACCGACGTTGGTCGCCGCCTGCCGAATCTCATCCCAATGGCAGCCATTAGGAAGAACGAAGCGATGCACCTCAGGGAAGTGAGACGGGTCCGCATCGCCGTAGGTCTCGCGTGCCTCGGTCGTTTCCTCGTCCCAGACATCAGAGATGCGTTTGAAGAATAATAGCGGAAGGATGTAGCCCTTCCAGTCAGTGCGATCGACAGCGGAGCCGCGCAAGGTATTGGCAGCATTCCATAAAGCAGATTTGAGCTGATCGCTGGTATCAGACATTAGGGCTCGCTCGGGGCGGACGTCACCCTCTCGCGGTAACGTCCTGGAGGATTTTCTGATGAGAGTCGGTCATATTTCTCTGCAGCCATGAGCACGACGAATGGCTTGTCATGCTTGATGACCACCTCGGGTGACAGGCGGGCGGCATCGAGCAACTCACCAAAATGGTTTTTTGTCTGGGCTGACGAGAACATGCGTATGACAGGTACCAATCCTAAGTCTCTAATCTTATCCAAGATGAAGAAAAATTCAATCTAGAAACGATCGTACCGAGCGCATAATCACTGACGGTACACAAGGTAACCAGCCTGCTCCCCCCACCCCACCGGCACCCCCTCCAGCAGCCGGGGCAACGTCACCCCTTCCGGCTGCCGCCCGTTCAATATCGCCTCGACCATCTCCGGCGCCAGCAGCGTCAGCCGCAGCAAGGAGCCAACATAGCCGCGCTCAATACCCTCGGCCTTCGCCATTTCGCTGATGGAGGCATACCGCCCCTCCTCGAGCATCCGCCGCCAGCGAAATCCCCGCGCGAGCGCTTTTATCAGCGCCGGGTCGCCATTCACCGGGACAACCCCGTGCCCGATTTCACCCTGCCGGGCCACCGCCCCATCCGGCCCGATGATCTGCTTTCGCCCACCGCGCCGGCGGATGGTCAGCGGCACCGAAACCGTCACGCTGGTCACGCCCTTCATGCTGCAATCTCCTTCGGTCGCGAAAGGTCCCGCGCGAGGCTCGCGAGGCCTTCAAGGTTCAGGCTGATTTGCGCCCCGGCCTCGCCCACCACCACGCGCTGAACCAGTAGCCGGATCAGCCGTTCCTGCTCGGCGGGGAATAGCTCGGACCATACGGGGTCAAACCGGGCCAGGGCGTCGCGCACCGTGTCCTCGGCAAGGTCCGGTTCCTCGGCCTGCGCCGCGCGCCATGTGCCCACCACCACCTCCGGCTGGCGCAGCAGCGCGCGCACTTGGTCCAGCACGAGCGCTTCGATTTCGCCTGCCGGCAGCCTGCGATAGGGCGCGTCATCCGCGCCGCCCTTCAGGACCGATTGGCTGACGTAGTAGCGATAGAGCCGCCCCTGTTTGCGCGTGTGCGTGGGCGATAGCGCCCGGCCATCAGCGCCAAAGATCAACCCGCGCAGCAGGGCAGGGGACCGATTGCGCGCCAGCCCAGCCCGCATATGCGGGTTACTGGCCATAATCTCATGCACCTGGTTCCAGAGCGCCTTTTGAATAATGGCGGCGTGCTCGCCGGGATAGCATTTGCCCTTGTGCACCGCCTCGCCAAGATAAACGCGGTTGACGAGCAGCTTGTAGACCGCGCCCTTGTCAAAGGGGCGGCCGTGCTTGGTGAGCAGCCCCTCAGCGCGCAGGATCGGCAGCAGACGGGTGGCGGACCCGATTTCGGCAAAGCCCTCGAACACGCGGCGCACAGTGGCGGCGGCGGCCTCGTCCACCAGCAGCTTGCGGTTTTCGACGCGATAGCCAAGCGGCACCGGCCCACCCATCCACATGCCCCGCGCGCGGGAGGCAGCGATCTTGTCGCGCACGCGTTCGCCGATTACTTCGCGTTCGAATTGCGCGAAGGACAGCAGAATATTCAGCGTCAGCCGGCCCATGCTCGTGGTGGTATTGAAGGACTGCGTGACGGAAACAAACGTCACATCGTTCTGGTCGAAAATCTGTACCAGCTTCGCGAAATCCATCAGCGAGCGTGACAGGCGGTCAATTTTATAGACCACCACCACATCGACGAGCCCGGCTTCGATATCGGCCAACAGGCGTTTCAGCGCCGGGCGTTCCAGCGTGCCGCCGGAAACGCCGCCATCATCATAGCGGTCATGCACCAGCACCCAGCCTTCGGATCGCTGGCTCGCAATATAGGCCTCGCAGGATTCGCGCTGTGCGTCGAGCGAATTGAATTCCTTCTCCAGGCCCTCATCGGTGGATTTGCGCGTATAGACCGCGCAGCGGCGCTTGCGCGTGAGCGTCGGGGATGCAGGATCGCGGCGGGTCATGCGCCGGCCTTTCGCAAGCCAAAGAACAGCCAGCCATTCCAGCGCGTGCTGGTGATGGCGCGTGCGATGGCGGAGAGCGATTGATAGGGACGGCCCTGATATTCGAAACCATCGCGCGTGACGGTCACGACATGCTCGACGCCCTGATATTCGCGCAGCAGCCTTGTGCCGGCGATCGGGCGCTGATCCTGCCGGATACGACGCAGGGTGATGTTGCCGCCATCAATCTGCTCGCCCAGCGCTTCCAGGCGCGCGATGGTTTCTGGCTTTAGGCCACCATAGGCCAATTCCTGAATGCGATAGGCGATGCGCCTTTCCAGAAACCGCCGGTTATAGGGCGGTGGCTCCGTGCCAAAGAGGCTGCGCCATTGCTCCTTCAAGTCGTGGATATTGGCCTGGGGCAGCGCGGCAAGCCGGGCTGGCACGTCCTGCTTTGGAATGGCGGAGACAATGATTGCGGGCGGGCTTGGCTCGCCTGGTGCGGTTCGTTTCATGCGGTTCCCTTTCTCTTGGGGTTCGCATAACGGCGCTGGGGGGCCTGGAAGTGTAGACGAATGTCTCTGGGCTTGGCGGTTTCCGTATCTTCCACTGGCATACCGCGGCTGCGCAGCCGCAGCAGGCCGCGGGCGAGGATGTCGCAGACCTCGCGGAGGTGCGGCGGGAGGTGGGTATGCGGGGTGGTGGGTGCCGGCTTCATACTTAGCCCTACCCACCCAGACGACGATCCGTCCCGCTCAAGCGGGATTGTGGGCAATCGCCTCGTGATACTGACGCCAAAAGATGGCGACTTTTCTTTTGACCGTGGTTGGATCCGGGTAGAGATTCTGCTTGGCAAACCAGTCCATCATGCGGCGGATCAATTCAGTCTGCGTCTCCGGGACGCCATCGGCATGGGTCATGACGGCCAAGGCGCAGTAGAAATCATCCCATTTGTATTTCGCCGGTGCGCCGCGTCCGTTCAGTACCACCGGCGCTCCCGGCGCGACAGCAGCAACAGGCGCCGCAGTTTGATCCTGAGCGGCCTCGAATCGCACCAACTCGGCATGACGCACAATCAGCTGGCTGCGCACGACATGTAATTCGCCGTTTTCGTATTCGCGACCCTCGATGCTAATGTATCCGTCGCCGGCTGCCTTAAAAGAGTTGATGACTTGCGACCCTTCAGTGAGAATGGACCATGCGTTTACAGGGTGGAGATCTAAAGCCCCAGAAAGGTGCCGCCGTTCTTCGGGAATAGAACACCAATTTTTATCATCAACTTCTTCGATCGTGCCAATTTCCACCAGGAGGCTTGCGACAACGATTGAAAGCGTGATTTCACGCTCAATCACAAAGCCAGCCAGATCCGCCTCGGAGATTTCCCACCGCCGGCAGACTTCCTCGATTCCGTAATATGGCTTCCTGACGATGCGGACGCCCATGACGCCTATCTCTTCCCCATAAACCGCAGACGACGATAGGCCAGCACAACCCGCCCCATATCCTCACGCATGTCGGGCGGCAGGCGCTGGGCTTCGACAAAGAGTTCGTCCATCTGCACACCAAGAATGGCAGCAGCGCGTTCTATCAGTTCATCGCGCGGCGGGTTTTCCTGATCTCGTTCTATGCGCGACCAATAGGCCGGCGAGATTTTCAGCCGCTCCGCAAGGTCATTCAAGCTGATGCCAAGCGCAGTCCGGCGATTGCGAATGACCGACCCGAAACTCATCCTACCCCTCCTTGAACCAAGCCGTAGCGATCAAGCCGCACGGCGACGAAACGTTCCGAAACGCCAAAATCAATCGCAAGCGCCGCCATCACGCCTTCAACCGATTCCGTTGGATTGTCGGACGCCAGAACCCGCGATCCCGGCCTGCCACGATGCGGCGCATTGACGGTGCGCAGCCGCTCGGCATGCGCATGCAGCAACAGTCGCAAATGCAAAGCCACTGGCGGCGCGAGCAGCGCGCCCATGAATTCATTGGCCCGGCGCTCCGACGCGGCCGCCCGCTTATCAAGCAGCGCATCGGGATCAGTGGTCACCGACCGATAGCGCCGCACCGGCGTGCCAAGCGCCGCTGGGACATCGAAAATGACATGGCCCAATTCATGCGCGGCAGTGCTGATGGCGAGATCATCTCGCCCGGCCACCACGACGCCATTGATGGAGACCAGCGCCGCCCCCGGAAGTTCCGGATCGGTCTCGCAAACGCCAAGGACAGCCCGGCCCTGGGCGTCATGGACCGGTTGGCCCAGTTCCCAGGCGACAGCGACCGCTCGGCCATTGGCCGTGACGCGGCGGCTTGCCGCGACCAGGGCAGAGATGGGCAGGGCAAAGCCTTTCTGGTCGGCCATGACCTGGCGGCGCACCTGGGCAGCGACGCCCCAAAGGGTCTCTGCCGGGAGAGGCCGGGGTGCCCCTGAGAGGGGGAGATGGGGGTAATTCACGGTGATGGACATAGGACTATTATGATAAGCATCTGCGTGAACGGTCAATACCTTTGTTCGTGTCTTGTTCCCTTTTCCCCGGTATCCACAGCCCCCGCTTTGGGACCAGATTCCCGACCTGCTCGGGGCGTAAATCAGGCCGATTCCCGCATTTATGCCCCAAAACCAGCCTAACGCATTGATCTGACTTAGGGGATTAAATCCCCCGAGGTATTTATTCCCCTTTCTGCCCCTTTCCGCCAATACCGCCCCCGACCCGCTGTGTTTGTCTCTTGGCGTTACAGAAAAACCCCAGGAGCGACATCAGTGGCAAACCAGCTTTCCCTCGCCGATCTCGACATCATCAGCCCCATCGCAAAGACCCAAGCGAGCCGCCTGCGCCGCGCCATGGGGCGTCCCGGCCATGAGCAACAGGATATTGAGCAGGACCTGCTGCTCGACCTGATCAGCCGTCTGCCATCCTTTGATCCGGCTCGCGGAAGCCTCGCGGCCTTCGCCACGGTCTGCCTCCAGCACCGTGCCGCGCGCCTCGCCGCACGCTTTCGCCGCGAAAAGCGCGAGCGGCATGACGCGACGCTGGATGATGCAGTACCCGGCCAGGAGGAGGCGCTGACGCTCGCGGACGTCATTCCAGAGAGCGAAGGCTACGCCGCCTGGTGCGGCCAGAACACGAATGCTGTGGCTGCGCTGGAACGCCGCCTCGATCTCGATCGTGCAAGTGCACTGCTTGATGAACGTGACCACAGCATTTGCGCAGCACTCGCGCGCGCAACGCCGCATGAAGTGGGGCGCGAGGGATTGCTGCCGCGCTCCGTTCTCTATCGCCGCATTCGTGAAATGCGTCTGCGACTGCTCGCCGGTGGAATCGCCTCTCCAGCCTGAGACGGATTCGAAACTGCCTGGGTAATGCTAAGTATGGACACACATCTCCCCGACCCCCGCGCAGTGCCGGAGCTTCTTACAGAAGCTTCGCTCTGCTCCTGGCTTGGCGCTGCGGCGCCTGGCGATCGTCTCCCCTATTTCCGCGGCGCGCTCGCACGAAGCATCTGCCCGATGCTGAAGCTGCTGCAGGATCAGGAAAGGCTTGCGCTGATCCGCCTTGCCGAAAGGGCATTGAAGCTCTCCGAAGGAGGCTTCGCCCATCTCGTGCAAAATCGGCATGGCTTTGAGGATTACGAGTATCTCGTCATCGCTCGCCCCCGTCCGCGCAACGGCAGTCGGAACCTGATCGCCATGATCCTTGGAGAGACCGCCTGATGCACGCGCTCCTCAACCGCCCAACGCTTGAAGCAATCCGCACCATGCCGCTCGGCGATATCGTCGCGCTACCAGCCGAGCATCTCGCGCTGCTTCAATCAGATGCCCGCGAGGCGGCTGATGCTGCGAAACGCATGCAGGCCTGGATCGAAAGTGCAATCGCGCTTCGCTATCAGCAGCGCGCCATCGCGGCACGCGGCATGGCCGGCAAGGATACCGGCACGGTGCGCTTTCAGGATGGCTCGGTGGAAGTCACCGCCGAATTGTCGAAAAAGGTCGAATGGGACCAGGCCCGGCTTGCACGGCTGGCCGAGGAAATCCGCACTGGCGGTGAGAACCCGCTCGACTACCTCGAGATCGCCTTCAAGGTTCCAGAGCGCGCCTATACCGCCTGGCCCGAGCGCATCCGCAAGGCATTTGAACCGGCACGCACCGTGCAGACCGGCCGCCCGACCTATCGCCTGACGCTGCTCAGTGAAACCGCACAGCGTGATGGCAGAGCATTGGCCGGCTCCAACCCCAGCAGCGAAGGATCAAACTGATGGCATTGCGCATTGTCACGGCCGATGAACGCCTTTCGCGCGCGGCCAATAAAACCACACTGGCGCTGTTTGGCCCAAGTGGTGTCGGCAAGACATCGCAGCTCAAAACGCTACCTC
The DNA here is from genome assembly GCF_945870625.1 of Novosphingobium sp. Chol11. Taxonomy (GTDB): domain Bacteria; phylum Pseudomonadota; class Alphaproteobacteria; order Sphingomonadales; family Sphingomonadaceae; genus Novosphingobium. The sequence goes on along the minus strand of NZ_CAMBTS010000096.1, from coordinate 460 downwards.
CGGCCGAGACGATCTGCATCGACCTCGAAGCCGGTCTTAAATCCGTCCAGGATTGGCGGGGCGACAGCATCCCCATTCGCCGCTTTGACGATGCGATCGCCATCGCCTGCCTGATTGGCGGCGTGAACCCGGCCGCCGATCCGAATGGGTTTTTCTCCGAGGCGCATTACCAGCACCTCGCCACCGCGCATCCCGATCTGGTGCGGCTGATCGCCGGCAAGTCCATCGTCTTTCTGGACAGCATCACCGATCTGACGCGCCAAGCCATGGCTTGGGCCAAGACGCGGCCCGAGGCGTTTTCCGACAAGACCGGCAAGCCCGATACGCGTGGCGCCTATGGCTTGCTCGCGCGCGAAGTGATCGGGCTGCTGAAGCACCTGCAACACGCGCCCGGCAAGACCACCATCATGGTCGGCATTCTGGAACGTGTCACCGATGAATTCGGCCGCGTCACCTGGCA
>NZ_CAMBTS010000095.1 GCF_945870625.1 Novosphingobium sp. Chol11 | reverse complement strand
CCCCCCAATCCCGTCACCCCACATACCCTGCCAGCGTCTCGCGCATCCGGCGGATGCGGATTTCCTGATAGTTGCCCAGCGTCTGGCCGGGTTTGCGGCTGGATTTGATGCCGCGGGTTTGCTGGCGCAAGTTTTCGACGTCCTGATCGTAGATGTAGCCGAGCCGCGCATCCATGCCGGGCGCTTCTATGAAGCGGTCTTCGGGGCCGAGGTACACTGTTTCGGGTGCGGCGGGGGCGTCCTGTCCTTCGGGCGTGGGTTTCAGGAAATAGAGATCGAAGATCGCTTCATCGACTTTGCCCGCCACCGGGCGGAAGCGGTAGACCATCGGGAAGGTGAGGCCGGGGAAGAAAAAGAAATTGGGAAAGCAGAAGTATTCGATCGAATCCATCATCTGGGTGGTCGAAACTGCGCTGAGGTCCACGCCCAATTGCTGCCCCATGGCGCCGCGCAAATGGTCCGCCCAAACATCGCGCGCGCGCTCGCCGGGCCGGAGCGAGAGGCCCGCCGCGCCCCCGCCGATCCCTTGCAGAATTTCCGCCTCGTTGCCTTCGCCCACCAGATGCGGGCTGCGAAAGCCGATGGTGTGGAGGAAGCGGGTGACGTTCTTGCCATAGACATCGTACTGGCAGTTCGCGTCGCCGGCAAAGGCCAGTCCTTCGGGATGCGTGGCGAGCACATGATACGCCTCCAGAAACGCCTCCGCCGCAATCTTCCAGTTCGCAGGCAGCACTTTCTGCACATGATAGGCGATGTGCCTGCGCTCCATCGGCAGCGGCAGATCGAGATCAGGGATGACTTCCAGGTAATCGCGCAAGGGTGAAGGCGCTTCGGCAAGGCTGATGAACACAAAGCCGCCCCACATATCGACATGAACCGCATCGAGCCCGAAGGCGGCCTTATCGGCATGCGGAAAATCCCAGCTGCACGGGATCGCCATCAGCTCGCCCTTGGTGTCCCAGGTCCAGTCATGAAACGGGAAGCGGATAACCGCCGCATGGCCGCGCGCCTCGCTCTTGGCCAATTGCATGCCGCGGTGCCGGCAGCTGTTGATGAAGGCTTTGACCCCGCCATCGTTCTGGCGGACGACCAATACGCTGGTATCGGCGATGTCGTAGACGATGAAGTCCTTAGGGCTTGGGATCTGCTCCAGCCGGCACGCCATCTGCCAGACCTTGGACCACATCCGCTCTTCCTCGCGCCGCGCATAGTCCGGGCTGAGATAGGCGTCGTAGCTTACATCGTCGCTGCCCATGAATTCATAGTGATCGGCCATGAACTCGCCCGGCGGAGCGGCGGCGTCGGCCATGACGATGTCGCGCGTGGATAACCCCGGGCAGCGCGCTTCGCCGGGCCCCAAAGTCTCGATGGTTTTGCCTGTCATAACGTGCGCAATCTTTCGCGCTGCGAGGTCAGATCATCGGCCCCGCGCGCGCCGCGCAGCGCCTGCGGCGTGGCCTTGAACCAGTCATCGCTGGCGGGCTGTTGCCAGCAGGTATCGTTAAGCTCGCTGCGGTGCGCGATCTTCCATACGCCACCCCGCCGCTCATAGCGATCGGCGTAGCGGCCCATCACCATGAAATCCATTTCCAGCCCGTCCTGGATAATGCGGTGGTAGGCCTGAAAATAGATCTCGCCGAAGGCCACATCGCCTTCGATATCGATCGCCATCTGGCCGAGCATGTGATGGTTGGCCAAATGGCTTGCCAGCAATTGCACGGCCAGCTCGCACAGGCCATGGCCGGAGCCGGTATAGAAACCCCGGTCATCGGTGGCATCGTCGTGATAGACCGATTTGAGCAAATCAAGGTCCAGCCGGTCGAGCCCGCGCATGTAGCGGACCGAAAGCTCGCTGATCTCGTGCCTGTCTACCAATGCGCGCAAAGCATCCGGTTGCATGGCTCTCTCCTGTGGCCGGGCGGTGCCCACCTGCTTCAGGTGTAGATCGGATCGCGGGCGTGCCGAACTGATCCGATTGATAGTGGGCAAGCAGGGACTAGACCAAACCACTGTCCTACACGCTCGCACACTGTCATAATCGGGCTGCGGCTCTTTGACATTGTCAGCAAAGCGCGCAGTGACGCAAAGTGTCACTCTGTCCGCTCTCAAACGCAAGCCTATGATCTGGAAGACTTAATCCTCTGAATCGAAAGTTGACACAGTGTCAACTCTGTCAACTTTTCGTCGCCTCGCGACCAAGACTTCGGTGCCCCCCACCACTGCGACCTAGCCCGCACCCTGCGCTGCCTGTGCGGCTAGAAACGCAGGCCGCGCTCTCAGCCGCTGCCAGTATTCAGCGATTTCGGGGCTGAACTTGTGGTCCAGCTTCAGGTCTTGTGCGAGGAGCAGCGCGAAGCCGGTGCACACGTCCGCCATCGTGAAGCGCCCGGCGCAGAGCCACTCGCGGTCGGCCAGGGCGCGGGTAAGATGGCGCAGGCGCGAGAGGAACCACTGGGTGTAATCATCGGCTGCTTGGGCCGCGCGGCGCTCCTCGGGTTCCAGCCGGGTGTAGCGCAGCACGATCGTTTGCGGGAAGGTCAGCGTCGCCTCGCTGCGGTGCATCCAATCGAGCCACAGGCCATAATCCGCCTCCTCCGTGCCAACCGCCAGCGGGGTTGGGCCATAGAGGGTTGCGAGATACTGCGGGATCGCGGCGGATTCGGTCATCCGGGTCTCGCCATCGATCAAGAGCGGGATGGTGCCGAGCGGGTTTTGCGCAAGGTATTCGGGGCTGAGCAGCCGCGGCGGGAAGGGCAGCATGTGGAGCGAATAGGGCAGCCCCAGCTCCTCCAGCGCCCAGAGCGCGCGGAACGAGCGGGCATTATGGCAGTGATAGAGCTCGATCATGGCAGGCGGCATCCCTCTGTTTTGCCACGATGGTGCCCGCCCGCGCCGCATTGCTCAAGGCCGAACTGGGCCAAGAGGGTGGCTTCTGCGCGGGGGCCGCGCCGTGTAGGGATGACGGCCACGCAATCTTGAGGCACTCGCATGTCACCGCAATCGCCCATGCCCGCCCCTGATGCCCGGCTACAGATCCGGGCGCTCAGCAAATCGGTGCCGGGCGGGCGGGTGCTGTTTTCAGGCCTCACGCTCGATGTCGCGCCGGGCGATCTGGTGGCGATCATGGGCGAATCCGGATCGGGCAAATCGACTCTGCTCAATCTGATCGCCGGGCTGGATCATCCCGACGGCGGCGAGGTCGTGATCGCGGGGACGCGGCTGGGCGGGCTGGACGAGCGCGGACTAACCGATTTGCGGCGGCGGCAGATCGGTTTTGTGTTTCAGGCGTTTCATATCCTTCCCTACCTCACGCTGCGGCGCAATGTGGCGCTGCCGCTGGCGATCGGCAAAACGGGCACGGCAGAGGCGCTGGCCCGCGCCGATGCGATGCTGGAGCAGGTCGGGCTGGGCGCGCGCGGGGATGATTATGCCCGCGATCTTTCGGGCGGCGAGATGCAGCGGGTGGCGATTGCGCGGGCGCTGATCCATGGCCCTGCGCTGATCCTGGCGGATGAGCCGACCGGCAATCTCGATCCCGAAACCGCCGCGCTGGTCTTGGCGCTGTTTGGCAAGGCTGCGCGCGAACGTGGCGCGGCGGGGGTGCTGGTTACGCATTCGGCGGCGGCGGCGGCGATTGCGGATCGCACGGTGTGGCTCACCCCATCGGGACTGGTCGCCGCCGATGGCTGACGCGGCGCTGCGCTGGATGATCGCGGGCGAGTGGCGCCAACATCCGGGGCGCATCGCTGTGGCTGCGCTGGCGATTGCCGTGGGCGTCGCGTTGGGCTTTGCGGTGCATCTGGTCAACGGCTCGGCGCTCGCCTCGTTCGGGCAGGCAATCCGCACGGTGAACGGCGCGGCCGATCTCCAGATCACCGCCACCAGCGCGCTGGGCATGGACGAGGCGCTTTATGGCCGGGTCGCTCTGGCGGCGGGGGTGGCAGACGCCAGCCCGGTGGTCATGCTCAAAGCGAAGTCGCCGAGCGGCGAGGCGATACCGGTGCTCGGCCTCGATGTGATCCGCGCGGCGAACGTGACGCCGACGACGATCGGCGTGAGCGCGAGCGGGCCGGGGACCGGGGCGACCGATCCCTTTGCGAGCGACGCGCTGTTCCTCTCGCGCGCGGCGCTGGCGGCGGCGCGGGTGCGGGTGGGCGATAGCCTGGCGATCACCGCGAACGGGCACACGCAGACGATGGTGGTGCGCGGGACTTTGCCGGCAGTGGCCGATGGGCAGCGGCTGGGGGCGATCGACATCGCGGCGTCGCAGAGCTTGTTCGGCCGGTTGGGGCGGATCGACCGGATCGATCTGAAGCTGGCGGACGGCGCGCAGCCTGGCGCGGCAAGGCTTGCGCTGGCGCGGCTGTTGCCGCCCGATGCGATCCTGAGCGACGGTGATGATCAGACGGCGCAGAGCGATGCGCTGTCGCGCGCTTACCGGGTGAACCTCGATATGCTGGCGCTCGTCGCGCTGCTGACGGGGAGCTTTCTGGTCTATGCGACACAGTCGCTCTCGGTCGCGCGGCGGCTTCAGGCCTTTGCGCTGCTGCGCACGTTGGGGATGCAGAAGCGCGCGCTAATCGCGCTGGTCGCGACCGAAGGTGCGCTGGCCGGGCTGGCCGGGTCGGTTCTGGGGCTGCTGCTGGGCTATGGTCTGGCGGCAGGCGCGATGGCGCTGCTTGGCGGGGATCTGGGCGGCGGCTACTTCGGCGATGCGCCTCCGCCGCTGATCTTTGCCCCGGGAGCCGCGCTCGCATTTTTCGCGCTGGGCATGGCGGCGGCGATTGGTGGCAGCGTTCTGCCCGCGCTGGACGGCGCCCGGGCGGCACCTGCGGTGGCGCTCAAGAATGCGGGCGATGCGCTCGATCCGCGCGCACGGCCGGGGCTCATGGTACCGCTGGTGCTGGCGGGGCTCGGGATCGGGGCGGCGCTGATGCCGGCGGCGGCGCGGCTGCCGCTGTTCGGCTATCTGGCCATTGCCTTGTTGCTCGCCGCCGGGATTGCTGCAATGCCGGGGGTCGCGCGGCTGCTGCTCGCGCCGCTGGCGCGGCGGCCGAGCGGCGCGTTTGCGTTCGATCTGGCGGTTCAGCATCTGCGCGGCACGCCGGGCGCGGCGGCGAGCGCGCTGAGCGGGATCGTGGCGAGCACCGCGCTGATGATCGCGATGGCGATCATGGTCACCAGCTTTCGCGGCGCGGTGGACGAATGGCTGGGTGATATCCTGAGCGGCGACCTTTATTTGCGCAGCGATCCGGGATCGGGCGGGTTTGACCCCGCGGCGCAAGGCGCACTGGCCCGCGTGAAAGGGGTCGAGCGGATCATGTTCAGCCGCACGGTGCCGCTGGTGCTGGCCGCCGATCAGCCGCCGATGCAATTGATCGCGCGCCCGGTCATGCCCGCGATGGAGGCGATGACCTTGATCGGCAGCGCGGTGCGGCCGCCACGCGGGGCGATCCCGGTGTGGCTGTCAGAGCCTGCCGCGCGGATATTGGGGCGCTCTGCGGGCCAAAGCGTGCGCCTGCCGCTCGGCCACGGCGAGCACTTTGCTGTCGCTGGGGTGTGGCGCGATTATGCGCGCCAGCAGGGGGCCATTGCCATCGAAAGCAGCGATTACGAGCGCATGAGCGGCGACTTAGCGCGCGATGCGGCGATGGTCGTGCTTGCGCCCGGGGCCAGCGCGGACAGCGTCAGCCGCGCGCTCATCGCAGCATCGCCGCCCGCGCTGCAGGGGCAGGTTCAGACCGCGCAGCCTGCCGTATTGCGCCGCTTTGCGCTGACACTGTTCGATCGCAGCTTTGCGATTACCTATCTGCTCGAGGCGGTCGCGATCATTGTCGGGCTGGCGGGCGTTGCCGCGACCACATCGGCGCAGGCGCTGGCGCGCACGCGCGAATTCGGCATGCTGCGCCATATCGGGGTCAGCCGGGGGCAGGTTCTGGCGATGCTGGGCAGCGAGGGCGCGCTGCTCGGGCTGGTGGGCAGCATGGCGGGGGTGCTGCTGGGCATCGCGATCAGCCAGGTGCTGATCCACGTCGTCAATCCGCAATCGTTCAACTGGACGATGAGCACGCGCTTTCCGCTGGGGTTGATGGCGTCGGTGATCGCCGCGCTGACTGTGGCGGCTTCGGCCACCGCGATGCTCGCCGGGCGGCGGGCGCTGTCGGTCGATGCAGTGCGCGCGGTAAGGGCGGACTGGTGAAGCGGGCGCACGCGATCATGGCGCTGGCGCTAATGGCCGCGACCTCTGCCGCGCCGCCGGTGGTTTATCCTGTGGTCTCGCCCGGGCGGACGTTCGCTTTTCCCGCAGATCATGGCGCGCATCCCGAATATCGCACCGAATGGTGGTATGTGACCGGCATCGTGGCAGGCGTCGACGGCAAGCGGCTGGGTTTTCAGGTCACGTTCTTCCGCTCACGCCTGCCGGTCGATCCCAACAATGCCAGCGCATTTGCGGCCAAACAGGTCCTGTTTGCGCATGTCGCGCTGTCTGATCCGGCGACCGGGCACATCCTGCATGACGAGCGCGCGGCGCGCGCGGGGTTTGGTCTGGCGGGCGCAAAAGTGGGTGATGCGGATATCACTATCCGCGATTGGCGGCTGGTCAGGCTGGCGGACGGGCAGTTCACCACGCGCATTGCCGCCAAGGGCTTTACGCTCGATCTGGCCTTCACGCCGAGCCAGCCGCCGCTGCTTGAAGGGCAGGGCGGGTATAGTCGCAAAGGCCCCAAGCCATCAGAGGCGAGCTATTACTATTCGCTGCCGCAAATGCGCGTTTCGGGCACGATCATGCGCGGCAAGGCGGGCGGATCAGTCAGCGGAAAGGCGTGGCTGGACCGAGAATGGTCATCGAGTTACCTTAATCCGGTGGCAGCGGGCTGGGATTGGACCGGGCTGAATTTCGATGACGGCAGCGCGCTGATGGCATTTCGCATCCGGCGGCGAGATGGATCGACGCTATGGGCCGGGGGTAGCTTTCGCCGCGCGGGCGGCGCGGTGGTGGTGCTGGCACCGGGCGATGTAAGCCTTGTGCCGATGCGCCGCTGGACCTCGCCGCGCACCGGCGCGACCTATCCCATCGCGCAAACGCTCACGATCCGCCTGCCCGAAGGCGTGCGCAGATTTGCGCTGACCCCGTTCATGGCGGATCAGGAACTGGACGCACGCCGCAGCGGCTTGCCGATTTATTGGGAAGGCGCGGTGACGACGCCGGGCGGCAGCGGCTATCTCGAACTTACCGGCTATGCCGCGCCGATGAAAATGTGATTGGGGGCAGCCTAAAGCATCGAGCGATAATCATGAAATAACCGAACCAAGACCCGCACATGCTGAGCTTGGCAAAGCATCGCAGAAGAACCGTTGCGCCAACACCCTTCGACAAGCTCAGGATGAGCGAGGCTAAGATGCAGGTTTTACGCACTCCTTTCTAAGAGGATTGCGCGGCGATCCATTCGTTCACGCGGCGCTCCAGAATCGAGAGCGGCAGCGTCCCTCCGGCGATCAGCAAATCGTGGAAGCCCCGGATATCGAATTTCGCGCCCAGCGCTGCTTGCGCCTTGGCGCGCAGCTCCTGAATCTTGAGCATGCCGATCTTGTAGCCGGTCGCTTGCCCCGGCAGGGTGATGTAGCGGCGCACTTCGGATCGGGCGGTTTCTGGCGGCTGGCGTCCGGTCTGGTTGAGGTAGGCGACTGCCTCCTCCTCGGTCCAGCCTTTGGCATGGATGCCGGTGTCCACCACTAACCGCGCCGCGCGAAACAGTTCTGCATCAAGCCGCATGAAATCGGCGGCGATATCGGGGAACGCGCCCATTTCCTTGCATAGTGCTTCGGAATAAAGCCCCCAGCCTTCGCCGAATGCGACATAGAAGCTTGCGGCCCGGAACTTCGGCGCGCCCTTTTGCCGCACCTGAATGTCGCCCTGCATGTTATGGCCCGGCACCGCTTCATGGCACATCAACGTGTAGAGCGCGGCGGGATCTTTGGGGGTGCCGACAAGGTGGACATAAGTGCGTGCGGGACGCGAACCGTCCGGGCTGGGCGCAGAGGCATGCGCGGCGCCGCCGGGGATTTCAGAGAACGCGGGTTCGCGCACCACTTCGATGCGATAGGCAGGCAGCATGCCGAAATAGCGCCCGAGCATCGAGCGGGTCTTGGCGACAAAGGCGTTGGCCGCCGCCAGATATTCGGTGCGCATGGCATCATCATAGGCGCGCAGCGGATAGAGCTGCACGCGCTGCGCATAAAAGGCCTCGCGGTCTTTCAGCCCAGCCTGCCGCGCCAGGGCATCCTGCGCGCCCTCGATGCGCGTCACTTCGGCGCGGCCGATGGCGTGGATCTGCTCGGCCGTGAGATCGGTGGTGGTGTTGAGCGTCAGCTCGTTCGCATAATACTGCGCGCCGCCGGCGAGCGAGATCGCGCCGACCCGGCCGCTGGGGGCAGCGGCGAGGTCAGCTTGCGCCCATGCGATCACGCGCTCATAAGCAGGTTTCAGCGCGAGAATGGCCTCGCGCGCTTGCGCCAGTCGGTTGTCCGCATCGGCTTGGGTCAGTTTGCCCTGCTGCACCAGCGCGGCGGTTTTGGTTTTGACATCAGCCCAGAGCGCGGCGTCCGGGCCGGGGCCGAAGGGGGCACCGCTGATCAGCTTCTCGCTGCTGGTGATGGTGTCTTCGTTCCGGAACTTCGGCGCACGAATGCCGGCGGCTTCGCCTGCCTTGGTGCGGGCGATGGCCTCGTCGAACACGGCGGGAATGCCGCGCAGGCGGGCGATGTAGTTGTCGAGATCGGCAGCGTCGGCCACGCTGTGGGTATTGATCAGGAAGTCGGGCAACTGGCTGTGCACCGAGTAGAGCTGCGAATAGAACGGCGGACGGAACTTGCGATCAGCGTTTGACAGCACTGCGCGCTCCGCCTGAAGCGCCCAGAGATCGAAACTGACTTGCGCGGCAGACGACAATCCGGCGCGATCGAATTGCGCGCGCGTGCGCTTCACGCTGTCTTGAAGCCACGCGGTCTGGGCCGCAGCGGCGGCATCGCTGATATCGTTCCAGCGGTCCCCGCCGTCCTTGATGCCGAGCCGGGTCGCCAGCTGCGGCTGCTGTTTGAGCCATTCGGCAAATTCGGCATCGAGAAACGCGGTGAGGCGGGCATCCTCGCTGTTTGTCGCGGCCTCATTCGGTGCCGATGCCTGCGCAGATGCGGCCTGGGCCGGAAGGAGCAGACCGATTGCAAGGGCGGCAAGGCTGGCACGCAGGGAATGGGGCATTGTTGGTCCTTGCTGGATGTTTCGCGCTTTGCGGGCACATATTCATCAAGAACAAGACCGAGCGGTGCGCCGCTGGATCCGAACCTCAGGACAGCAGGTTTTTTATGCCAAAACCATGCCGGGGAAAGTGGACGTTGACCGGCCCGGTGAGCGTGTGTTCGCGGCGGATCACGATGGTTGCGACGTCGCATTTCAGCAGCGTGCCGCGCGTGGGCATCACGCCATAATCGAGCGGGCCGACATCGACGAGGCTGCCGACCGAGATCTCCGGCATGTCGCTGCCATGCTCCACAGCCTCTGGCTCGGACGCTAGCGCGATAGCGAGCGCGTCCGGTCCTGATAGGTCATGCCAAGGCTTTTCGCCGTAGCTGCGCATTCTGGCGTGCCACGCGGCCACATGGGGATGGCGCTCCAGCCAATCGAGCATGCCGCCGCCAGCATGAATGAACCACAGCACATGATAGACCGAGAAATCGGCGATGCTCCAATCGGCACCGAACAGGTAGGCCCGGCCATCGGCCAGCTGCGCCTCCATCTCGCCGAGAAAGGTGGCGTAGCAGGCCACGGCTTCATCGACCGAGAAGCGCCGGACCACCGCCCCTTGGGCAAAATTGGCGCGGTCTTCGGCAAAGGCGGCGGCCGAGCCGGGCTCTGCAAAAAAGTTGCCCATGTTTTCGGGCAGGAATCGCAAAGTGACCGAGCACCAGAACAACTCGGTATCGACCCACCGCGCCAGGGTCTGCGCGGCGAGGCGGTGTGCCGCCGGGAAGAACGTCGGGCCGGTGCCCTTGTCATCCAGATAGGCGGCGATCAGCGCGGTGTCGCAATAGACATCCGCGCCCACCTGCATCACCGGCGTGCGCCGATAGCCGCCGGTCAAGGGGATCGTGTCGGGCCGCGGCATGATCATCGGGATGATCACCGAGCGCCAGGCCAGCCCCTTGGCATTGAGCATTGCGCGCGCTTTTTCCGAGAACAGCGACTCGGGATAGTGATGCAGGATGAGTTCGGTCATGGCGCTGCTCCTATGCCGCTGCCAGAGCGCCCTTGATCGCGCTGACCAGTTCGGCATCGTCCGCTGCCGTTGTCGGGGCAAACCGCGCAATAACTGCGCCGTCGCGGCCCACGAGGAACTTCTCGAAGTTCCAAAGCACTTCGGGATCGGGGTTCGGGGTCATGCCATAGCCGCGCAGCGTCTCGCGGAAGCTTTCCTTGTCGCCCTGCGCCAGCGGCACGGCGGCGGTCAGCGCTTGATAGAGCGGGTGCTTGTCCGCGCCGGTGACCGCGATCTTGGAAAACATTGGGAAATCGACGCCGAAAGTGGCGCTGCAGAACGCGGCGATTTCTTCATCGGTGCCCGGCTCCTGCGCGCCGAAATCATTGGCGGGAAAGCCCAGCACGACAAAACCCTGATCGCGATATTCTGAGTACAGCTTTTCCAGTCCATCATACTGCGGGGTCAGGCCGCACTTGGAGGCGACATTGACCACTAGCGCCACTTTGCCGGCGTAGTCCGCCAGCGAGGCGTCTTTGGCGTCGATGGTTTTGAGGGGGATGGATTGCATCGTGGTGGTCATTGGGGCTCTCCGGGATGGTTGCACCCTATGCTAGCGTTTTATCCCCGAGGTACAAACGTCTTTTGCTTGGCGAAAAGGCAGATACCGCGCGCGGAGGGAAGCGCGTGCGCAAACCCGGTTGGCGAACGCGGCCTGACGTGACAGAGAGTTGTGATGAAGCTTTCGACCGTATCCACGCTTGCGCAACTTGCCGAACTCGCCGGGGTATCTGTGGCGACCGTTTCGCGCTCGCTCGCGGGCAATACGGTGATCGCGGAGGCGACGCGCAGCCGGATCGTGGCGCTGGCGCAGGAGCATGGTTTTCAGGTCAATCAGGCGGCGCGCAACTTGCGTCTGCGGCGCACCGGCGCAATCGGCGTGGTGCTGCCGCTGGGCCACGAGGCGGACCAGACATTGTCCGATCCTTTTTTCATGAGCCTGCTGGGGCCGCTGGCCGATGCGATTGCGGGTCGCGGGCATGATCTGCTGCTCTCGCGGGTGATCCCCACCGACGATCGCTGGCTCGACCGGATCGTCGATGCGGGGCGGGTGGACGGCGTGGTGCTGATCGGCCAATCGAACCAGATCGAGGTGATCGAACGCGTGGCGCAGCGCTATCGCCCGATGATCGTGTGGGGCGCAGACCAGCCCGGATCGGAACAGATCACGGTCGGTTCGGACAACGTGGCGGGCGGCAGAATGGCGGCAGAGCATTTGCTGGCGCAGGGGCGCAAGCGGCTGGCCTTCTTCGGCAATGTCGAGGTGCCGGAGTTTGCGGCGCGCTTTGCCGGTTTCTCGCAGGCGCTGGGTGCCGCCGGGCACGGCGCGGGAACCTTGCTGCCGCTGCATCTCACCAGCGAAAGCTCCTACGGCGCGATCGAGGCCTACCTCGGCAAGAATCCGCCGCCCGATGGCATCGTGGCCGCGTCGGACGTGATCGCGATGAGCGCGCTGCGGGCGCTGGCGGTGCATGGCAAGCGGGTGCCGCAGGATGTGGGCGTGATCGGCTACGACGACGTGATGGTCGCCAGCCACACCACCCCGCCGCTGACCACGATCCGGCAGGATGTGGCACGCGGGGCCGAGATGATGATCCAGATGCTGTTCAGCCGGATGGAAGGCGGCGAGGTCGCCTCAGTTTCGATGATGCCTGAGCTAATTTTGCGGGGGTCGGCTTAGGTTTGGGGGTTTTGTTTGTGAGCGCGAGGAGGGGGTGACTGGGAATGGCGGTTAGCGGACGGCCTATCGCATTGACCTATTTCTGAACCGATGGGTTTGCCCCGATCAATCGCTCGCAAACATCTGCTGGGCTGCTGTTGTAGCCAGTCGCTCGCTTGCCATACCAATTCAGTCCCACAAACAAACCATCGCCTTCAAAACCGGGAAGCCAATTCTCGATGAACTCGGCCAAACTCAGCTCGAAAGGCTCGAAGTTCGAATAGGCTTTGACACCTTCAATAATCTTCTCTGCGCGGCTCTTTTTCGACCAGAACGGCATCGCAATTTCACCAGAAGCACTGGTGGACGTCGGAAACCCAGCCAAGTCGCGGATCGCCCAAACCGATCCGCCCTCGGTGACTTCGGCAAAAAAGATCTCCGCGTTTGATGCTGAAAGGCTCATGCATAAGTTTGAGCGGGGATCTGGAACGTCC